>CAYLLD010000207.1:0-4385 GCA_964384315.1 uncultured Rhodobacterales bacterium | reverse complement strand
CAAGATGGTCACCGCCGTGGCCACAACCAAGGTCCCTAAAATCACGATGGTTGTTGGCGGATCATTTGGGGCGGGAAATTATGGCATGGCTGGAAGGGCTTATAGCCCGCATTTTATGTGGTCTTGGCCGACGTCCCGAATATCTGTGATGGGTGGCGAGCAAGCGGCGGGTGTCTTGGTCCTTGCCCGAAATCGTCTCGGTGCGCGCGACGACCTCTGCGACCACCGCCTTCATCCGCGCGGCGTCTTCGTCCCAAAACCGCAAGAGCATCTCGTCAGGATCGCTGCGCGCGATGCCGTAATGGCCCAAAATGCGCAGGGGGAAATCCTTGTGGTTCTTTGTGACAATCGCCGCCGCGCCCCCTGTTACCGCCGCCGCAAGCACATGATCGTCGTCCGGATCGGGCAGCGCCAGATCGAGGATCAAATCCTCAGGATCAACCAGCGCCTCGCGAAACCCGTCGCCCATCAGCGCCATATCAACCCGCGCCGCCGCCGCCACATCCGCCCCAGAGCGCGCTGCGGCCAATTCCCATTCGCGCAGGATGCGGGGGCTCCAAAGGGCCTCGTAAAACCCCGCCTTGGCCGCGCCCAAAAGCAATTCGCGCATAATAGTCGGGTAGATGACGCAAGCGTCAAGCAGAGCCTTCATTCGATGACGCGGAAAAACAGCGCCTTGAGATAAGCGCTATCGGCGAGGCTGGAATGGACCGGATGATCCGGCGAGGCATAGCCCGTGTGGACCAGCTGCACGCGCCGCCGCGCACGGCCAATCCCGCGCAAAGACGCCTCGCGGAATTTCGCCAAATCCGCCGCCTGCGAGCAGGAACAGAGCACCAAATAGCCGCCGGTTTCCACCAAAGGCGCGGCGTTCAGCGCCACCCTTTCGTAGCCGCGCAACCCGTTTTCAAGCGCGCCTTTATGGGGGGCAAAAGCTGGCGGATCGGCGATCACCAGATCAAACCGCGCCTCTTCGGAGGCCAGAGCTTTGAGCCCCGGCACCGCATCGGATTTGCGCACAGAAAACCGATCGCTAAAGCCGGATTTTTCTGCGCCCGCCTCCGCCAGCGCCAAAGCAGGGGCCGAGCTGTCAATCGCCAGCGCCGAGGCCGCCCCGCCCGCAAGCGCCGCCAAACCAAAGCCGCCGACATGGGAAAACACATCAAGGACGCGCGCATCTTTGGCCAAACGGGCCGCAAAAGCATGGTTGTCGCGCTGGTCGAAAAACAGGCCGGTTTTCTGACCATCGGCCAAATCCGCCACATAGGTCGCGCCGTTCATGAGCACGTCAATTTGCGCAGGCAGCGTGCCGCGGATCGTCTCGGCGCGGCTGGGCAGCTCTTCAAGGGCGCGCGCGCGGCTCTCGCCGTTCATATGCACCACGCTCACCCCCGTCACCTTCATCAGCGCATCGGTGATGATGGCGAGCATCGCGTCGGCCCAAGCGGCATTGGGCTGGATCACCGCCACATCGCCAAAGCGGTCGATGATCACGCCGGGCATCCCGTCGGCCTCGGCATGGACCAACCGGTAGAAAGGCTGATCGAACAGCCGCTCGCGCAAGGCCAAAGCCCGCGCAAGCCGCGCCTCGATCCACGCCGCATCGATGATCTCTTCGGGGTTCAGCGACAAAATCCGCGCCGCAATCTTTGAGGCAGGGTTCACCGCCGCCACCGCAAAGCCCTGCCGCTCGGTGTCCTGCACCACGACAATCCCCCCTGCAGGGGTCGCCTTGGTGCGCCGGTCCATCACCAGCTCATCGGCAAAAATCCACGGGTCGCCGCGGCGAAAGCGCTGGGGCGAAGTTTTCGGGCGCAAGCGCCAGGTCGGAAGATCATTTTGGGTCATGGCTGCGCATAGCCGCAAAGCGCGGGGAATAGAACGGGAAAACGCACGCATCCGCCCGCAGGCGCGCAAGAAAAAGGCGCCCGCAATCGCTTGGGGCGCCTTTTGTCGTCTATTTTGCCGGATTTAAACCGCAGCGGGCATAATGCCCTTTTGCTCGGCCAGCCCGCGCACCTTCTCTTGGATCTTCTCAAAGGCGCGCACTTCGATCTGGCGAATACGCTCGCGGCTGACGTTATAAACCTCAGAGAGCTGCTCAAGGGTCTTTGGCTCATCCGAGAGCTTGCGCTGCACCAAAATGTCGCGCTCGCGCTCGTTCAGATCAACCATCGCCGTCTCAAGCATCTCGCGGCGGGTGTCGTATTCGTTTTGCTCAGCGTAATCGCTGGCCTGATCCGCGTCCTCGTCCTCAAGCCAATCCTGCCACTCAGCAGCACCTTCGCCATCGGTCTTGATCTGCGCGTTCAGCGAGGCATCGCCGCCGGACATCCGCCGGTTCATCGACACCACCTCTTTTTCGGTGACGTTCAAATCCTCGGCGATTTTCTTGACGTTCTCAGGGCGCAGATCGCCTTCTTCGAGCGCACCAATTTTGTTCTTGGCCTTGCGCAGGTTGAAAAACAGCTTTTTCTGCGCGCTGGTCGTGCCCATTTTCACAAGGCTCCACGAGCGCAGGATATATTCCTGAATAGAGGCGCGGATCCACCACATGGCATAGGTCGAGAGCCGGAAGCCCTTGTCCGGATCAAACCGCTTGACCGCCTGCATCAATCCAACATTCGCCTCAGACACAACCTCGGCGGTGGGCAAGCCATAGCCGCGATAGCCCATGGCGATTTTCGCCGCGAGACGCAGGGGGCTGGTCACCAGCTTATGGGCGGCCTCTGTGTCGTTATGCTCGACCCAAGATTTCGCGAGCATGAACTCTACGTCAGGCTCAAGCATGGGAAAGCGACGGATCGCTTGCATATAGTTGGACAGTCCCTGTTCGGGGGACGGTGCAGGCAGGTTTGAATAGCTCATCAGTCTCCTCCAAGCGCTCATACTTGAGCGTATCTATCAGATATGTAGTGGGGCGGGCTTTTTCAAGATCACCTCAGGAATTTACCCTATTCCCATTATGCTAGGCCCTTAATGCTGCGGTGCAAAATCCCAAAGCCGTGAACGGGCTGAAATATGGGATTTGGGCCGGTCATAGATCGGTTTACGAGCGATTCATCATTACCAAGTCTTTAATTTTCAAAGTCTTAACAAAAGGTAACAATCCTCGCGGCGGCGCGATCTTAGATTACATCCCCTCAACACCCGCCTATGCTGCGCCTGCTAAGCGGGGCTTTGCGCGCCCATGACTGGACGCGCAAGTTTTCGTTTTTAGCGGATGTCGCCTCAAGCAGGCGCAACCAGCTTGGCCAAAACCGCATCCAGACCCGCGATATCTTCGGGTTTGGTCAAAACACCCGCCTCCGCGTCCCAAGCCTCGTACCATGTGCCAACACCAAAGGTGCCGCGCAGGTCCGATCCGCCAAAATGCGGCGCCATTTGCGTTTGCCCGCCCAAAACACCAGCCCCTGCACGCCCGCCGGGGCTCGCGGCCAACATCACGATGGGCTTGTCCTGCCAAACCTTCATCTCGATCCGGCTCATCCAGTCAAACATATTCTTCCACACAGCGGTGGTTGAGCCGTTGTGCTCGGCAAAGGACACTAGCACCGCATCCGCCGCGCCGATCTTGTCGTAAAAAGCTTGGGCCGCCGCTGGAATACCGCTCTTGGCTTCAATATCGCTGGAATAGATCGGCAGGTCGTAATCGTTCAGATCAGGCGTATCGATGGTCACCCCCTTGGCAAGGGTCTGCAAACGCGTGGCAGAGAAATCAATCAGCGCGCGGTTGATAGAGGTGCTGCTGTTAGAGGCGGAGAAGGCAAGAATTTTCATGAGGTCCTCGGAATTGTAAATCGGATTGGCGCATGCGCGTTAGGTGAACAGGCCGCTCCTATGCATTAAAGCCAAAGGCATCAAAGGGAAAAGCGCACCAAAAGCGCAGGGCCTGCGCATTCATGCGACACTTGTCCGCGCGAGCTTTGGGCGGCGCTAATCCTGGCACTAATCCTGGCGCTAATCCTGGCACTAATCCTGATCCTGCAAAACGCCCATCAGATCGACCATATCCGCAGGCATCTCCGAGCGAAACGTCATGGTCTCGCCGCTTGCGGGATGCACAAAGCCCAAAGTCGCCGCGTGAAGCGCTTGGCGGCCGAAATCTTGTCCCGACCTATTGCGCCCATAAACCGGATCACCAATAAGCGCGTGGCCCAAATGGGCCATATGGACGCGGATTTGATGGGTGCGCCCTGTCTCAAGGCGACAGGTCAGCCGCGCGGCGCGGGTAAACCGCTCATCGACCTGAAAATGCGTGATCGCGTGACGCCCGCCGCCCTTTAGAACCGCCATTTTCTTGCGATCATGGGGATGACGGCCCAACTGCGAGCGCAAGGTGAAGCGCCCAGCGGCATGGCTCAGCCCGCCTGTACCCATCAATC
>CAYLLD010000206.1:0-4396 GCA_964384315.1 uncultured Rhodobacterales bacterium | reverse complement strand
GGATTTTTATCAGCTTGATGTTGAAATGAGTTTCGTCACCCAGCAAGACGTCTTCGATACCGTTGAGCCGGTGATCGCAGGGATTTTCGAGGAATTCGGCGGCGGGCGCAAAGTCGATACGGACTGGGCGCAAATCAGCTACCGCGACGCTGCGCTTTGGTACGGCACCGACAAGCCCGATCTGCGCAACCCGATCAAAATGCAGGTGGTCTCTGAGCATTTCGCAGGCTCCGGCTTCAAAATCTTTGCCTCGCTCCTAGAGCAAGACGGCAACGAGGTCCGCGCAATCCCCGCCCCCAAGGGCGGTTCACGCAAATTCTGCGACCGGATGAATTCATTCGCCCAAAAAGAGGGCCTGCCGGGGATGGGCTATATCTTCTGGCGCGATGGCGAGAATGGCATGGAGGCCGCAGGTCCGCTGGCCAAAAACATCGGCCCCGAGCGCACCGAGGCGATCCGCGAACAGCTGGGCCTTGGTGTCGGCGATGCGGCGTTTTTCCTAGGGGGCAAGCCAAAGACGTTTGAATCCGTGGCCGGACGCGCCCGCACGGTGATCGGCGATGAGCTGGGCCTGACCGATAAAGACCGCTTTGCCTTCGCGTGGATCGTCGATTTCCCGATCTATGAAAAAGACGAGGAAAGCGGCGAGATCGACTTTGAACACAACCCCTTCTCCATGCCCCAGGGCGGTATGGAGGCGCTCAACGGCGATCCGCTTGAGGTGCTGGGCTATCAATACGATCTGGCCTGTAACGGCTACGAACTGGTTTCGGGTGCGATCCGGAACCACCAGCCCGAGATCATGCTCAAGGCCTTTGAGATCGCCGGTTACGACGAGACCGAGGTCAAAAACCGCTTTGGCGGGCTTTACACCGCTTTCCAATACGGCGCCCCGCCCCACGGTGGTTGCGCACTTGGCATCGACCGCGTGGTGATGCTGCTGGCCGATGAGCAAAACATCCGCGAGGTCATCATGTTCCCGATGAACCAGCGGGCTGAGGATTTGATGATGGGCGCGCCCAACGAGCCGGCTAACGAGCAGCTGCGCGAGTTGAGCCTGCGGGTCATTCCGCCCGAAAGCTAGATCGGGCAAACCGCCCCTCCAAACGTGGTTGATCCTCGCCCGGCCTTGCGGCACTCTCGCCAGAAAACTGGGGCCAGAAAGCCGGCGCCAGAAAGCCGGGGAGACACCCATGACAGATGCCATTTGGGCCGCGTTAACGGATCCATTCGTAGAGGCTGCGAAACCTTGCGAGGGCCCAGTTCTCGTCACTGGGGCGGGCGGCTGCATCGGCGCATGGGTCATGGCCATCCTCACCCGCGCGGGTATCAAAACCATCGGGTTTGATCTGCATAACGACCGTCGTCGGCCCGCGTTGATCATGGGCGAGGAGGCGGCATCGACCCTGACGTGGGAAACCGGCGACATCGCCGATAAAACGCGCCTCGCCGCAGTGGTTGCGCAGCATAACCCCCGCGCGATCATTCATTTGGCGGGGCTGCAAATTCCCTTTTGCAAGGCCGACCCCGTTGCGGGGGCTCAGGTGAATGTGGTGGGCACGCTCAATGTCTTTGAGGCCGCCCGCAGCGCCGGGATCACCCGCACGCTCTACACCAGCTCGGTCGCAAGCCACGGCATCCCCACGGACACATCGCCCTATCTCGCGACGCTTTATGGCGTGTATAAAATGGCCAATGAGGAAAGCGCCAAGGTCTATTGGCAGGACTGGAACCTGCCCTCGATCGGGGTGCGTCCCAATGTTGTCTATGGGCTGGCGCGGGATCAGGGGGTCAGCTCGAAATTCACCCTTGGCATGCAGGCGGCGGTGCTAGGCGTGCCCTTTGACGTGAGTTTTTCGGGGCCAACGAGTTTTCTTTATGCGGGCGAGGCCGCGGCGGCGATGATCGCGGCGGTCTCTCGCGATCAAACCGGGGCCAATGTCTTTGACCTCAACGGCGCTTGTCACGACGTGGGCGCGGCGGTGGCTCTGCTAAATGAGCGTATGGGGCTAAATGAGCCTATGGGCGCAAAAATCACCCATTCGGGCACCAGCTTTCCCTTCCCACCAGACCTTAGCGACGCCCCCTTGCGCGCCGCTGTGGGCGATTATCCACACATCGGTGTAGCCGATGGGATCGACATGACCCTCAAGGCCTTTCAAGCGCTCAAAGCCCAATCCCGCCTCCCAGATTTACCCGCATGAGCGCGTTCCACGCCCCCAACGCAAGCTCTTACGATGTTGTCATCATCGGCGGTGCGATGCTGGGCAGTTCCGTGGCGTGGTTCCTAAGCAAGAACCCAGATTTCGATGGCCGCGTCCTCGTTGTCGAGCGTGATCCCAGCTATGAATTCGCCTCGACCTCGCACACGAACAGCTGCATGCGCCAACAGTTCTCGTCCGAGGTAAACATCCGCATCTCGCAGTTCGCCGCCGATTTCGTGAATAATTTTCGCGCGCATCTTGGCCCTGAAGCCCCGGATCTGACCTTTCAAAAATTTGGCTATATGTATCTGGCCGCCGATGACACCGCCCAGACCCAGATGCGCGCCATGGCGCAAACCCAGCGCGAGCTTGGGGCCGGAACGCGCTACATGAGCGCCGATGAGATCGCGGCAGCCTACCCGTTTTACAATCTAGAAGACGTGCTGGGGGGCAATCACAACCTCGTGGATGAGGGCTATTTTGACGGGGGCACGCTCTTTGACTGGTGGCGACGGCAGGCCCGCGCGCGGGGCGTCGAATATGTCGCCAATGAGGTGGTCGCGATCACCCGCGATGGGACCGCAATCACTGGCGTGACTTTGGCCACTGGCGAGCATATCGCAGCCGGGCATCTGGTCAATGCCGCCGGGCCGCGCGCCGCTAAACCCGCGCAAATGGCGGGGTTCACCCTGCCCGTCGAGCCGCGCAAGCGCTATACCTTTATCTTTGACGCGGCCCAAAAGCTCGAAACCGCTTTGCCTCTCACCATTGATCCATCCGGGGTGCATGTGCGCCAAGACGGGCAATATTTCATGGCCGGGTGCCCACCTAAGGACGATCATGCGGTCGAGTTTGACGACTTCGAGGCGGATCACGATCTGTGGCAGGACAAAGTCTGGCCCGCGCTGGCGCACCGCATCCCCGCCTTTGAGGCCCTGCGCCTGATCAACTCGTGGGTCGGCCATTACGCCTATAATACGCTGGATCAAAACGCGATCATCGGGCCGCACCCCGCGTGTCCTAACTTCATTTTCGTCAACGGATTTTCAGGCCACGGCCTGCAGCAATCCCCCGCCATGGGGCGCGGCGTCTCGGAACTCATCACATACGGGCGCTACGACACGCTTGACCTCAGCCCCCTAAGCGTCGAGCGCATCTTGGCAGGCAAAGCATTTGTAGAATGGGCGGTGATCTGATGGGAAAAATTGCGGTTTTGGGTGTCTTCGTGGCCGATGCTACCTTTCGAGCGCCGCGGATGCCGCGTCAGGGCGAGACCCTGCTGGCCAGCGGCTTTGCCCTTGGCCCCGGCGGCAAGGGCTCAAATCAGGCGGTGGCAGCGGCGCGGCTTGGGGCCGATGTCACGATGATCACGAAACTTGGCGCCGATCCTTTTGCGCAAATGGCGCTGGACCTGTGGCAAGAAGCGGGCATCACCGCGCAGATCAAGCAAGACCCCCAAAGCTACACCGGTGCCGCCGGTATTTTCATCGACCCCGCCACCGGCGACAATGCCATCGTCATTGCCCCTGGTGCAGCGGCAGACCTAACGGCTGCGGATATCGACGAGGCGGCAGCGGCGATTGAGGGCGCGGATGTTTTCATCACCCAGCAAGAACAACCCCTTGAGGCCGCGCAGCGCGCCCTAAGCATCGCCCGCGCGCGCGGTGTGACCACGATCCTGAACCCCGCCCCTGCGCCTGATACGCCTTTGCCGCCCGAAATGCTGGCGCTTTGCGACTATGTCACCCCCAATGAGACCGAGACCGAGGCGATCACCGGCATCGCGGTGCACACGCCCGAGGACGCCGCCCGCGCCACTGAGGCCCTTTGCGCCATGGGCGTCAAAACCCCGATCATCACCATGGGCGCACAGGGGGCGTTTTTGCATGGGCACGGCCTTGTGCCCGCCCGCGCAAATGCGCCGGTGGTTGAAACGACCGGTGCAGGGGATGCGTTCAATGGCGCTTTGGCCTATGCACTGGCCGCCGGAAAATCAGCGCAAGAGGCAGCCCAGATCGGCTGCGTCGTGGCGGGGATTTCCGTCACCCGCGCGGGGGCTGCGGCCAGCATGCCCACCCGCGACGAGGTGGCGATACTGGCGGGCTAACCGTCAACGCGGCAGCCGCGCGGTCACTTCGATCTCGATCTTCATCCGCTCATCCGCAAGCCCCGCCTCAAACATCGTGGCGGCG
>CAYLLD010000205.1:2286-4481 GCA_964384315.1 uncultured Rhodobacterales bacterium | reverse complement strand
ACAACCGATGTGACAACCGCCGCAACGACCGCCGAGGCTACCGATACCCCGCCCAAGCTAGAAGACCTCTTGTGGCGCAGCCGCCCCATCGTGATTTTCGCCGATACCCCAAACGATCCACGCTTTCAGGCGCAATTGGCGTTTCTAGAGGCCGCAAAGCCCGAACTGGACGAGCGCGATGTGGTCGTCATAACCGACACGAATACCGACAAGGACGCCCTGAGCGATTTGCGAGTGGAACTGCGCCCGCGCGGCTTTCAACTGGTGCTCATTGGCAAGGACGGGCAGGTCAAGCTGCGCAAACCGCTGCCGTGGACCGCGCGCGAGATCATGCGGGTGATTGATAAAATGCCGATGCGCCAGCAAGAGATGCAGCGCTAGGTCTTGATTGATTTTTCGGCGTCCTTGAGGCAAATCCGCCTGCGTTATCGGCGCGGATGATGCCCGCGCCAAGTGCAGCGTGGCCTTTCCAAATCAGCCGTCTGATCGTCCGGCCGCGCCTCGCCACAAAGATAGAGCTTGCTACTCAAACTCCATTATCACGTCATCCACTGCCAGCGATGCCCCCGCTTGCGCGTTGATCTTTTTGACCACCCCGCTGCGCTCGGCCTTGAGCACGTTTTCCATCTTCATCGCCTCAACGGTGCACAGCGCCTGACCCTCTTGGATTTCATCGCCCTGCGCCACATTCAGCGCAACCACGAGCCCGGGCATCGGACATAGCAGCATCTTTGAGGTATCGGGGGCGATTTTCTCAAGCATATGGGCCGCAAGCGCGTGTTGGCGCGGGGTGCGGATGCGCAGATTGATATCGGCCCCGCGGTGACGCACACGGTAGCCCGAGGTGATCGGCGCCGCCTTAAAGGTCAGGGGCGCCTCATCGGCCGTGGCCTCAACCAGGGGCATCCCCGGTTTCCAATCACTGGCCACCCGCAGGGTTTGCCCATCGGCAAAACTCACGCTTGCGCCGGATTTATCGGCCAAAATACCCACAGGCCAGCTGTGATCGCCTGCGCTGACAACCCAATCGGACCCCACGGCCCGCTCATGATTGCCCAAACGCCCTGAGACCTGCGCCGCGCGGATTTCCTGCATGCGGAACATGGCCGCTGTCACCGCCACAAGCTTGCGCATGGTGGTCTCTGGCAGGTCAGCGCCTTGGAACCCGTCGGGATATTCCTCTTCGATAAAGGCCGTGGTGATGTCGCCCGCCGCAAATTTTGGGTGATCCATCACCGCCGAAAGGAACGGCAGGTTGTGCCCGATCCCCTCAAGCTCAAAGCCGTCGAGCGCCACGCGCATCTCTTCGATGGCCGACGCGCGGGTCGGCCCCCATGTGCACAATTTGGCGATCATCGGGTCATAAAACATCGAAATCTCGCCGCCCTCAAAGACGCCCGTGTCATTGCGCACCTTGTCGTTGCGCGCGGGGCCTTCGATTTCAGCGGGGGGGCGATAGCGGGTCAACCGACCGATTGAGGGCAGAAAGTTGCGATAGGGGTCCTCGGCGTAAAGCCGGCTCTCCATCGCCCAGCCGTTGATGCCGATATCCGTCTGCGCCATGGCCAGTTTCTCGCCGTAGGCCACGCGGATCATCTGCTCTACCAGATCAATGCCAGTGATCATCTCGGTCACCGGATGCTCGACCTGCAGGCGGGTGTTCATTTCGAGAAAGTAGAAATTCTTGTCCCCATCCACGATGAACTCAACGGTGCCCGCCGAGCAATAATCCACCGCTTGGGCCAGCGCGACGGACTGCTCGCCCATGGCTTTGCGGGTCGCCTCATCGAGAAACGGCGACGGGGCCTCTTCGATGACCTTTTGATTGCGCCGCTGGATCGAACACTCGCGCTCATTCAGGTAAAGACAGGTGCCGTGTTTATCCCCCAGAACCTGAATTTCGATGTGCCGCGGCTGGGTGACGAATTTTTCGATGAAAATCCGGTCATCGCCAAAACTTGATGCCGCCTCGTTCTTCGAGGATTGAAACCCCTCACGCGCCTCAGTGTCATTCCACGCGATGCGCATCCCCTTGCCGCCCCCCCCCGCAGAGGCCTTGATCATCACCGGATAGCCGACTTGGTTCGAGATTTTGACCGCGTCCTCAGCGTCCTCAATCAGCCCCATGTAACCGGGCACCGTCGAGACACCCGCCTCGGCGGCCAGCTTTTTCGAGGTGATCTTATCGCCCATCT
>CAYLLD010000205.1:0-2276 GCA_964384315.1 uncultured Rhodobacterales bacterium | reverse complement strand
AGGCGGGCCGATAAAGGCCACGCCCTCTTTTTCAAGCGCTTCCGCAAAACGCCGGTTCTCGGAGAGAAACCCATAACCCGGATGCACTGCCTCAGCGCCGGTTTGCCGGATCGCCTCCATGATCTTGTCGATAACGATGTAACTCTCGGCCGCAGGGGGCGGGCCGATATGCACCGCCTCATCGGCCATGGCGACGTGCAAAGCGCCCTTATCCGCGTCCGAATAGACCGCCACCGTGGCGATGCCCATCTTGCGGGCGGTCTTGATAACGCGGCAGGCAATCTCGCCGCGATTGGCGATCAGGATCTTTTTGAACATCAGGCGTCCTCCAGTTCCGACAGAACCTAAAAAATCGCCGCGCTAAGTTCCAGTCCTAAGCGCGGCGTTTTTTATAATATTATTGCGCCAAATGACGCAGTGTAGTTCGTGTCCGCACTTAGCGGGGCACTTATTCGAATGGCGTGCCCGCATCGTCGCAGCGATCAGGGAAGCGCTGGCAATAGGCCACGTTGCCGCCAGCGGCCAGAACTGCCGAGGTCAGAATGTCCCCATCGGTGACAATAGCGGCACCTGCACCGGCAACGGCGCCCACGGCGGCCTGCTCTGCGACGGTGTCGCCACAAGCGCTCAGCGCGCCAAGGGCCAAACAAGCGAATGCGAAATTCTTGATCATGAGTGTCTCCTGCTCCGTTGGGCGCACGGCGATGTGCGCTGCGTGGGCAAGTCTAGTGCATGTGGGGGCAAACGAAAACACAGCACGGCGATGTTTTTTGATTTGGCCCAAAGCTGGATCAGTCCTGCTCAAAACGCCCCTTCAAAGGCCTGCGGAAAACTCGCCCGCGCCGCCGCCTCATCAATTTGCAACAGCGCCTCATAAGACGAGGCATCGAAGGGGTCTTGGGCGGCGACAACCTCGCGCTCAAACAGCCACGACAGCCGCCCCGCATCCAGATTGCCGCGCTCAAAGGGCTCATCGCCAAAATGCGCCCAAAGACAGGCCAGAAAATTGCTATCTGCCTCGCGCTCACTGGGGCGGCGATCCTTGTGCCGCTCGCGGGCCTTTAGCTCGGTTGCGCCTTTGGGATTGGCACGGCGCAGGGTGAACTGAAAATCCGTACCGGGCAGGCGACCGGGAAAGCCGCGATGTTTGAGCATATAGGGCAGGGCCATCAGATCATCCCTTTGACGCCCCAAGGGGCGGTGATTGCGAAAGTCCGGCGGCGCAAAGGGGCCAAAATCTTGCGATCATCTGCCTGCCCAATGCTGCCAGCGGTTGCGGTTCGAGGGGCTGTTTAGCAGGTCTTGGATGATTTGCGAGAGGGCAGGCGCGCGCGGCCCGTCGATCTGCCCGCCTGCGGTGATGCGGGTCTGGGCGGGGCCGGTTTCGATGCGGATCACGGGCGAAAAGCCGCGGGTGGTTTGCAAGGCGCGCCACAGGTCTTGGCGGATGGCATGGGCAAGGCGCGCGGGGCGGTGGGTGCCGGTTAGCGCGGTGCTGGCGCTGACGTCCATACGGCGGCGCCCCGCGCGATGCAGGATCAGCGCCTCGCCATCACGCGAGATTGCCCAACCTTTCATGACCAGTCTTTCATCGGTGGTCCGTCACGGCCGCTTCGCCACCATGTCAATTTCCACCAGCGCCCCCACGGCCAAAGCGGTCACGCCAATGGTGGTGCGCGCGGGGCGGCGCTCAGGCGGAAAATAGCTCTGATAGACCTCGTTAAAGGCCTCAAAATCCCGCTCGAACTGGGTCAGATAGGCGCGACATTGCAAGACATGGCTCAGATCAAGGTTCAGCCCCGCCAGCACGATCTTAAGGTTCTCCATCACCCGCGCGGTCTGGGCCTCAACCCCCGCAGGCAGAGGCGCATCGGGGGCGTCGGGGTCCGTGGGCATCTGCCCCGTGAGCATCACCCACCCGTCGCTTTCCACCGCATGAGAGAAGGGCGCGACGGGGCGGGGGCCATTGGCGATTAGGTGGAAGTTGGGCATTTGGGGCTCGTTTTCTCTGTTTCGACTTCAACTAACTGGGTCATCTGTCTCGTTAGCATCGCGCAGTTCGACCAAGGTTTGATCCTCGTATTTCCAATAGCGGGGGCCTTGGATTTGTTCCCATTTTTTGCCGTTTTCCTGCGCGATTGTTAGAGCGGAGCTTGTTAGGCTTTCTTCTTGGTCTCGAAACATGACCTTTTCGTCGGGCAGTACGCTGCAAATTTCATTCTCGTCAAAGACTGAATGCAAAATTGCGCCAATCGGCACACCAGCCATTTCAAACC
>CAYLLD010000204.1:0-4486 GCA_964384315.1 uncultured Rhodobacterales bacterium | reverse complement strand
CCCGTAAATATCAAGACGTGGCAGGCCAATGGCCGCAAGCAGATCGCTCGCCCCGCCGGCCCGGCCCCATACCGCCAAAAGACCAAAAATCGCGACGATCACAGGCAAAATAAAAGGCGCGCCAAGAGCGAGGATCAAGAGCCCTCGCCCGGGGAAGGCCCGCCGCGCCAGCGCCCGCGCCAACGGGATCGCAAGGGCAACGCTGACGGTTGCCGAGAGAAGCGCCTGCACCAAGGTGAAGCGCAAGGCGGCAAGATCACCCGCGCCCAAACTCAGCGGACCATCAGCATGGGTCGTGAGCGCAAAAACTGCGCCAAGGCTCAAGAGCCCCAAAAGGCCGAGGCCGATTTGCCCCAGCCTTACCAAAAGCATCGGATCAAGCGCCTAAGCGTCACTTATAACGTCACTTGGACAGGCCAGCGCGCCACCGCTCAAGCGCCGCATCACGCCGGTCCGCGGCAACATTGGGCGCAAAAATCAGCGCTTTGTCATCAGGGATTGGTTTGGCAAATGCCTCAGGCACACCGCTTGCGGGCAGTTTGGCGGGATACATCCAATTCGTCGTTGGGATGATCGACTGAAACGCGTCCGAAATCATAAACTCCATAAACGCCTTGGCCAGTTCCGGCTGATCTGTGCCCTCAACAATACCTGCGACCTCAATTTGCATATAGTGACCTTCATCGAAGGTGGCCGCTTTTTTGGTGGCGTCTTCCTCAGCAATCACATGATAGCTTGGGGATGTGGTGTACGAGAGAACCATATCGGCCTCACCTTCCAAAAACATCCCATAGGCCTCGTCCCAACCCTTGGTGACGGTCAAAATGCGCGGGGCAAGGCCCTCCCAGATCGCCGGGGCCTCATCGCCGTAAGCCGCCTCAACCCACATCATCAGACCCAAACCGGGGGTCGAGGTGCGGGGATCTTGCACAACGATTTTCAAATCGCTGGCGATTAGATCCTTAAAAGACTTGGGCGGCACACTCACCTTGGTCTCATCGTAGACAAAGGCAAAATAGCCCCAATCGAAGGGCAAAAACGCCTCATCGTTCCAAGGGGTCGGCAGATCGAAGGCGCCGGTGATCCCGTGGGGGGCCATCAAATCAGCGGCGGCGGCGGTGAGATTGGTGTCGAGGCCCAGAATGATATCCGCCTCGGAGCGCGCGCCCTCAAGCTTGAGCCGCGACAAGATACCTGCGCCATCGCCCACGGAAATCAACTGCAAATCGCAGGCACATTCCGCCTCAAAAGCCGCCTCAACTTGAGGGCCGGGGCCCCAGTCAGACACAAAGCTGTCGTAGGTATAGACCGTGAGCTGCGGCGTTTGCGCGCTCGCGGCGCTGGCCAGAGCGAGGGTGAAAGCTGTGAGAATATTGCGCATGTTTTGGTCCTTTTGACGTCAAAAGGGCATGAGCGGGTGACACTGGTCTATGCGTGCAGGTCTTGCAGCGCAAATACCGTTCCCTCCGCCGGAATTGCCCGGATCAGGTTCCATGGGTTCCTGCGCGTGCGCAAATCTCAGCCCCCAAGAGGGCACCCCAACGGTGCGCGCTTGCTAGCAATTGCGCTAAGCCGTGTCAAACTGGGCCGAACCACCACCGAAATCCCTTGGAAGCCGCCAAAAATTGCGCCAAGATCATATTTACGCGCAAGGTTCGGACAGCCGCGCGCTCAGAACAACAGCGAAAAATCGCAACTTCGGGAGGATATCATGTCCCTTAACAAACTCACGCGCACTCTTGCGCTTGGCGCCAGCATGGTGGCCACATCTCTATTTGCCAGCACCACCGCGCAAGCAGGCGGCCATGGCATCGATCTTGCTGGTAAAACTGTCGAGTGGATCATTCCATTCTCAGAGACCGGCGGCTCGGCGAAATGGGCGAATTTCTATGCCCCCCTGCTCTCTGAGGCCCTGCCCGGTCAGCCCACGGTCGTGGTAAAATTCATGCCCGGCGCAGGTTCGACCAAAGGCGCGAATTTCTTTCAGCAGCAGCAATACGACGATGGCACGCTGATCTTCGGCTCTTCGGGCTCGACGCAGTTCCCCTATCTCTTGGGTGATCCGCGGGTGAAATACGAGTATTCGGATTGGAACGTCGTGCTTGCATCTGGCACCGGCGGCGTGGCCTATCTGCCCCCTGAGCTGGGCGAAAAAGTTGCAGCAGGCGGCGTTGAAGCCATCGCGGGCGAGGATTTCATCTACGGCTCCCAAGGCGCGACCCGTCTTGATCTTGTGCCGCTTTTGGCTTGGGAAATGCTGGGCATGAACGTCGAGCCGGTCTTTGGCATCAAAGGCCGCGGTGATGGCCGCCTGATGTTCGAACGCGGCGAGGCTAATGTCGATTATCAGACGTCCTCGTCCTATCTCAAAGGCGTCACCCCGCTGGTTGAGGCGGGCACGGCGACCCCGTGGTTCAGCTTTGGCGCGCTTGATGCGGATGGCAATATTGTGCGCGACCCGACCTTCCCTGACATGCCGACCTTTAAAGAGGTCTGCGAGGCGACCGCTGGTTGCGAAACCTCCGGCGAGAAATGGGATGCTTGGAAAGCCTTCTTTGTCGCAGGTTTCCCGGCGCAAAAAATGGTGTTCTTGCCTGCAGGCGCATCCGCCGATGCAATTGCCACTTACACCGCGGCCTTCGAGGCTGTGAAAGCGCGCGCTGACTTTGGTGAAATTTCCGAAGCGCGTTTGGGCGTTTATCCGCAAATGACTGGTGCAGCGGCCACGGGCGCGCTGGGTAGCGCCACGCAGGTGCCAGATAGCGCCAAGACCTTTGTCGTGAACTGGCTCAAAGAGCGTTACGGCGTCGAGCTGTAAGCTAAAAATCATGCGCCCGCTGTTCAATGAGCGGCGGGCGCATGGCCAAATCTCATGGACATTCTTGCAGATATTTTCGGGACGGCCCTACCGGCCCTTGGCGACGCCCTTGGCATCATCGGTGAGTTTCACCCCGTAAGCCTCTTTGGCGGGGCAATCTCGTTCATGATGCCGCTGGTGCCGGTCTATCTCGTCCTTGGGGTCCTTTTGGGCCTGACCATCGGCGTCTTTCCGGGCCTTGGGGGCATCGCGGGGCTCTCGCTTTTACTGCCCTTCATGTTCGGGATGGAACCGGCCCTTGGCCTCGCCCTCATGATCGGCATGGTGGCGGTCGTGCCCACCTCGGACACATTCGCCTCGGTGCTCATGGGCATCCCCGGCTCTAGCGCCAGCCAAGCCACGGTGCTCGACGGTTTTCCGCTGGCCAAACGCGGCCAAGCGGCCCGCGCGCTCTCTGCAGCCTTCGCCGCTTCGCTATTTGGCGGGCTTTTGGGCGCACTTTTCCTGACGCTCTTCATCCTCGTGGCCCGCCCCATCGTGCTGCTGTTCAAAACCCCTGAGCTGTTGATGATCACCATCTTCGGCCTCTCGATGGTCGGCGTTTTGGCCGGACGCGTCGCCATCAAAGGCATCGCAGCGGCCTGTTTGGGCATCCTTGTGGGCACCATCGGCGAAGGCGCGAGCGCAGGGGCGTTTCGGATCATTCCCGAGAGCTGGTCCTATTTCGACCAAGGCGATATCCGCTTTGCCATGTTCCAGTATTTTGGCGACGGGCTCAAACTGGTCATCGTCGGCCTTGGCATTTTCGCCATCCCCGAGATCATCGCGCTTTTGCGCCAAGACAAGGCCATTTCGGACCGCGCCACTTTGGGCGGCGGCTGGCTTTTGGGCGTCAAAGACTGGTTCGCCAATATCTGGCTCTCGGTGCGCTGCTCGCTCATCGGCGTGACCGTTGGGGTGATCCCCGGCCTTGGGGGCTCGGTGGTGGACTGGATCGCCTATGGGCACACGGTGCAAAGCGCCAAGGATAAATCCGGCTTCGGCTCGGGGGATATTCGCGGGGTGATCGGCCCCGAAAGTTCGAACAACGCCAAAGAGGGCGGCGGCTTGGTGCCAACACTGCTGTTCGGCATCCCCGGCTCTGGCTCTATGGCAATTTTCATCTCGGCGGTGGCGCTTTTGGGCACTGGCGCGAACACCATCGAGGTCGGCCCCTCGATGATCAAAAACAACCTCGATGTGACCTATGCCATCGTCTGGATGCTGGCGCTGGCGAATGTTGTGGGCACGCTGATTTGCATCGGCGCCTCGGACAGTATCGCGCGGCTGACCTCGATCCGCTTTGCCCTGCTCGCCCCTGTGCTGTTCATGATCATCGCCTTCGCCGCCTTCCAGTCGCGCCAAGATATTTTCGATCTGGTGGTCCTGTTTGCCATCGGCCTATTGGGTATCCTGATGCGACGCTTCGACTGGTCGCGCCCTGCCTTTCTGATCGGCTTTGTGCTGTCAAACCCCGCCGAGACCTACACCAACCAAGCGGTCCAGATCGCCAATGCGCGCTTTCGCAAAGGCATGGGCGAGGGCCTTGAATATGTCTTCTCGCCCATCGTGATCGTGCTGATCATTATCACGTTGATCTCGGTCATCATCGGCTTGCGGCAGGCCAAA
>CAYLLD010000203.1:0-4547 GCA_964384315.1 uncultured Rhodobacterales bacterium | reverse complement strand
CGCGCGGGGATCGACGCGGTGCTGGCGGCGCTGCGGGGCTTTGACGGCTGCGCGGGGCTTGAGTGGAAGGAATCCACCGCCCAAGAGCTGCCGTTTTTGCGTCTGAAGGTGCGGCTGAAAAAGGAAATCGTGACCATGGGCGTGCCTGAGGTCTCTCCGGTCCATCAGGTCGGCACCTATGTCGAGCCGCAGGATTGGAACGCGCTGATTGCCCGCGAGGACGTGGTGGTGATCGACACGCGCAATGACTACGAGGTCGAGATTGGCACCTTTGCAGGCGCGGTTGATCCGCAGACCGCCAGTTTTGGTGAGTTCCCCGCGTGGTGGGCCGAGAATGCGGAGAAATTCAAAGGCAAGCAGGTGGCGATGTTTTGCACCGGCGGGATCCGCTGCGAAAAGGCGTCGAGCTTTTTGCTGGCGCAGGGCGAAAACGAAGTGTTTCACCTCAAGGGCGGTATTCTCAAATATCTTGAAAACGTGCCGCAAGAGCAAAGCACTTGGCAAGGTGAGTGCTTTGTCTTTGACCAGCGGGTCAGCGTGGGCCACGGGCTTGAGCAGGGGCCATATGAGCTGTGCTTTGCCTGCCGCCGCCCGATCACCGAGGCGCAAAAATCGGCGCCCCAGTTCGAGCTAGGGATTTCCTGCCCCTTGTGCATCGACGAGACCACGCCGGATCAAAAGGCGCGGTTTCGTGAGCGGCACAAGCAGGTCGCGCTGTCGCAGGCGCGGGGCGAGCGGCATATCGGGAATTAGGCTTTGATCCGATAGCCGGTTTTGAAAATCCACCAGATCGCCCCAAGGCAGGCCGCAAGGATCACGCAGATCATCGCTAGCGAGATCGTCACCGAGACGTCCGATACCTCGAAAAACGCCCAGCGGAAGCCCGAGACCAGATAAAGGACGGGGTTGAAATAGCTGATCGTCTGCCAGATCGGCGGCAGCATCGAAACCGAATAGAACGAGCCGCCCAGAAACACGAGGGGCGTGACCACCAGCATGGGCACGAGGTTGAGTTGCTCAAAGCTCTTGGCCCAGATGCCGATGATAAAGCCGAACAGCGAGAAGGTGACGGCGGTCAGGACCAAAAACACCAGCATCAACACGGGGTGGGCGATTTTCAGGTCTACGAAAAAGGCCGAAGTGGCCAAGATGATCAGGGCGATCATGATGGATTTGGTGGCCGCCGCCCCCACATAGCCAATCACGATTTCAAGCGAGGAAATCGGCGCGGAGAGGACTTCGTAGATCGTGCCTAGGAATTTGGGGAAGTAAATCCCGAAGGCCGCGTTGGTGATCGATTGGGTCAAAAGCGAGAGCATGATCAGCCCCGGCACGATGAAAGTGCCGTAATCGACGCCGTCGACGCTCTCGATCCGGCTGCCGATGGCTGCGCCGAAGACGACGAAATAAAGCACCGTCGAGATCACCGGCGAGAGGATCGATTGGGTGATTGTGCGAAAGGTACGTGCCATCTCGAATTGATAGATGGCTTTGACTGCATACCAATTCATGACGCATCCTTTCGGACTAGGTTGACGAAAATATCCTCAAGCGAGGACTGGCGGGTCGAGACGTCTTGGGCGTTCAACCCGACGCTGTCCAGATCGTTCAAGAGCTTGCGAATGCCCGTGCGCTCGGCGCGGCTGTCATAAGCATAGGTCAGCTGCATCCCGTCGGCGCTCAGGCTCAGGTTTTGCCCCGCCAATTCCGCAGGGATCGCCTCAAGGGCGCGGGGCAGCTCGATCAGCAGCTCCTTTTTGCCCATCTTGGCCATCAGCTTGTCCTTGGCCTCGACCAGAATAATCTCGCCGTCATTGATCACCGCGATGCGGTCGGCGATTTCCTCGGCCTCTTCGATGTAATGGGTGGTCAGAATGATCGTGGTGCCCTTGGCCCGCAGCTTTTCCACCAGCGCCCACATATCCTTGCGCAGCTCCACATCGACACCGGCGGTCGGCTCATCGAGAAACAGAATATCCGGCTCATGGCTCAGGGCCTTGGCAATCAGCACCCGCCGCTTCATCCCCCCCGAGAGGGTGACGTTCTTTTGGTTGCGCTTGTCGAAAAGCGACAGCGAGGTCAGCAGCTCTTCGATATAGGCGTCATTGGCCGGTTTGCCGAAGAGCCCACGGGTCATCCGCGTGGTTTCCATCACCGTGGAGAACGGCTCGATGGTGATCTCTTGGGGCACCAGCCCGATCATCCGCCGCGCTGCGCGATAATCTTTGATGATGTCATGCCCGCCAACGCTCACATGGCCAGAGCTTGGCCCCACAAGGCCGCAAATCAGCGAGATCAGCGTGGTTTTTCCCGCGCCATTTGGCCCCAAAAGCGCAATGATCTCGCCCTTTTCGATATCCAGATCGACACCTTTGAGCGCAGAGTGACCGTTCTCATAGGTCTTGGTCACACCGCGCGCTTGAATAATCGCCGTCATTGGCTGCTTTCCCTCGTTGAAATTTCGCGCGTTATCCCGCGTCTTCGTTATCCGCCTCGTCTTCATCGGCCATCAAACCCTCTATGGCCCGGCCAACGTCGGTGTTCAATGTTTTGGCCTTGTCGATATAGGCTTGATTGGCGTTGATGGGTATTTCTGGGTCCCAAACACTGGCCAATTCGCGCAACATCGCGCGGTCATGGGTGATAAAGGCGCGGGTGATCCGATGTGCCCGTTGGTTTTCGGTTCCAAGCGCCTGAAGCGCATAGCGGCCCGCGCGCACCGACCCATCGAACATCTCGCGGACAATGTCATTGGCCCCGGCTTGGTAGTGGCGGTACACCGCAATGCGCCCGTGGGCCCGTGCGACGATGTGAATATTGGGGTTCGCCGCCCGCGCCATCTCGGTGAGCATCAGGGCCTTTTCCTCGTCATCAATGGCAATCACCAAGACCTTGGCCCCTTCGATCCCTGCCGCATGCAGCAGATCAGGGCGGGTCGGATCGCCGAAAAACCCCTTGATGCCGAAAGGCTTTAGCAGCTCGATCTGCTCCGAGCGGTGATCGAGGACCACGGCTTTAATCCCCTGCGAGAGCAAAACCCGGTTCACGATCTGCCCAAAGCGCCCTTGCCCCGCGATGATCACCTCGCCCTCTTCGTCGATGTGATCCATTTCTTGGGCCTCTTCCTCAGTAGAAGATTTGGCCACGATCCGCTCGTAGGCGATGAACAGTAGCGGCGTTAGAACCATGGTGATCGCCACCACGAGGCTGAGATACTGGTGCAGATCAGGGGGCAGTACATCGCCCGCTTGCGCGATGCTCAAAAGCACAAAGCCGAACTCGCCCGCCTGCGCGAGGCCCATGGTCAGCAAGAGCCCGTGATGGCCGCGCAGCCCAAAGATCCGCGCGATGGCAAAGAGCACGGCGGCTTTGATCAGCATGATCCCCGCCACCATGCCCAGCACGATCACAGGGGCAGCAAAGAGCACCCCAAAGTTGATGCCCGCACCCACGGTGATGAAGAACAGGCCGAGCAAAAGGCCTTTGAACGGCTCGATATTCGCCTCAAGCTCGTGGCGGTATTCCGAGGAGGCCAAGACGACCCCCGCGATGAACGTGCCAAGGGCCGCCGAGACCCCGACCAGGCCCATCAGCACAGCGGTGCCAACCACCAGCAAAAGCGCGGCGGCGGTGAAAATCTCGCGGACATTGGCGCGGGCGATGCCGCGAAAAATCGGGTTCACCACGTAGCGCCCGATGAACAGAACCGCCAAGATCGCCCCCAATGTCACCAAAAGCGCGGCCCAGCCGGGCAAGCCGTCGACGAGGCTCATGCCGCCGGTGTCCCCGCCCGCACCGCCATCGCCATGGGCAATCGCCAAAAGCGGCAGCACCGCGATGATCGGGATCACGGCGATGTCTTGGAACAGCAGCACCGAAAAACTGGCGCGCCCGCCTTTGGTTTTCATCAAACCGCGCTCGTTCAAGGTCTGCACAACGATGGCCGTCGAGGATAGCGCGACGATCAGACCCACCGCCAAAGCGGTTTGCCACGGCAGCCCAAAGAGCATCCCCGCGCCAGTGATTATCGCCGCCGATAGGCCCACTTGAAGCCCGCCAAGGCCCAAAAGCTGGCCGCGCATCCGCCAAAGCTGGCGCGGCTCTAGCTCAAGCCCGACCAAGAACAGCATCATGACCACGCCGAACTCGGCGAAATGCTGCAACTCTTGGGTGTCCGCCTTGATATAGGCCAGCAAGGGCGCGATCAAAATGCCAGCGATCAGATACCCCAGCACCGAGCCAAGCCCCAACCGCTTGGCAATCGGGACGGCAATGACCGCCGCACAAAGAAACACAAATGCCTGTATCAGGAGTTCCATGCCGACCTGCCAATGATGCGAATGGGTTCAGCGCCAAAGGGTGCGCCGGATCAGTATAGTGAGCAGGTGCCCGCTGAGGCAACGCGCATTTTTGAACGGCTAGTGCGCGGCTAATAGCTGCGGGCCTCGACTAGACGGCTTGGCGACACTGTTCGGTCACACTGCTCAACGACACTGGCGGGGATAGCAAATGGTACGCCCAACGGGACTCGAACCCGTGTTTCCGCC
>CAYLLD010000202.1:0-4551 GCA_964384315.1 uncultured Rhodobacterales bacterium | reverse complement strand
TTGCGCATATTCTCTTTCATCCGGACTATGACCGTCGGCTCAGGAGTTGCACCTGATCTGCTGACCCTCCGCCGATTGGCCGAGGCGCTCGCGGGCTTACGTCTGAACGCTTACCGCCGGTGGGGAATTCCGCCCCGCCCTGAGAATGGCGGCAATGTGCCATGCCCTGCGCGACCTGTAAAGCGGCCTCAGCAGGCATGATGCCGGCGCTCAAATGCCCCAGTGAAACCCCGTGGCCGCCTCGGATACATCCCACAGCTTGGCCATGACCGGCTTGTCATAGGCGTGGGCGTTCAGCGTGCCTTTGCCCACTGGCCCCACGAATTCCATCCGTCCTGTCGGCCCGTAAAGCGCGCGCTCTTCCAGCCCGTCTTGGGTGGCGCACATGACCTCTGGGTAGGCGCCTTTTTGCGCCATTTGCACCAAGGGCGATTTGGTCATCAGCCACCAGATGAGGCGGGTGGCGCGACCGCCGCTGGTGCTAATCAGTGAGGTCGCCGACGAGCCGGGGTGGCAGACAAAGACCTCAACGCCGCGCCCCGCCGCCTTGATGCGATCCTGCAATTCATAGGCAAACATCATTTGCGCCAGTTTGGATTGGCTATAGGCGGGGTTAGGGCTGTAGTTTTGATCCCAATTCATATCGTCAAACTGGATGGTTTTGAGACCCATATTATAGCCAAGGCTGGCAACGACGACGATCCGCCCCTTAGAGTGCTCAATGCGTTCAAAGAGCAACCCGCTGAGCAAGAAATGCCCGTAGTGATTGGTGCCCAGTTGGCTCTCAAAGCCGTCCACGGTCAGCTTTTGGGTCGGAACCTGCGCAATCGCCGCGTTGCAAATTAGCGCGTCTATGCGCGGCGCGGTGTCTAGCAAAGCCGTTGCCGCCGCCCGAACACTCGCCAAATCCGCCAGATCCATGGGGATGAACTGCACCTGAGCCTCTGGGCCGAACTCGGCCTTAAGCGCGTCAATGGCAGCGGCAGATTTTTCGCGGCTGCGGTTGAGCATGATCACATGCGCGCCCTTGGCCATAAGAATGCGCGTGGCTTGAAACCCGACCCCTGCATTGGCGCCGGTGATGACAAAGGTTTTGCCCTCAAGCGCCCCAAGCTGTTCAGGCGTCCAGCCCTCTGGTCCAAAACTTGTATCTGGCATGGGCTTGCTCCTTTGAGCAGGGTCGCGGGTGGCTATTTCAAGCGAGGACGCGCAAACGCGCCCGAGTTTCAGGCGCGCTTGGGTTTTTTTAGGCCGTTTTTTAGGCCGGGATTTTAAGCGGTCGCCGCGAGATTGCGCAGCACGTAATGCAGCACCCCGCCGTTCTCGACATATTCGATCTCAACTTCCGTATCGATCCGGCATTTGAGCGTGATCTCTTTGCTGGTCCCGTCGGGGTAACCGATCACGCAAGGCACGTCGCACAGGGGCACAATCTCGCCCTCCAGCCCCGTGATGCTCACGGTCTCGGCGCCGGTCAGGCCCAGCGATTGACGGGTGTCGCCGCCGGTGAACTCGAAGGGAATGACGCCCATGCCCACAAGGTTCGAGCGGTGGATGCGCTCAAAGCTCTCGGCGATCACGGCCTTAACGCCCAAAAGCGCCGTGCCCTTGGCCGCCCAATCCCGCGAGGAGCCCGCGCCATATTGCGCGCCGCCGATCACCACCAGCGGGGTGCCATCGGCCTGATAGGCCATGGAGGCGTCAAAGATCGAGGTCTCTTTGCCGTCGGGCCCAAGGGTATAGCCGCCCTCAACCCCATCGAGCATCTCGTTTTTCACGCGGATATTGGCGAAAGTGCCGCGCATCATCACCTCGTGATTGCCGCGCCGCGAGCCGTATGAGTTGAACTCGCGCGGGGTCACTTGGCGGTCCACCAGATAGCGCCCCGCGGGGGTGGTCTCTTTGAACGAGCCCGCAGGCGAGATGTGGTCCGTGGTGATCATATCGCCCAAAAGCGCCAGAACGCGGGCGCCTTCGATATTGGTGATCTCGCCCGGCTGCGCGCCCATGCCCTGAAAATAGGGCGGGTTTTGCACATAGGTCGAGGCGGCGGGCCAGTCGTAGGTCAGGCTGTCGGTGGTCTTGACCGACTGCCATTTCTCGTCGCCGGTGAAAACTTCGGCATATTTCGACTGGAAAGCCTCGCGGGTGACGGTCTTTTCCACCAATTCCGCGATCTCTTGCTGCGAGGGCCAGATATCCTTGAGATAGATGTCATTGCCAGATTTGTCCTGCGCAATCGGGTCGCGCGCCAGATCGATATCCATCGTCCCTGCAATGGCATAGGCCACCACGAGGGGCGGCGAGGCCAGATAGTTGGCGCGCACATCGGGGCTGATCCGCCCTTCGAAGTTGCGGTTGCCCGAAAGCACCGCCGTGGCCACCAGATCACCCTCGGCAATGGCGTCGGACAGCTCGGACTGGATCGGGCCAGAGTTGCCAATACAGGTCGTGCAGCCGTAGCCCACGAGGTTAAAGCCCATAGCGTCCAGATCGTCCTGCAAATCCGCCGCCTCAAGATATTCGGAGACCACCTGCGAGCCGGGGGCCAGCGAGGTTTTCACCCAAGGCTTGCGCTCTAGCCCCAGCGCGCGGGCTTTTTGGGCCACGAGCCCCGCACCGATCATCACATAGGGGTTCGACGTATTGGTACATGAGGTGATCGAGGCGATCACGACCTTGCCCGAAGACATGGTGTAATCCTCGCCCGCAACGGCGATTTCCTTGCCCATGGGCCGCTTGAAGGTCTCGGCCATTTCCTTGGCAAAGGCGGTCTTGGCATCGGTAAGCGCCACAAAATCCTGCGGGCGTTTCGGCCCAGAAATCGCAGGGACAATCGTGCCCATATCAAGGGCGAGCGTGTCGGTGTAGACCGGCGCATAATCCGGCCCGCGCCACATGCCATTGGCCTTGGCATAGGCCTCAACCAGCGTGATCCGTGCCTCATCGCGGCCGGTCTGACGCATATAGCGCAGGGTTTCGTCATCGATGGGAAAGAACCCGCAAGTCGCGCCGTATTCAGGCGCCATATTCGCGATGGTCGCGCGGTCGGCGAGGGGCAGTTTGTCCAGGCCCGCGCCGAAGAACTCGACGAATTTCCCGACCACGCCCTTTTCGCGCAGCATGGCCACGACCTTGAGCACCAGATCGGTGGCGGTGGTGCCTTCGACCATCTCGCCCGTCAGCTCAAAGCCGATGACCTCGGGGATCAGCATGGAAATCGGCTGGCCCAGCATCGCCGCCTCGGCCTCAATGCCGCCCACGCCCCAGCCCAGAACCGCCAAACCGTTGACCATAGTCGTGTGGCTGTCGGTGCCCACCAGCGTATCGGGATAGGCAACCTCGACGCCGTTTTGATCCTTGTCGGTCCAAACCGCTTGGCTCAGATATTCAAGGTTCACCTGATGGCAAATTCCGGTTCCGGGGGGGACCACGCGGAAATTATCAAAGGCCGATTGGCCCCATTTGAGGAAGGTATAGCGCTCAAGATTGCGCTCGTACTCGCGGTCGACGTTCATCTGAAACGCGCGCGGATTGCCGAACTCGTCGATCATCACCGAGTGGTCGATCACCAGATCAACGGGGTTGAGCGGGTTGATCTTTTCCGCATCCCCGCCCAGCGCCACGATCCCATCGCGCATGGCCGCCAGATCGACCACCGCAGGCACGCCGGTGAAATCCTGCATCAGCACACGGGCCGGACGATAGGCAATCTCGCGGGGGTTTTTGCCGCCCTTTTTGGCCCAATCGGAAAAGGCCTTAATGTCGTCGGTCGAGACGGTCTTGCCGTCCTCAAAGCGCAAGAGGTTCTCAAGCACCACCTTCAGCGCGGCGGGCAGGGCGGAAAACTCACCCAAGCCCGCAGCCTCGGCGGCCTCGATCGAATAATAGGCGATGGTGTGATCAGCGGTGGAGATTTCGCGGCGCGTCTTGGCGCTATCGGTTCCGACTGTGATTGGCATATCAATCCTTTGGTTTGTCCGGTTGTGGCTTGTCCGGTTGTGGCTTGTACGGTTGGCATTATACGGTGAAAAGTTGCAAAACATATGGCCTTTAGGGGCGCGGGTGGCAAGGGGGTGTGCCCCCTAGTTGCAACTGTGTGGGGCCGCATTGGGATGTCATTTCTGGCCTTGCACCTGACCTGCAGCGGTGCAAACTACGGCCAGCAAATGCAGGACATTCACCCCGTGACACTTAAGCTTGATGGTATCGTTTCAGGGCGCGGCTTGGCTGGGCTGCATCAGGGCGTGGATGCGGTGGTTGCGCCGCAGTCGGGTCTGATTTTGCGCGGTCCCAATGGCGTTGGCAAAACCACGCTTTTGCGCACGCTAGCGGGGCTGTTGCCGCCCATTGCGGGGCGATTTACTTTGGATGGGCATGAGACGCTTGACGCTTTGCAGGCGGGTCTGGTGTTTTTGGGTCATGCGGGGGCGATCAAAACCGCGTTGACGGGCCGCGAAAACATCGCGTTTTGGGCGCAGTTTTATAGCCATGAACCTAGCTGCGATCCGCTCGAAGCGGTGGGGCTTGGTCATGCTGCGGATCAGTTGG
>CAYLLD010000201.1:0-4587 GCA_964384315.1 uncultured Rhodobacterales bacterium | reverse complement strand
ACCCTTGAGCGCGCCTGACCCCGCGCGCTTGCGCATTTTACGACAAATGTTTAGGCCTTACGTTCGGAATTTTTAGCAGAGAACCAAAACGGTCATGGGCAAGCCCGATCCTCGCAATATCGTCTCAACTGACTGGCTCGCAGATCATCTGAAGGCCCCTGATCTGCGCATCCTCGACGCCTCTTGGTACCTGCCCAAAGAGGGCCGCGACGGTGCGGCGGAATTTGCCGAGGCCCATATCCCCGGCGCGCGGTTTTTCGACATCGACGAGATTTCTGACAGCAAATCTGATCTGCCCCATATGGCCCCGCCGGTTGAGAAATTCGTCAGCCGTGTGCGCGGACTTGGGATTGGTGATGGGCACCGTGTGGTGGTTTATGACGGCGCGGGTCTGTTCTCGGCGGCGCGGGTCTGGTGGCTGTTTCGCCATATGGGCAAGCGCGATGTGGCGGTTTTGGATGGCGGGTTGCCCAAATGGCTGGCCGAAGGGCGCGCGGTGGATAGCGAGCCGCCACGGGTGCGGGATTTCCATTTCACCGCCGCCCGCGATGCCTCGCTTGTCAAAGATGTCACGCAGGTAGCCTTGGCGGTGAAGCTGGGCGATGCGCAGATCGTCGATGCCCGCTCGCCGGATCGCTTTAGCGGCAGCGCGCCCGAGGCACGGCCCGGTTTGAGGTCGGGGCATATCCCCGGTTCCAAGAATGTGCATTACGCGAGTCTTTTGCATGACGATGGCACGCTCAAAGACGCGGGCGATTTGGCCGCCGTTTTCAAAGCCGCACAGGTTGATCTTGAACGTCCGATTATCACCACCTGCGGCTCTGGCGTGACCGCTTCGATCCTTGCACTGGCGCTCGATCAGATCGGGCACCGCGCCTTTTCGGTTTATGATGGCTCTTGGACCGAATGGGGTGCCTTCGACGAGCTGGCGGTGGAGACTGGCCACGTGGGCAGCCCATGAGCAGCCCATGAGCAAGACCTTAAAGGCGCATAAAGCCGGCGCGCAGATCGATTACACGATCACCTACCTTGAGATGGCCGCCCGCCCCAGCTACCCGCGCCCGCCGGCAATCGGCCCCGATCCTATTGCGCTGATCCATGCAAAGTCGCCGCCCAACGCCTATTTCCTGATGCTCTATGATGCGGTTGGGGCGCAATACGCGTGGCTTGACCGGCACGAGCAAGACCCCAAGGATTTGGGCGCTTTCGTGCGCGATCCGCAGGTCGAGATTTACAGCTTTTTGCGCAACGGCTGGCTGAACGGGTTTTTCTGCCTAGATTTTCGCAAAGAGGGCGAGGGCAATCTGGCCTATATGGGGCTGGTGCCCGATGCAGTTGGCACAGGATGGGGCACATGGCTCTTGCGCACGGCGGTACATATGCTTTGGGATCACGATGGAACCCAGAGATTGACCGTGAACACCTGCACGCTTGACCATCCGCGCGCCCTGTCGCACTACCAACGACAGGGATTCTCGCCCATTGGCCAAGAAACGCGGACCCGCGTGCTTAGTCGGGATTGGGATCCCAGTACATTTCCGTAAGTTAACATACGAAGGTCGCGCCTATGCTAGAGTCGCTCCCCAAAGCCGCCCCGGACAAAATCATCGAGCTAATAGGCATGTATCGTGCCGACGAACGCACGGATAAGCTTGACCTTGGGGTCGGCGTTTACAAGGACGCCACGGGCAAAACGCCGGTGATGCGCGCGGTTAAGGCGGCGGAGGCCAAGCTTTTGGCGTCCCAAGACAGCAAGTCCTATGTCGGGCTTTTGGGCGATCTGGATTTCGTCGACACCATGCGCGCCATGGTTCTGGGCGAGGCGGTTGCGCCTGCCCGCGTGGTTGGCGCGCAGACACCGGGCGGTACTGGCGCGGTGCGGCAGCTTTACAAGGTGATGCAGGCGGCGAACCCCGGTTTGACGCTCTGGATGAGCGATCCGACCTGGCCCAACCATCCGGCGATGGCCAAGGCCGAGGCGCTGACCATGGGCACTTACCGCTATTTGCACCCCGAGCGGCTCGACGTTGATTTCGAGGGGATGATGGCGGATTTGGATGCGGCAAAGCCCGGCGATGCGGTGCTGATCCACGGCTGTTGCCACAACCCCACCGGCGCCAATCTGGACATGGCGCAATGGGCCAAGCTGACGGATTTCATCGTCGAACGCGGTCTGTTGCCCTTTATTGATTTTGCCTATCAGGGCTTTGGCGATGGTCTGGACGAAGATGCCGCTGGCGTGCGTCATATGGCGGCACAGGTTCCAGAAATGCTGATTGCGGCGTCTTGTTCCAAGAATTTTGGCGTTTATCGCGACCGCGTGGGCGTGATGCTGGCGGTGACAAATTCAGAAGAGGCAAGCGGGCTGGTGAAAGCCTCGATGGCCTCGTTCAATCGGCTTAACTTTTCGTTCCCGCCGGATCATGGCGCTAAGGTGGTTGAGATTATCCTAGCTGATGCTGATCTGACCGCGCAGTGGCAGGCCGAGCTTGAGGATATGCGCAAGGGCATGCTTGCCCTGCGTACAGGGCTGGCAGAGGCGCTGCGCCGCGCAACGAATTCGGACCGGTTCGATTTTGTCGCCAAGCACCGCGGTATGTTTTCACGACTGGGCCTGACCCCGGCGCAGGTGGAAACCCTGCGTAAGGACCACGCGATTTATATGGTTGGCGATAGCCGGATCAATATTGCGGGGCTGCGTGCGGATGTGCTTGAAAAGCTCGCCACCGCCATTGCATCGGTGATTTAACCGCCCTCAAAGCGATCTGCCTATTCTATCTGCGCCTGCGGCCTCAAAGTGCCGGAGGCGCATGTCGCGATGGGGTGGGGGAAGATGCGCGCTCCGGCGGAGTCGTGACAAATTATGCACGACGGCGGGCCAGTGATCGGACAAGGGGGGTAGCGTCACGGGCCCAAAAATAGTCAGATGTTGCAAACCAGATACGAAAACCTACTAAAAGAATTTCGGTCTTGAATTTTCGATAAAAAATTATGGCCTTGTTGAACTTACAGATACCCGATTCGCCCACAGTTATCACTCAAAAAATGCACTAAAATGGTACAATACATGAGAAATATGCAGGTTTAAGTTGAATTTTGCGTGAATAATCATGTCGTTCTTTACTGTGAGCCATTGGAGCCTAAACATGAGTTGCCCCTTTATTACCTCGAATTTGGTCGAAGACCATCTGACATGGCCCGCCGTTGTTAATGCACTAAAGGCCGGTCACAAGCTGCCCACTGCCGATATTGGTGATGTTTTGAACCGGCGCGGCGCTGAGGCGCTCTTGACGCGGGCGGCTTGGATTGACGGGCTTGGCATGGGCGTGAAATCCATGAGCATCTTTCCCGAAAACCGTGATCAGCCGACCATAAATGGCGCGATGATGATTTTTGATGACACCAATGGCACGGTGAAGGCGGTCATTGACGGGGCGCTGGTAACGAAGTGGAAAACGGCGGGGGATAGCGTTTTGGGCGCGCGGCTTTTGGCGCGGACGGGTGCGAAGCGGCTGCTGATCATAGGCGCGGGGACCGTGGCGGGGCATCTGATCGACGCCTACCGCGCGGTCTTTGGCGCTTTGGATGTCACGATCTGGAACCGGACCCATAAACGCGCCGCTGATCTGGCGGCGCAAAAGGGCGCAGCGGCTGCGGATGATCTGGAGGGGGCCGTGGGCGCGGCGGATATCATTGCCTGCGCCACCATGAGCACCGAGCCGGTTCTGCGCGGCGCTTGGCTGAAGCCGGGGCAGCATGTCGATCTGATCGGCGCTTATCGCCCTGACATGCGCGAGGCGGATGATGCGGCGCTGCAGCGGGCGGCGCTCTTTGTTGATAGCCGCGCCACGACAATCGGCCATATCGGCGAGTTGGACATTCCGCTTGGGACGGGGGCGATCAGCGCCAGCGATCTGCGCGGCGATCTTTATGACATCGTCGCGGGGCGGGCGGGGCGCAAAAGCGATGATGAGATCACCCTGTTTAAAAACGGCGGCGGGGCGCATTTGGACCTGATGACGGCGGGGGTGATCTTGGAGGTTTGGCAGGCCGGTCAAGGCCGCTGATCTTGAAAAACTACCCGCTCATGCTTACCTTTTGGTCATGAACCGCCGAGAATTCACCAAGTCGCTGGCCGCCGCTGCCGCCACCCCCGCCTTGCCCGTCAAGGCGCTTGGGGTCGCCGCTGGGCCGATCATTCCGCAAGCGCTCTATGCCAAAGCGGCCCATTGGGCGAGTGTTTGGCATCTGTCGAGCCTAGCGACGTTTCGAAACGTTTTGGACGTCGATCACGACATGGCAGAGGCGGTTTTTACGCGGCTGCAAAGCGACGGCTACCTCAGCGCACCGGATAAATTCGGCTTTGCCTATTGCGCGCGGCCTTGGCGCACGGCGGCGGCGATCAGCGCGCGGGGCGTTGCCGCTTTGAAAGCGGACACGGCACCGCGGAAAAACCACCTTAAGGACTTGGCTGACCACTTGCTTAAAGAGGATGGGGATGCTGGTGCAGAGGCGGAAATCGAGCCAGAAGACGCCCCGCAGGACGTCGAGCCCGCCGAGCAACCCAAAGACCTCTGAGCCTCCGAT
>CAYLLD010000200.1:2534-4615 GCA_964384315.1 uncultured Rhodobacterales bacterium | reverse complement strand
ATGGGTCTCCCCGGCGGAGTTACAGTCCGCTGCCGCACCTTGCAGCACGTCGCCCCAGTGTGCTGCGCGCAGGCGCTGCCAACTGACAAGCCGCTTGCTATCAAGCACCGCTTGGGCAGTCAACAAGAACTACGCCGCTTCCTGCGTCGAATTTGCTGCAAAACCTTGCCTTTTGTCCCGTCCTCGCACTAGAAGCCGCGCTATGCCGCAAAAATTCTTCGCCCCGAAAAAATCCAAAGCACCCGCCGGGCCGGGCGCGAAATTTCCTGATGGTGATCCGCACCTGTGGCTCTTTGGGCTTCATGCGGTGCGCGATGCGTTGGAAAACCCCAAGCGCGAGAAGGTCGAGCTGGTGGTGACCAAAAATGCGCTGGCTAAGTTAGAGCCTGCCATTGCTGCCGCCGGTGTGACCCCGACGATCAGCGACCCGCGCAAATTCGCCGCCCCGCTTGATCCGCAATCGGTTCACCAAGGCGCGGCGCTGAAGACTTTGCCGCTTGAGTGGGGCTCTGTCTCTGAGGTTTGTCGCCCCGCAGGTGGCGCGCCGCTGGTGCTGCTGTTGGACAGGGTCACCGATCCCCATAACGTGGGCGCGATCCTGCGCTCGGCGGAGGTTTTCGGCGCGCGGGCGGTGATTGCCCCGCATCGCCATTCCGCCGCTGAAAGCGGGGCGCTGGCCAAATCCGCATCGGGCGCGCTTGAGCGCCAGCCCTATGTCCGCGTGCCAAATCTGGCGCGGGCTATGGGGGGGCTGAAAGAGCAGGGCTACACGATTGTTGGGCTCGACGGCGAGGCCGACGGCGATCTGGCCGATGCGCTGTTTCCCTATGGTGGGCAGCCTCTGGCACTGGTGCTCGGGGCCGAGGGACCGGGTCTGCGCCAACTCACCCGCGAGACCTGTGATATGCTGGCCAAAGTGCCCGCAGCGGCGGATTTTGCCTCGCTCAACGTCTCGAATGCGGCGGCGGTGGCGCTTTATGCCGCGCATATGCGGCGCAGCAGCTAGTCAGCCGCCTGCAAGACCGCTGTGTTTGCGCAGCTGCCGCGCGGTTTGATAGCAGAGCAAAATCACCGGCCCAAGGCCCACGGCGACGATCACGAGGGATGGCACCGCCGCGCCCTCTAGCCGCTCGTCCGAGGCCAGTCTGAAGGCCTGCACCGCCAATGTGTCAAAGTTGAAGGGCCGCATGATCAGCGTGGCCGGCAGCTCTTTCATCACGTCGACAAATACGATCAAGAGCGCGGTCAGGATGCTGGGCTGCATCAAGGGCAGAAACACGCGGCGCAGCGAGCCAAGCGGTCCGGCCCCCAGCGTGCGCGCCGCCGCATCGAGATTTGGATTGATCGCCGCTTCACCGCTTTCATAGGCCCCCAGCGCCGCCGCCAGAAAGCGGATCATATAGGCCATGATCAACAAGGTGATTGAGCCGGTGAATAAGAGACCCGTCGAGATGCCGAAATGCGCGCGCATCAGCCCATCAAGTGTGTTGTCGAAAGCGGCGAATGGCACCAAAAGTCCCACCGCGATCACGCCGCCCGGTATAGCGTAGCCGAGGCGGCCCACGGTGATGGCGTAGCGCGAGAGGCGGCGGGGGTAGGCGCTTTTGAAAAACCCCATGAGCACAGCAGCGATGACGGTGATCACGGCGGCGCAGCTGGCTAGCAATAACGAGTTGCTTAGAAAACCCAAATAGCGCGCGGAAAACAGCGATTGCTCAGAGCCGCGCCCTAGCAAAAACAGGCCAATAAGCGGGATCACAAAACCAAATAGGACGGGCAGAGCGCAAACCAGCATGGCCAGCGCGGCGCGTCCGCCTTCTAGGTGCAAGGGCGTCATCCGCTCGACGCGTTTGTTGCCAGCGTAGAACTTAGCAGAGCCGCGATTGTGCACCTCAAGCCCCGCAAAGATCAGCGCCATGACCAAGAGACCGAGGGCGAGCTGCGCGGCGGCGCCTCGGTCCGCCATGGAAAACCAACTGGTGTAGATGCCCGTGGCGAAGGTCTGCACACCGAAATAGGCGACGGTGCCAAAATCCGCGATTGTTTCCATCATCGCGAGCAGGACACCAGCCGCAATGGCG
>CAYLLD010000200.1:0-2524 GCA_964384315.1 uncultured Rhodobacterales bacterium | reverse complement strand
AGAACGTAAATGATGTAAAAGGGTAAAATAGACATGGGGAAAGAGACGCGCCTGAAGGCGGCGAGGGGGCTCAGGCCGAGGGTGCGCGCCGAATAATACCCCGCCGCGCTTTGCTGCAAGAACGCGGCGCGGGCCAAGAGGTAGACGTAAGGATATAGCACGAGGATCAGCATGGCCGCCGCCCCGCCCAGCGAGCGGATTTCCGGGAACCAATAGTCGCGCGGGCCCCAGCCGGTCAGGCTACGCAGGCCGGTTTGCACGATGCCCGGATGATCGAGAAAATGCGTATAGGCAAAGGCCAGCACATAGGCAGGAAAGGCGAGGGGCAGGATCAGGGCGATCTCAAAGAGCCGCCGTCCGGCAAAGCGCGTGCTGACCACAAGCCACGCGGTGGCGGTGCCGATAATCAACGTGCCAAGCCCCACGATCAACACGAGGATCAACGTGGTGGTGAAATAGCGCCACAGCACCGTTTGGGCCAAATGCGCCAGCGTCTCGGTGCCGCTGGTCAAGGCGGCAATTCCCGCGCCCACAAGCGGCAAAAGACATATGAAAATCAAAGCCGTGGCGATGATGGCCAGCCCGCGTGATGTCGTCATCAGACTGCGCTGCGGGCTAAGATCGGGGGTTTGATCGCTCACTTAAACGGCCACTTATACGTCGCTTTGGCGCTTGATTGCGGTGGATTTATCAGGGGTTGCGCGGGTGATCACTGGCGGGCGGGCACCAAAGAGATCGGGCGCGCCCTTGGCCCCGGCAGCATTGCCCAGAAAATACGCGATAACGATGAGAACGACGCTGGCGATGCCGCTGAAAACCGCACCCAGAACAATGAGCGCCAACAGCCCTGCCGACAGACCAAGCGCTGTGGGCTTTTTCATTTGTTCAATCAAATTAGAGGGGTTCATTGGCCGTGCCCCTCGCTAATCTGCCAGCGCCATTCAGGGTCTTGGCTGTGGGGCGAATGGCCGCCGCTGGCCCAGCCTGAGGTGACAAAAAACCGCAAAAGCGCTTCGTTCATCTGTGGCGGCAGCGCCCATTGGGCCTCGATCCATGCCAAGGCGTCTGGCTTTTGATGCGGACGCCGCGTGAGGGATTGCAATTTGGACAACTGTTCTGGGGTCAGTTCGATCAGCTTTTCGAAATGCCGCCAATCGCTGTCCCGAAATGTCTCAAACCCTGTTGATTTCAACCGCAACGTCTGAGCAAGCCCGATCGCCAAAGCACCAAGCAAAAACCCAAGCCCGGTCAACGCAAACCATGCCGGACCCGTGCCGACATTTCGCGCACTATGGGCGGCCAGCATCGCAAGGCCGAGCCCGGCAATCACGGGTAAAATTTGTCTTTTACGGGCGAGGGTCACTTGGTGGTCCACCTTTTTGCTCTGAATCTATCTTGGCCAGAGCCGAGTCTAGCGCCTCTAGATATACTGTTTCGAGGCGGGCGCGAGTCAAGGCTCGGTGGTGCGGCGATACGGGGATGTTGCCCTCGCCCCTCAAAGCGGCGTTTCGTTTTTGAGCAGGATCAACAGGGCTAGAACCGTCAATCCCACCCCGCCCAAAATCGCAAGCTGCGGCCAGCCGAGGCCAAGCGCGCCTTCCCAAACGATCACGACCGCGGGGGTGAAATAAGTATAGGCCATGACTTTTGAGGCAGGCAGACGCAGCACGGCAAATTGCACGAGGAAAAAGGTCAGCCCTGTGGAGGCAAAGCACAGGTAGGCGATGATCCCCCAGTCAAAGGCATCGAACTTGGTGAAATCCGTCGCAAGCAGGTCTTGCCCGGCGTAAACCGACAGGATCAGTGCCCCGCCAATAAGCATTCCTGTGGTAAAGACGATCGGGGCCTCGCCACGATTAAAGTAGCGCACCAAAGGGGTATAAAGCGCATGGGCGGCGCAACCGATGAGAAAGACGGCCTCGCCGCGCCCGATTTCAAAGGCCAAAAGCGCGGCGACATCGGCCCGAAAGATGACCCAGACCGCCCCCATAGCGCCGATTGTCAGGGCGAGGGCCATGCGCGTTGTGGTGATTTGGCGCAGTAAAATCCAGCCAAAAAGGGCGGACATGATCGGGGTGAGGGTAAAGACGGCTGAGATCGAGACGGCGGGGCTTACCTTGAGCCCTTCGAACATCAGCACAAAGTAGCACGCCATCAGTGCGCCCAAAACGAGATACCGCCATGGGCTCTGGAAATCGCGACCTTTGATGCCGGGGCTGATTGCCGCAACGGCCCCGATGACCACGCTGGAGACCAAAAAGCGAAAGGCGGTGAGGGCGGCGGGGTCGATGACCTCGACGATCCGGCCCCCCAGCGCAAAGGCTCCGGCAACGATGATCGAAAACAGCAACATGGCCCCGTGGCCCCAGTTTGCGGCTTTGTTGGCTTCGGCGTTTTGGGTTGCGGCTTGGCTCAAGCGTTCAAAAGCGCCGCAACGCGGGTGAGGGCCATCTCGTAGCCTTGCACACCACAGCCAATAATGATCCCGCCTGTCGCCACCGCGCAGCAACTGACCAAAACCAGC
>CAYLLD010000199.1:0-4627 GCA_964384315.1 uncultured Rhodobacterales bacterium | reverse complement strand
GGGAACCGCCACGGCAGATCGGACAGCGAGGCGTATGAGGTATAGCCCGGAAAGTCATTGTCCTCGCACCACGCCTGACCCGCCTCGTCGTCCCCTGCCACTGACAGGCAGGTCGCCTCAAGCTCGGCCTGATCGAGGGTCTCGCTAAGGCGCGCTTGGTATAAGGGTGTCGAGAATAGCTGTTTCATCTGAGGCTCGTGTATCTTTGGGGGTGCCCCGCCGCGCAAACGGCGGGGGGCTGTTTCGATTAAGAGAACCAGCCTTTGACTTTGCCCCAAACGGATTTGGTTTCGGGCACAACCACGGGCTCTTCAGCCACGGTGAACTCGATCCCGGTCAGTTCGGGCAATGGCTCGCTTTCGAAATGGATTTCGTCCGCCTGAGGGGCCGCCTTGGCAACAACCTCTGGGGTGATCTCTTCGAAGCTAGCCATTTGCGCCAAAGTCTCAGGCCCGGCCATGCCGTCGGCGTCCAGACCATTGGCGCTTTGGTAGGCCGCAACCGCAGCGGCAGTGCCTTTGCCAAAGATACCATCAGCGCCAATGCCCAAAGCCTCTTGCAGCTTTTTGACCGCCGCGCCGCGTGAGCCCACGCGCAAGAGGATCAGCTCGTGCAAACCCATAGCGGTGAAGGTGTCGGGGCCAGCGATCCCGTCGACAGCCAGACCATTGGCTTTTTGGAATGCCTTAACGGCCGCCTCGGTGCCCGGACCGAAATCGCCATCGGCGGTGACGCCCAGAGCGGCTTGGAGACGTTTAACAGGTGCGCCTTTTAGGCCGCGTTTAAGTAGTGACATGTTCTTGCCCTCGCTTTGATTGAAGCACGTTTGAACCTTGGGGTTTAGCCAAGCTGCGGGGCAGGGGGTAGCGGAAACTCAAATGCTATTTGGTTTCCGGTATGGCTAAGTTTCGAGGATGCCACTGTTCCAAGCATTGCTGTGGTCCTTACCGCGCCATTCTTGACCCTTTAACTCTGGCGCAAGGGTTAAGTGGAACAGGATCCGTCTGGGGCGCTTTGACTCAGGTCTGTTCACTCTTTCAAATTTTGTCACTCTCCCAGCAAAATACGCAGGTGACTTTTTGGTTTGGTGTAAAAAGATCAAACCGCCAACAAGCTCTTGAGCCACTTCCGGTTTCAAAAACCAAAAACCAGAGGTGTATATATGGCCTCCCACAAAGGTTACGTTTTTCGGAAGTTCATTGCCTGGACCGGGCGCGCAGACAAAATGCATGGCTTTCATTTTCATTCCTCATAAATTGGTGCTTGCTATCGCGCGCATTTGACCATAGACGCGGCTTTCCAAAAGAAACTCCACTGGGTTTAGAGTGACCATAATGGGCTCTCCGGTGATGTTGAAGGAAAGGCGCGATGGACGCATCAGAACTCCGGGGCAAGACCCCAGATCAGCTACGTGATGAGCTGGCAAATCTCAAGAAAGAGGCCTTTAACCTGCGCTTTCAGCAGGCAACTGGCCAGTTGGAATCGACCGCCCGCATGAAAACCGTGCGCCGCGATGTTGCGCGGGTGCGGACGATTTTGAACGAAAAAGCAAACACCGAAGGAGGGAACGATGCCTAAGCGTATACTTCAGGGCACCGTCACTTCGACGGCCAATGCCAAGACTGTCACTGTTTCTGTTGAGCGGCGCTTTACGCACCCTCTGATGAAAAAGACCGTCAAAAAGTCCAAGAAATACCGTGCTCATGATGAGGCGGAGCAATTTTCGGTCGGCGATCAGGTTCGTATTCAAGAATGCGCGCCTAAGTCGAAAAACAAACGTTGGGAGGTTGTCACGGGCGCGTAAGCGCTCTATAGGGCAGCCTTCATCGAAACCGCCGGGATGGTCCCGGCAGGTCGGGAGTAAAATTTATGATCCAGATGCAGACCAATCTGGATGTTGCTGACAACTCCGGCGCACGCCGGGTGCAGTGCATCAAGGTTCTGGGCGGCTCCAAACGCAAATATGCCTCCGTGGGCGACGTCATTGTGGTGTCGGTCAAAGAGGCTATTCCGCGTGGTCGCGTTAAAAAAGGCGATGTGCGCCGCGCTGTTGTGGTGCGTACCGCCAAAGAAGTCCGCCGCGACGATGGCACCGCCATTCGTTTCGACCGCAACGCTGCGGTTATTCTGAACAATTCAGATGAGCCTGTTGGCACCCGTATCTTCGGGCCAGTTGTGCGTGAATTGCGCGGCAAGAGCTTTATGAAAATCATCTCGCTCGCTCCGGAGGTGCTATAATCATGGCAGCTAAACTTCGCAAAGGCGACAAGGTCATTGTGCTTGCTGGCAAGGACAAAGGCAAAGAAGGCGAGATCGCTAAGATGCTGCCCCAAAAGGGCAAAGCGATTGTCTCTGGTGTGAATGTGGCCATCCGCCACACGCGTCAGAGCCAAGACAGCCAAGGCGGGCGCGTGCCCACCGAGCTGCCGCTTGATCTTTCGAACCTAGCGCTGGTTGACCCCAAAGAGGGTGGCCCAACGCGGGTTGGTTTCAAAATGGACGGCGACAAGAAAGTGCGCTTTGCCAAGAAATCAGGGGAGGTGATCGCAGATGCTTGATCAGGCCAACTACACCCCACGTCTTAAGACGCATTATCATGATGTTGCTCGTGCGGCTCTCAAAGAAGAGTTCGGCTATAAGAACGACATGATGATCCCGCGTCTCGACAAAGTCGTGCTGAACATCGGTTGCGGTGAAGCGGTTGCAGACAGCAAGAAAATCAAATCGGCTCATGCTGATCTGATGGCCATTGCTGGTCAGATGCCCGTCATCACCAAAGCGAAAAAGTCGATTGCTGGCTTTAAAGTGCGCGAAGGCATGCCTCTGGGCGTCAAGTGCACCATGCGCGGCGACCGGATGTACGACTTTATCGATCGTCTCATCACCATCGCGATGCCACGTATTCGTGACTTTCGCGGCGTGTCGGACAAATCATTTGACGGTCGTGGCAACTACGCCATGGGCATCAAAGAGCATCTTGTGTTTCCGGAAATCGACTTTGACAAAATCGTCGAAAACTGGGGCATGGACATCGTCATCGGCACAACTGCCAGAACCGATGCGGAAGCGAAGGCACTGTTGAAGCATTTCAACATGCCCTTCCGCACATAACTGGCGCCCGAGGAGATAAATTAATGGCTAAAGCTGGAATGGTTCAGCGCGAACTTAAGCGTCAGAAGCTGGTGAAGAAATTCGCCGCTAAGCGAGCTGCGCTTAAAGAGATCGCCAAGAACGAAGAACTACCGATGGAAGACCGGTTCAAGGCGCGTTTGAAACTCGCCAAACTGCCGCGCAATTCCTCGGCCACGCGTTTGCACAACCGCTGTCAGATCACCGGTCGTCCCAAGGCGTATTACCGTAAACTCAAAATGTCGCGGATCGCGCTGCGGGAATTGGCCTCGAATGGCCTGATCCCCGGCATGGTCAAGTCAAGCTGGTAGGGGCGCGCTATGATGAACGATCCTGTTGGCGATATGCTGACCCGCATCCGTAACGCCTCAATGCGTGGCAAATCTCAGGTCCGCACCCCTGCATCGCGTCTGCGCGGTTGGGTGTTGGATGTGCTTCAAGACGAAGGCTACATCCGCGGCTATGAGGCCACCACCAGCGACAAAGGTCATGCTGAGCTTGTCATTGAGCTTAAGTATTTCGATGGCGCGCCGGTGATCAAAGAGCTGACCCGTGTTTCGACACCGGGCCGCCGGGTGTACTCCGCTGTTAACGATATTCCGCCGGTCCGTCAGGGCCTCGGTGTTGCGATTGTCTCGACCTCTAAGGGCGTGATGTCGGATGCCAAAGCGCGGTCCGAAAATGTGGGCGGTGAAATTCTCGCCCGCGTATTCTGAGGGAGAACGCTATGTCTCGTATCGGAAAACGACCAATCGACCTGCCTTCGGGCGTCACCGCGACGGTTTCGGGCCGTCAGGTGGAAGTCAAAGGCCCCAAGGGCACCCGCGCTTTCATTGGCACGGATGACATTGAGATCAAGGTTGAGGATAACGCCATCACTGTGATGCCACGCTCTAAATCAAAGCGCGCGCGTCAGCAGTGGGGCATGTCCCGCACCCAGATCCAGAACTTGGTGATCGGTGTCACCGATGGTTTCAAGAAAGAGCTTGAGATCAACGGTGTTGGGTATCGTGCCCAAATGGCCGGTCAAACGCTGAAATTGTCGCTTGGCTATTCGCATGATGTGGATTTTGAGGTGCCCCAGGGCATCACTGTGACTTGTCCCAAACCAACCGAGGTGATCGTCGAAGGTATCGATCAGCAGGTTGTCGGGCAGGTGGCCGCAAATATCCGCGAATGGCGTCGCCCTGAGCCTTACAAAGGCAAAGGCATCAAGTACAAAGAGGAATATATCTTCCGCAAAGAAGGTAAGAAAAAGTAGGGAACGCAGCAATGGCGAACAACAAAAGAGTATTGTTCCAAAAGCGCCGTATGCGCGTTCGGAACCGTCTACGACGCACCAACCAAGGTCGGTTGCGTTTGTCAGTACATCGCTCGTCGAAGAACATCTCGGCGCAAATCATCGACGACGTGGAGGGCAAAACATTGGCCTCAGCCTCGTCGCTTGAGGCGAAGCTGGGCATTTTTGGCAAGAACAACGTCGATGCGGCCACCAAAG
>CAYLLD010000198.1:0-4736 GCA_964384315.1 uncultured Rhodobacterales bacterium | reverse complement strand
GCTCATCGTCGATCATTATGGCGTGGGCAACCCTTGGCTGAGCGCCGTGCCACTGGGTGTCAAAACCTTGGTGATGGATGATCTGGCGCGGGTTGATCTGCGGGCGGATTTGCTGCTCGATCAGACCCGGCTCGATAAAATCGACTACCCCGCATCCAAAGTGCTGCACGGCCCGCAATACGCTCTTTTGCGCGCGCCGTTTCAGGCGGATGCGCCGCAGCGGCACGCCCTCAAGCGCCTTTTGATCACGCCGGGCATGGGCGATGCCTATGGGCTTGGGCCGCTAGCGCTTGAGGCGGCGCTCGCGGTGCCCCTGCCGCTGGATATCGATGTGGTGGTGGGGCCGCTGATGTCCCGCGACACTCTGCTCGAACAAGCGAAAAACCCCCGTGTCACATTGCACGAGCACGTCAGCGACATGGCCCCGCTGATCCTTGCGGCGGATTTGGCTATCGGGGCGGCGGGCATGTCGAGCTGGGAGCGCTGCGCCTTGGGACTTGGCACGATTGTGGTGCCTGTTGCGGACAATCAAATCCGGCTCGCCGCTGAGCTTGAGACCGCTGGTGCAGGCATTCGCCTTGGGGCAGAGCACAGACCCACGCCAGCCCAGCTAACCGAGGCAATCAACAGCGCCGATATCGCCGCCCTTTCGCGCGGGGCGTCGCAACTTTGCGATGGACGCGGTGCGGCGCGTGTGCTTGACGCCATAGGGCTTTAGACGTCAGATAATGGCGCGTGGATTAAACCGGCTGACAGAGGGAAACCCTCACCCATGAGACCATTTCAGATCGCGGGGCGCGAGATTGGCCCAGAGGCGTCTCCTTATATAATCGCCGAGCTGTCGGGCAATCACAACGGCGACAAGGACCGCGCGCTGGCGCTGATTGATGCGGCGGCGGCCACCGGCGCGGATGCAATCAAGCTGCAGACCTATACCGCCGACACCATCACCATCGACGTGGATCGGCCCGAGTTTCGTATCGAGGGCGGGCTGTGGGATGGGCGCTCGCTCTATGAGCTGTACCAAGAGGCCAGCACGCCTTGGGAGTGGCACGAAGACCTCTTTGCCCGCGCCGCCTCGCACAAGCTGACCTGCTTTTCCTCGCCCTTCGATCCCAGCGCCGTCGATTTTCTCAGCGCGCTGGATGCCCCCGCCTTTAAGATCGCCTCTTTCGAGATTGTGGATACGCCGCTGATCGCCAAGGTCGCCAGCACGGGCAAGCCGCTGATCATGTCCACGGGCGTTGCGAATTACGCCGAGATCGAGGACGCCTGCGCCACTGCACGTGCGGCGGGGGCGCAGGACATCGCGATCCTGCATTGCATCTCGTCCTATCCGGCGGCGCCTGAGACCATGCGCCTGCAGACCATCACGGCCCTGCGCGAGGCCTTTGGGGTGCAGGTTGGCCTGTCCGATCACACTTTGGGCAGCGCCGTTGCGGTGGCCTCGATTGCCCTTGGGGCGACGGTGATAGAGAAACATATGACCCTCGCGCGCGCTGACGGTGGGCCCGATGCCGCCTTTTCGCTGGAGCCTGCGGAATTCAAGCAGCTGGTGGATGACTGCCGGATGGCCCATGCGGCCCTTGGCCCCGCGCAAACCGCGCGCCAAGGCGTGGGCGGTGCCGCCGCGCAATACCGCCGCTCGCTATACGTCGTGGCGGATGTGCCCGAAGGCGCGGCGCTGAGCGCAGAGAACATCCGCTCGATCCGTCCGGGCAATGGCCTGCCGCCCAAGCATTTGCCTGAGGTGATCGGGCGGCCCGCGCGGCGCGCGCTGACCCGTGGCGAGCCGCTGGGCTGGGACATGATTGGCTAGGACATGACGATTAGGCTGGCTTGCGTATCGACCGCGCCGAACACGACCGAAATTCTAGAGCATCTGGCGCGCATTGCCGCAGATGAGCTGGAGGTCGTGCTGCACCTTGGCCAAACGGACGCGGATCACAAGGCCTCGGCCCTGTCCAAGCTGAATACCCGCAAAGGCACGCGACCGCATTTGATGGATGAGAACCGTTATCAGGGCGCGAATTTGCCCATGATCGCGCATCCGGATTTTGCCAAAGACGCGGCGCAATTCGTCGATCACATGCACCGCAACGCCGAGAGTTTTTCGTTTCGCGCCCATAACATCCGCGCCACGCAGGACTATATCGACTACTACCACATCATCTCGGACACGGTGGCCGACGCGCTGATCCGCGATGGCGTGACCCATGTGCTGTTTTTCAACGTCCCGCATCTGTCCTATGACACGGTTGTTTATCACACGGCCAAGGCGCTGGGGCTTGAGACGCTGATGGTCAGCCAATCGCTGTTTCCGGGCAAGTTTTTCTCGCTGCGCAGCCCAGAGGATTTTGGCGCGGTGCCTACTGGCTCTGGTGCGGGTTTTGAAGCGGGTTTTGAGGCGGCCCCTTACCCGATCGCCAAGGGCCAGCCTCTTGATCTGTTCTACATGAAGCAGATCGGGCAAGCGCGCGGCGAGACGGGCCGGATTTCCGCGCGGGCGGTGCTGCAGCTCTTTGCCTATCTGGCGACCCGTGCGCCTCTGCGCGCGCTCAACCCGTTTTGGATGATGCGCACGATCAAACGGATGCAAAAAATCTACGGCGCCCTGCCCGATTGGCGCGATCCTTTTGCCAAGTTTTTCCACACGAACGATCTGGCTTATTTCGAGCATATTTTACAGTTCGAAGAGACGCCGGTCGATCTGGAAGCGCGGTTTGTCTATTTCGCGATGCAGCTTCAGCCCGAGATGACCACCTCGGCCCTCGGCGGGGCCTACCGGGATCAGGCGCTGGCCATTGAACATCTGTCGCGCATCCTGCCCAAGGGCGTGAAAATCTACGTCAAAGAGAACCCCAAGCAGCGTACCTATATGCGCGGCCCGATGTTCTTTCACCGACTGCGGCGCATCGAAAACGTCCAGATCGTGCCCTCTTTCACCGACACCCATGCCCTAAGCGACCGCGCCGAATTTGTCGCGACCATCAGCGGCACCGTGGGCTGGGAGGCGGTCTGCAAGGGCAAGCGCGCGCTGGTGTTCGGCAACGCATGGTATCGCTCGCTGCCCGGGGTCACAAAATTCCACCCCGCTGTGACCTACGACGAGATTGCGCAGGCGGATTTGGATCACGCGGACCTAGAGGCCCGCACTGGTACGCTTGTTGGGCGGATGCACGACGGCGTGGTAGATCGGCATTACGTTAAGCTTGTGGATGGCCATGACGCTCAGGCCAATAAGGACGTGGTCGCGCGCAAGTTGTTGGCGCTTTTGAAGGGCGAGACCGAGACGGTGTTTGCCGCGTCCGGTGATGAGTAGCGATCCTGAGATCACGCTGCGCCCTGCGACTATTGCCGATGGACAGCAGCTTTTCGACTGGCGCAACGATCCGCATACCCGCGCCATGTCCGGCGAGACCGGCGCGCTGGATTTTTCGGCCCACAAGACGTGGTTAGCCGCAGCGCTGAAAAACCCTGCACGGCGCATTTTGATCGGTGAGATTGAAAACCGCGCCATTGGCATGTTGCGCTTTGATAGGGACGGCGATGGCGAAGTTGTCTCGATCAATCTGGCACCCGAGGCGCGCGGCAAGGGTCTATCGGCGGCGCTGTTGCGCGCGGGAATGGCCCAAGGGGCGCAAACCCCGCTTTTGGCATTTATCAGGGCTGAAAACACCGCAAGCCTGCGCTTGTTTGTGGGGGCCGGATTTACCAAAGACGGCCAAAGCGACGGTCTGTTGCGGTTTCGGTTCAGCCGCTAAACGCCGCCCGCAAGGCCTCAATCACCCGCGTCTGATCCGCAGCCTCTAGGGTCGGGAACATCGGCAAGCTCAGCGCATGGGCGTAGTAGCGCTCCGAGACCGGAAAATCGCCGTGTTTGAACCCGAGCGCCGCATAATAGGGCTGGGTGTGCACAGGGATGTAATGCACCTGCACGCGAATGCCCGCGCCGTGCATATGCTTAAAGAGCGCCAGCCGCGTTATGTCGGTTTTGGCAGGGTCGATTTGCACCGGATAAAGATGCAGCGCTGAGTGGCTATCGGGGTGCTGATAGGGACGCACCAAGGGCAGATCCGCCAGCGCCTCATCATAGGTTGCGCGCACCTCATGACGGCCCGCGATGAACCCCGCCAGCCGCGTCATCTGGCTCGCCCCAAGCGCCGCTTGAATATCGGTCATCCGATAGTTCAGGCCAAGGGCGGTTTGCTCATAGACCCAAGGCTCTGGGCTGGGCGGTTTCTCGATGCCGTGGCTCGAAAGTTGCCGCATCCGCTGCGCCAAACCCTCGTCATTGGTGGTCGCCGCACCGCCCTCACCTGTTGTCACGATCTTGACCGGATGAAAGCTAAAAACAGCGATATCCGAATGGGCGCAATTCCCGATGGGCGCGTTTTGATAACTGCCGCCGATGGCGTGGCTGGCGTCCTCAATCACGCGAAACCCATAGGTCTTGGCCAGCGCCCCAATGCGCGCCATCTCGCAGGACTGGCCGGCAAAATGCACGGGGATCAGCACTTTAGGCGGCGGGCCAGCGGCCAATTTAGCCTCAAGCGCCTCGATGCTCATGCAATAGCTCTGGGGGTCGATGTCGACGAAATCCACATCCGCCCCGCAAAGCCGCCCGACATTTGCCGAAGCGACAAAGGTGTTGGGCACGGTCCAAAGCATATCGCCCGGGCCAAGATCAAGCGCGAGGCAGGCGATATGCAGCGCCGAGGTCGCCGAGTTGACCG
>CAYLLD010000197.1:0-4765 GCA_964384315.1 uncultured Rhodobacterales bacterium | reverse complement strand
GGCCGGATATGCAACACGTCAAAACCCATCAAAATCTGCCCGAGACCGCCCGAGGTGCCGCGATTGCCATTGGCAATTTCGACGGGGTTCACCTTGGCCATAGCGCTGTGCTGGCCCTGACCCGCGCTGCCGCTGCCCGCCAAGACGCGCCTTTGGGTGTGCTGACATTTGAGCCGCATCCGCGCACGGTTTTTGCCCCAGATGCACCGCCTTTTCGCCTGATGAATGCCGACACCAAAGCTGACCGTCTGGCCCGGCTCGGTGTCGATGTGCTCTATGAACTGCCCTTCACGGCGGATTTTGCCGCGCTAACTGCCGATCAATTCATCCAAGAGGTGCTGATCGAGGGGCTTGGGGTGAGCCACGTCACCGTCGGCGCTGATTTTTACTTTGGCCATAAACGCAGCGGCACGCCGCAGTTTCTGGCCAGCGCGGGCGAGACCCACGGCTTTGGCACGACCATCGTGCCTTTGGTCACCGATGCGCAGGGGGATTATTCCTCGACCGCGATCCGCCGTGCCTTGAGCGAGGGCAAACCACGTGAGGCCGCGCGGATGCTGGGCCATTGGCACAGGCTAAACGGGCAGGTGGAGCATGGCGATAAACGCGGGCGCGAGCTGGGGTTTCCTACGGCGAACATGGCGCTTGAGGGGCTGCATTTGCCGAAATTCGGCATTTATGCGGTGCTGATCGACGTCCAAAGCGGCCCCCATGCGGGGCGTTATCACGGGGCGGCTTCGCTGGGGGTGCGACCGACCTTTGACAAGGACGTGCCCAATCTTGAAAGCTTTATTTTCGACTTTGATGCGGACATCTACGGCCAAGAGATTTCCGTGGCTTTGGTGGATTTTTTGCGCCCCGAAGAAAAATACGATGACATCGACGCGCTGATCGCCCAAATGCATCTTGATTGCGCCGCCGCGCGCGATGTTTTGGAACGTATTGAAAGTTAGATGGTCATGGCCAAACTGAGGCCTAGGTTTTGGGAAAAACACGCGCTGGATGAGCTGACCTCCGACGAGTGGGAGGCGCTGTGCGATGGCTGCGGCAAATGTTGTTTGCTCAAGCTTGAGGATTTTGACACCGCCGAGGTGGCTTTCACCAATATCGCCTGTCGGCTGCTTGACGATGAGACCTGCCGCTGTTCACAGTATAAAATCCGCAAACAGCTTGTGCCTAGCTGCGTGGTGATCTCGCCCGATAGCATTGCGACAGCGGCCTATTGGATGCCCAAAACCTGCGCCTATCGGCGGCTCTATGAGGGCGACGCCTTGCCCAAATGGCACCCATTGGTCACCGGCAATCGCAACTCGACCCAAGAGGCGGGCATGTCTATGGTGAACCGCACAGTGCCCGAGTTCGACGTGGATGAGGACGACTACGAAGATTACATCATCGAAGGATTTTAGCCCCCATGTGGTTCACCTCTGACAACGCAGGCCCCGCCGCCCCCGAGATCATCGAGGCGCTGGCGAACTGCAACGCGGGCTATGCCAGCTCTTATGGCGGCGAAGAGGCGATGGATCAGGTCCGCGCCCGTATCCGCACTGTTTTTGAGGCGCCCGAAGCCGCGGTTTATCTGGTGGCCACGGGCACGGCGGCCAATGCGCTGTCCCTTGCCAGCTACACCAAGCCTTGGTCGGCGATTTACTGTTCCGCCAATGCCCATGTGGAATGGGACGAATGTGGCGCGCCAGAGTTTTTCACAGATGGGGCCAAGCTGGTTCTGGTGGATGACGACAACGGCAAGATCATTCCGGCGGCCCTAGAGGCCCAGCTCGCCCAAGGCACCAATGCGGATGTGCATCAGGTGCAGCGCGGGATGCTGACCGTGACCAATGCCACCGAGCTTGGGGCGGTTTATAGCCCCGATGAGGTCACAGCGCTCACGACGATGGCCAAGGCCCATGACCTGCCGTGCCACATGGACGGGGCGCGGTTTGCCAATGCGATTGTGGCTGCTGATTGCACCCCCGCCGAGATGACGTGGAAGGCGGGCATTGATGTCCTGAGCTTTGGCGGTACGAAAAACGGCTGCATTGGCGTTGAGGCGGTGGTGATGTTTGATCCGGCCAAGGCGTGGGAGTTCGAGCTGCGCCGCAAGCGCGCTGGGCATCTGTTTTCCAAGCACCGCTATCTTTCTGCGCAAATGGAGGCCTATTTGCGCGATGATCTCTGGCTTACCCTTGCCCGCAGCGCAAATACCGCCGCCGCTCATTTGCGCTCGGGGCTGACCAGTGCTGGCAAATCGGTGATTTACGGGGCAGACGCCAATATGGTCTTTGGCCGTTGGAGCCGGGCCGAGCATCGCCGGATGATGGATGGCGGCGCGAAATATTATCTCTGGCCCCATACCGCGACCCTTGAGGGCGACCCGGAAGAAGAGGTGAATTGCCGGATTGTCTGCAACTGGGCCACGCGCTCTGACGAAATCAGCGCATTTATGCAGGTGGCGCGGCAGTAGCTTTGATAACTTGAGGTTATGATGGGCGCATAAAGTTGCGCCCAAACCTTATCGCCAATGGTTAGGATTTCGCCAGATAAGCGTCCAAATGCGCCAAACGATCCTGACCAAAGAACATCTGATCATTCACCAAATAGCTTGGTGCCCCAAAGACACCGCGCTCAAGCGCCTCGGCGGTGTTGCGCTCGACAGTCTCGGACCCGCTGAGCATCGCGCTATCCGCCAGCTTGGGGTCAAACCCATGAGCCGCCAAAATATCCTTTACGACGGCGTCGTCAGCCACATCGCGCTCTTCGACCCAACAGGCCCGCAAAAAGCCACGCACCAACGCCCCAACATCCCCCGTACCGCTATCCTGCGCGGCGATTACCGCGGCCATTGAGGGGATCGGATTGGCCGGGAAAAACGCTGGTTTCAGGGTGATCGGTAAACCGTTAAACTCAGCAATCCGCGCCAAATCCTGCAAGCGATTGGCCTGTCGCGAGGGATGTCGCTGGGGCAGGGGCAGACCGCCTGTTTGTTCAAACACCCGCATTAGGCCAAAGGGCTTATAGGTGATGCTCGCACCATGTTTGGCGGCGATGCTCTCAAGCCCGTCACCGGCCAGGTAGGTGAATGGTGAAATCGGAAAAAGGAAATAGTCGATATGTGCCATGGTGAGCCACCCTGTGGTTTTGGTGCAAATTGTAGCGCGTTTGAGGCCTTTGCAACCCCATAGTTGTTTGCTACAGCGCAAAAATGCAGCCAGTCGCGCAGCGCAATCGCTCGTGAGGCAGCCCAACGCAAAAGGGACACGCTCGATGTCGACGCTCGCCACTCCGAAACTCATTGCTGGAAACGCCAACAAGCCTTTGGCCGAGAAAATCGCCAAACGGGTGAGCTTTCACACGGGCCAAGAGGTCGGTCTGGTGGATGCGCGGGTTGAGCGGTTTAACGACGGCGAGATTTTCGTTGAGGTCTTTGACAATATTCGCGGCGAGGACATGTTTATTCTGCAGTCGACCTCGAACCCGGCCAATGACAACCTGATGGAGCTGCTGATCATGGCCGATGCCCTGCGGCGCTCTTCGGCGGCGCGCATCACGGCGGTGATCCCTTATTTCGGCTACGCCCGGCAAGATCGCCGCACCAAAGCGCGCACGCCCATTTCGGCTAAGCTGGTGGCAAATTTGATCACCGAGGCGGGGGTTGAGCGGGTGCTGACCATGGATCTTCATGCGGCGCAAATTCAGGGATTTTTCGATATTCCTGTTGATAATCTTTATGCCTCACCAGTCTTTGCCCTCGATATCAAACACCACTTTAAGGGCCGTCTTGATGATCTGATGATCGTCAGCCCTGATGTGGGCGGGGTGGCCCGCGCGCGGGAATTGGCGACGCGGCTTGGCGCGCCTTTGGCGATTGTTGACAAGCGACGCGGCGCGCCCGGAGTGGTCGATGGGATGACCGTGATTGGCGACGTTAAGGACCGCACTTGTATCATCGTCGATGACATTTGCGACACCGCTGGGACGTTGTGCAAAGGGGCGGAAACGCTCAAGGCAGCGGGGGCTAAGGAGGTTCACGCCTATATTTCCCACGGCGTTTTGTCGGCCCCAGCTTGCGAGCGGATCATGGCCTCGACTATGAAATCTCTGGTGGTCACGGACACAATCCTGCCCGTGGATGAGGTCAAAGCTTGCAGCAAAATCCGCTTTGTGCCCACTGCGCCGCTACTGGCGCAGGCCACGCTGAACATCGCCACTGGGCGGTCGGTCTCATCGCTTTTCGACAACAAGACACTAGTGCCGCTTTACGAAGGCTTTTACCCCGACGCTTGAGTGCGGGCGCGCAAAGCGCCAAGCCCAAGACGCAGCGGAATGAGCGCAAGCACGCAGAGCAGCCCCGCCACCAAAAACGGGCCGCCGGGGAAGTAGACCGCCGCCCCATCTCGCGCCAGAGTAAAGAACAGCGCGGTCATGCCCAAAGACGCAAAAATCGTGCACACGGCGGTGATTGAGGCAAGAATGCCCTGCAATTCGCCCTGCTCACTGTCCGAGACCTCGCGGCTCATAATGCCTTGTAGCGTTGCACCTGCCACATGACTAAGCGCCGAGATCGGGATAATCGCGAGAACCACCAAAGTGCTTGGGGCGATGGATGTGGCGAAAAATGCAAAGATCGACGCAAAAATCCCGGCCCAAATCGTGCGCGGCTCACCCAGCCAAGCGATGGCGACGCGGATCAGCCCCGCCTGCACAATCGCTGTCATCACCCCGTAAACCGTTAGGGTAATGGCGATCATTTTTGGGTCCCAGCCAA
>CAYLLD010000196.1:0-4771 GCA_964384315.1 uncultured Rhodobacterales bacterium | reverse complement strand
GCGGCTCGATTTCATTCTGCTCAACACCGCCGCTGCGGCGGGTGCCGAGGTTGCGGGGCTGACGCGCACCGAGCTGCGGCAGTTGCACCGGCGGCATATGCCAAGCCTGCCCGAGGAATATCACACGCTCACCGAAGTGCTGCGCTGGATGTCCCAAGGCGGGCCGCGGCCCAAGATCAGCCGCGACAGCAAGGCCGCCTTTTACACCTTGCGCGCCGCGCCGGGGCCGGACCGGGCGCTGGTGAACATGCTTTTGGCCGAACTGTGCCCCCATGATATCCGCCAGCTTTACATCGTTCATAAGCAGGCGTTTTTGACCGCTTATCAAGAATGGCCGGAAAACAAGCGCGATTACGTTGCAGATTTCCTCTCGCAAGAATATCTAATGGACAAAACCGGCACGCGAGAGGCGCTCTTTGGGCGCGAAAGCGATATGAAAGCCGAGTTAAAGGGGCCGTGGGGCTCTTATGTGCGCTAGAGGGGCCGTGGTCTGATGAGTAAATTAAAGTGGGTATTTCGAGTTCTGGTGTTTTTGGTGGTGGTCGCATTTTTCCACTACTCGCTGCCATCGCGGGATGTGGTGCAGATCAACGGCACTGAGGTGACGCGGATGGATGTCAGCTCGGGCAGTTGGTTCTGGGCCTCTAAGGATGCGGGCACCGATGATACGACCAACACGCGCGACGTGCGGTTTATCAATGCGCAATACGAAAACGGTGATGCGCGGGTTTATCGCAACGAAGACACCAGCTGGAGTTGGCCGCCCTATTTCAAATTCGATAGCGGTAACTTGCAGGCGCAGGCGCAGGGCTTTGCCAAAAGCACCGAAACATGGGTGGCGGTTAGTCACTACGGATGGCGTATCCCGATTATTTCGCTCTACCCAAATGCGTATAAAATGAAAGAAGTGGATGGCCCGAATGTGCGGCTCATCCCTTGGTTCAACATCATCTTTTTAACGTTGCTGGCCTTGGCCTTTTGGGCAGTTTTCGTGCGGGTACGGCGTTGGAAGGATCGCAATGTTGATCCCTACATCGAGGATATCGGCGAGGCCTATGAAGATGCCTCCGAAAGCGTGGCCAACACCCGTGGCAAGTTTGGTCGTTGGCTCGACACTTGGCGCGAAAAGCCACGCAACTAAGCCTAGGCAGCGATTTAAAACTGAAACGGCCCGGCAGATTTTCGTCTGCCGAGCCGCTCAGATGCCCTGTGTAGGCAATACCACGTTTCGCCACTAAGGCGGAAAGGGGAGATAGGGCGCCATTTTAAAGAACGGCGCCGCTTTTATTAAACCTGCTCGTCAGCACCATTGGCGGTGTCGGTTTCAGCATCCGCACCCGTGTCAGCCGCCGTATCGTCTTGTGACTGATCAGCGTCTGCTTGCTCGGTTGCGTCAGTGCCTGAGAAATCAGACCAGTCACCGTCGCCACCGTTTTCTTGATAGAAGTCACGGATCGCATCTTGGTCTTGGTCGTCCAAGTCTTGCCAGACCTTGGTGCCGTAGACTTCCTCAATACGATCGTATTTTGCGGTAAACATTTCCTCATCGCCTTCAGCGGCGATTGGTGGCGTGATTGGGCCAACGGTTGGGTTACCAGGATCGCGGTCTCTGCGATCGTTTCCGCGATCACGGGGCGCACAAATGGTGATCGGACCAAGGCTGGTGCCTTTAGAGCCGTTCCAGCAGTCGCCTTCGACAGCAGCAACACGCACAAGCGGGTCAGAACCGGGCCGACGTACAAATGTGTCGCCCATAACTTGACCGCCGCCTTTTGCGGAGAATGATGAATAAACGCCAGCGGTAGGCATAGCGTCAACTGCAGGAACTTCCTGAACAGCGTTATTTTGGGAACATCCAGCTACCAGAGCGGCACCGAAAACAGTGAACAAAGCGAAGCGCATTTTTTTAAACCTCTTACCAACGACGCGAGCGCGAAAATACCAAGCCATTCATACTCTTAGGCCGGGGTTCCGAAACTACGTCGCTTCGGATCATTCTCACACACAACAGCACAACTTCAACTGGGGACATTGATACCACCTTTTAGTAAAATTACGATCAAATTCATGCTTAACACGCAACATTCTCGGCGATTTATCTTTCTAAATCTGTAAAATTACTTAATTTGTCAAGCTTTTCATATATTTACCCATAAGCAAACATGTTGCGAATTAAGCACATAGGCCGTGCGCTCCAGCTCACATACGCAAAAATCGGATAAGATATGAGCGGATCATGGCCGGTGGGCAGCGGGATTTGGCCTATTCGGGCCTCCAGGGCCGCGATAATCCGCCCAAAACCGTAGTTGGCGCCCATCCACGCTGATACAATTGCCACGCGCGTCAAAATGAAACGGGACATTCATGAGCGAAGCAAAATTTCTGAGCGGGTCGCCCATGCGCCACGTGACCGTCATGAGTTTCACTTCAGCGATTGGGCTCATGGCAATTTTTGCCGTCGATCTTGTGGATATGATTTTCATTGCCATGCTCGGCAATGACGCGTTGGCTGCTGCGGTTGGCTATGCCGGGACAATCCTGTTTTTCACAACATCCGTTAGCATCGGGCTGTCAATTGCAGCCGGGGCACTAAGCGCGCGAGAAATTGGGGCCAATCACGAGCAGGCCGCGCGCGAATACGCCAGTTCGGTCGTGATCACCGGGGTTGGCTTAAGCGTGCTCGTGGCAGGGAGCGCTTTGTGGTTTCTGCGAGATATCTTGGAAATGCTTGGCGCAAAGGATGAGGTCGCCGATCTGGCGGTCTCATATCTATGGATCATTCTACCAAGCATGCCTCTTATGATGGTGGCGATGGTGGCGGGGGCGGTGCTGCGGGCCCATGGAGATGCGCGGCGCTCGACCATGGCGACGCTGGCGGCTGGGGTGGCCAATGCGGTTCTGGACCCGATTTTCATATTTGGCTTGGGATTGGGGTTAGAGGGCGCAGCCATTGCCTCTGCGATTTCGCGGGTTGTGATGCTGGGGGTCGCACTTTATCCGGCCATACGCATCTATAATGGCTTTGCACCGCTGAGCTTTGTCACATGGGCGCGCGATGCGCGGGCGGTGGCCGGGATCGCAGCCCCAGCAATTTTGGCGAATATTGCCACGCCAGTGGGCGGCGCGATTGTCACGCGGGAAATGGCGAAATATGGCACCGATGCAGTGGCTGGCATGGCGATTATCGGACGCTTGTCGCCTGTAGCATTTGCGGTGGTCTTTGCGCTTTCAGGGGCGGTTGGCCCGATCATCGGGCAAAACTTTGGCGCCAATGCCCACGAGAGAGTGCGGCGGACATTCATAGACGCGCTGATTTTCGCAACTGGTTTCGTCGCCCTAGCCGCGCTGATCCTATTCGTCTTACGCGCCCAGATCGGCGCGATGTTCGGCGCAACCGGTTTGACCCTAGAGCTGGTCTTTCTCTTTTGCGGCCCCTTAGCCCTCGCCTTTGTATTCAACGCATGGATTTTCGTGGGCAACGCGGCGTTCAACAATCTTGGCCACCCGTTTTACTCCACATGGATCAACTGGGGCCGGAACACTTTAGGGATTTACCCCTTTGTCTTGTTGGGCAGCTATTGGTTCGGTGCAAAAGGGGTGTTGATCGGACAATCCGCAGGCGGGTTATTGTTCGCTGTGATGTCTTTGGTGATCGCGCGGCGTTTGCTTGCGGGAAAAACGAAAGGCCAAGCGGCAAACGAATTTGTTCCGCATCAGCGTGATCATACAGTCGCCAATCGGCACCGTTAGGCGCGTTTAGGTATCATTAGAGTTAACGCCAATACTAACAATCGGACGTTTTTCCGCATCGTAAATAAAGCCGGGATCTCGTTCGCTAATCGTTTCAATCATCAACTGGCGCAACTTATGTCCCGGCGTATCGCCGTTCTTTACGCAGGTTGCCCAGAACTTTTTCGCAAGCAGTTCCGGGCAATCAAAGTTGTAGCTGGACATAAAAACTCTCCGTAGTGGCGAGAAAATACTACGGTGCAGATACTTAAAGCGACGTTAGCGACTAGCCCTTTTTAAGAATTCTACGTCCCAAAAGCTCTGCAATTTGAACTGCATTGAGCGCAGCTCCTTTACGAAGGTTATCAGAGACGCACCACAGGTTCAGGCCGTTTTCAATCGTGCCGTCTTGGCGGATACGACTAATATAGGTCGCAAAATCGCCCGCACATTCAATCGGCGTCGTGTAGCCACCGGCCTCACGTTTGTCATTCACCAAAATGCCCGGTGCATTGCGCAGGATCTCGCGGGCCTCTTCTTCGTCGAGGAAATCCTCAAACTCGAGGTTGATCGCCTCGGAGTGGCCGACAAACACCGGCACGCGCACGCAAGTCGCTGTCACCTTGATCGACGGATCAACGATCTTTTTGGTCTCGGCGACCATCTTCCATTCTTCTTTGGTGGTGCCGTCTTCCATAAAGACGTCGATTTGCGGGATCACGTTAAAGGCGATCTGCTTTTGAAACGCCACCGGCGGCACATCATTGGTGGGGTTGTAGATCGACTTGGTCTGATCCCACAACTCATCCATACCGGCTTTGCCCGCGCCCGAAACCGATTGATAGGTCGAGACCACAACGCGCTTGATCCGCGCCCGATCATGCAGCGGCTTGAGCGCCACGACCATTTGCGCGGTCGAGCAATTGGGGTTGGCGATGATATTGCGCTTGGAATACATCTCGATGTCGTCGGGGTTCACCTCGGGCACGATCAGCGGGATGTCCGGCTCGTAGCGGTAAAGCGACGAGTTATCGATCACCAC
>CAYLLD010000195.1:0-4925 GCA_964384315.1 uncultured Rhodobacterales bacterium | reverse complement strand
CGTGCGCGCGGCGGCGCTTGCGCTGAAATCACAAGAGTAACCAAACGGAGTTGAGCCGATGGCGAATTTAGAAGGTAAATCTGCGCTGATTACAGGCGCATCCGGTGGGATTGGCGGGGCCATTGCGAAGGCGCTGCACGGGCAGGGCGCAAAGGTCGGTCTGTCTGGGACCCGCGAAGGGCCGCTTGAGGCTTTGGCCGATGAGCTGGGCGAGGGCGCGGTGGCGCTGCCTTGCAATCTGAGCGATGGCGAGGCGGTGAATGCACTGGTGGGCACCGCGAGCGAGGCCATGGGCCGCGTGGATATTTTGGTGAATAATGCGGGGCTGACCCGCGACAATATCTTTATGCGTATGTCGGATGAGGAATGGGATCAGGTGCTGGCGGTGAATTTGAGCGCTTCGATGAAGCTGTGCCGCGCTGCTATTCGTCCGATGATGAAGGCGCGCTGGGGCCGTATTATTAATGTGACCTCGATTGTGGGCGTGACCGGCAATCCGGGGCAGGTGAATTATGCGGCCTCCAAAGCGGGGATGATCGGCATGACCAAATCGCTGGCCTTGGAAGTTGCCTCACGCGGGATCACGGCGAATTGTGTGGCACCGGGCTTTATCGCGACGCCTATGACCGATGCGCTGAACGAAGAGCAGCGGGCGGCGATTTTGTCGCGTATTCCGGCGGGTGAGATGGGCGCTGTGGATGATATTGCGCAAAGCGTGCTGTTTTTGGCCGGTCAGACCGGACGCTATATCACGGGGCAGACGCTGCATGTGAATGGCGGCATGGCGATGGTTTAAGCCGTCCGGTTTAATAGACATCTTGAAAAGGGTTGTGTCTGTTCCCATTTGGACGGTGTCGCTTTGGTTTCGTGCAGGCCAAGGCGGTTAATCTATATCATTTGCCATTCTCGGCAGGTGTGTTAAATGCGCGCTTCGAGCTGCTCGGTGGCGTCTTTCGCCGATAATATGGGTGGCAGGGGATAGATCCGCGGTATGTGGAACGGTTTATAAAGCGCGCTTTGACGCGCAATGAAGATGAGGACGAGAGAATGAGCGATATATCTGATCGGGTAAAAAAGATTGTCGTAGAGCATCTAAGCGTTGATGAAGGTAAGGTCGCTGAAGCGGCTTCGTTCATCGATGATCTTGGTGCTGACAGTCTGGACACGGTTGAGCTTGTTATGGCCTTTGAAGAGGAATTCGGTATCGAAATCCCTGATGATGCGGCTGAAACTATCCAAACGTTCGGCGACGCGGTGGCCTACATCAAAAAGTCGACTGCCTAAGCTTTCGCTTCAGGTCAAGGTTTGCGGCGCCTCACTGGGCGCCGTTTCCGTTTGTACGGGCCGGTTTTTGGGCTCGTTTCTGGGCGGGGTTTTGTTCAGTGGCTTTCCCTTGGCGTGGCAGTGCTTTATGACCGCGGTAAGTGATTAAGGATGGGTCTAAAATGCGCAGAGTTGTTGTAACGGGGCTTGGGCTCGTGAGCCCTTTAGGGTGCGGCGTTAACGAATCGTGGGATGCGATTTTGGCGGGGCGCTCGGGTGCGGGGACTATTTCTACGTTTGATGCCGACCATCTGCAGACGAATTATGCCTGCGAAATTCCGCGCGGCGATGGCTCTGGCGGCACGTTCAATCCCGAAGATTGGATGAGCGGCAAAGACATTCGCAAGGTCGATCCTTTCATTCTTTATGCCATGTGTGCGGCGGATCAGGCGGTGAGCGATAGCGGCTGGGCCCCTGAGCGCGACGAAGATCTTGAGCGCACTGGCGTGATGATCGGTTCGGGCATTGGCGGACTTGGGACCATTCAGGCGACCTCTGATTTGCTGCGCGAAAAAGGCCCACGGCGGGTGTCGCCGTTCTTTATTCCTGGCTCCTTGATCAATTTGGCCTCGGGGCAGGTCTCGATCAAATATGGCTTTAAAGGCCCGAACCACGCGGTGGTCACTGCTTGTTCAACTGGGGCCCATGCCATTGGTGATGCGGCGCGGCTGATTGCTTTTGATGATGCGGATGTGATGGTTGCGGGCGGGGCCGAGGCACCGATTTGCGAGATCGGGATTGCTGGGTTTAACGCGTGTAAGGCGCTTTCGACCGGCCACCGCGATGACCCAAGCGCGGCCTCGCGGCCCTATGATCGGGACCGTGATGGGTTTGTCATGGGCGAGGGCGCCGGTGTGGTTGTGCTTGAGGAATATGAGCATGCCAAAGCGCGCGGCGCGACGATTTATGCGGAAGTTCTGGGCTATGGGCTTTCGGGCGATGCCTATCACATCACCGCGCCTGCCAGCGATGGCGATGGCGGGTTCCGCTCGATGACTGCGGCGCTTAAGCGTGCGGGCCGTGGGCCTGCGGATCTGGATTATATTAATGCCCATGGCACTTCTACTATGGCTGACACGATTGAGCTTGGCGCGGTTGGACGGCTGATGGGCGATGCGGCCAAAGGGGCGGTGATGTCCTCGACCAAATCGTCGATTGGGCATTTGCTTGGGGCTGCTGGTGCGGCTGAGGCTGTGTTTTGTATTTTGGCCATTCGCGATCAGGTCGCGCCGCCGACGATCAATCTGGACAATCCCGAGGTGGATACGCTGCTCGATCTGGCACCAAACGCCCCGCGCGAGCGCAAGATTGATCTGACCCTGTCGAATAGTTTTGGCTTTGGGGGCACCAATGCCTCGCTGGTTTTGGGCAAGGTGTAACCGATGGCGCGCCATTTTGCTGCAAATATGATGACCTTGCTGATCCTGCTGGCTGCGGGAACGGCGGCGGTGATGATGTGGGGGCGTGGTCAATATCAGGATCCGGGGCCACTGGCGGATGCGATTTGTCTGAAGGTTGAGCGGGGCTCGGATATGACCCGTGTGTCGGAGGACCTTGTGGGGGCGGGGGCCATCGAGAATGGCTTTATTTTTCGCACCGGCGCGCGTTACGAGGAAAAAACGGCTGATCTTAAGGCGGGGTCATTTTTGGTGCCGGCGCAGGCCTCTATGGCCGAGATTGTCGATGTGGTGACGCGGGTTGGCGCAAGCACATGTGGCTCTGAGGTGGTGGTGGCTGTCGGCATTACGTCGATTAAGGCGCGGGTGCGCGGGTTGAATCCGGCCACCAGCGCGCTTGAGGAATTGGCGAATTTCACGGCTGGGACGGATGAGGCTTTGCCCGCTGCTTATCTTGCGGCGTTGGAAGATAGCGATACGCGGTACAGGTTTGCATTTGCCGAGGGCGTGACCAATTGGCAGGTCAAAACGGCGCTTGATGCCTTTGATTTTCTCGAAGGCGAGATCACGGATATGCCCCAAGAGGGCGGTTTGGCCCCCAATAGCTATGAGGTGCGCGCGGGTAGTACGCGGCAGGGGTTGATCGATACCATGGTCGGTGCGCAGGCGGCTATTCTGGAAGAAGCGTGGCTGAACCGGGATGCTGAGACGCCGCTGGCGAACCGGAATGAGGCGCTGATTTTGGCCTCGATCATTGAAAAAGAGACGGGGCAGGCAGAAGAGCGGCCTTTGGTGGCGAGTGTTTTTGTGAACCGCCTGAACCGCGATATTCGTCTGCAGACCGATCCGACGGTGATTTACGGGATCACCAAGGGCGAAGGTGTTCTGGGGCGGGGGCTGCGTCGGTCGGAGCTTGATCGGGCGACGGCTTATAATACTTACCAGATTGACGGGCTGCCGCCGACGCCGATTGCGAACCCGGGGCAGGCGGCGATTGAGGCGGCGCTTAATCCCGAAGAGGCCGAGTATATTTTCTTTGTGGCGGATGGGACCGGCGGCCATGCTTTTGCGAAGACGCTGCGCGAACATAATTTGAATGTGGCCGCTTGGCGTAAAATTGAGCGTGAGCGGGCTGCGGCTCAGGGTAACTAGGAGCCGGTAATTGGTGCCAAGTTATCGGGCAATAAAGACGGCAGTAAAGATTAACAAATTGTTAATCGCACCGCACGATCCAGCTTTGCAAAAGCGGGAATAGTTTGACTCAGCGCACGCTCGAAACTATACCTTTGGACAAGATAGGATGAATGGGTCGAAACGACGGATGCACGATACGCTGCGCCGTCGTTTTTGTTTTTAAAACCCTGAAACGAGATTTTCTTTACATGACTGATTGGTTGACCAAGTCGCTCTTAGAACCGGGCGGCGCGCGCAAATTATGCGACGAGTTGATGGGCGCGGCCCGCGTGGGGCTGAGCGAGATGCGTGATCCTGCCACGGATGCGGGGCAGCTGCCCATTCTGGCGAAGGAAGTGGACGTGCATCTTACGGCATTGGAACAAATTTTGTCTTTGGAGAGCTTATTTAATGATGCAGGAGCGACCAAAGAAGATGCCGGTGTCCGAGATCTCGACCTTGAAGCGGCGCGGGCGGAGATTTTCGCTCGATTTGACAAGCTCGCGGCGATTGAAGGCGAGCCGGCGGGCGGTTGAAGAGCTGAGCGCCAATGCGCTGGCGGCGATGCTTTGGGTGTTCGAGTGCTGGGCGCATGAGCATCAGGTTGCCCCTGCGGGGGACTGGAAAACTTGGGTCATTCTTGGGGGGCGCGGCGCGGGCAAGACGCGGGCGGGCTCTGAGTGGGTGCGGGCGCAGGTTGAGGGCGCGGGCCCCTATGATCCGGGGCAGGCGCGGCGCGTGGCCTTGGTGGCGGAGACGCTGGATCAAGCGCGCGACGTGATGGTTATGGGCGATAGCGGGATCATTGCCTGCTCGCCCGAGGATCGGCGGCCGGTGTGGCAGGCGACCCAGCGGCGGCTTTTGTGGCCCAATGGGGCGCAGGCGCAGATTTTTTTTCGGCCTATGATCCGGATCGATTGCGCGGGCCGCAGTTTGACGCGGCTTGGGTTGATGAACTGGCCAAGTGGAAAAACGGCAAGGCGGCGTGGAATATGCTGCAGTTCGGGCTGCGCCTTGGGCGTGCGCCACGGC
>CAYLLD010000194.1:0-5015 GCA_964384315.1 uncultured Rhodobacterales bacterium | reverse complement strand
CAACGAATCAAAAGATGCCACCAATGGCTCAAGTCTCGGGAGTGACGATGTCTATTTTGAACTTTACCCGCAAAGCCGACCAGAACGCGGCTGAGGACGGCGGTTTCAGCCCCCAGATGCAGAGCTTTTTGCAAGGCTTCTCAATCGAGGTGATGCCGCGCACCGCCGAAAAGATCGACGATTTTCGCGCGATCCTGCCAAAAGGCACGCGGGTTTATGTGGCCCATATCGAAGGCACGCCAATCGAGGATATGGTCGCCACCTCCAAGCGGATTACCGACGAGGGCTTTGAGGTCATGCCTCACCTGCCCGCTCGGATCATCGCCGATCACGCGACTTTTGAAAACTGGCTGACGCGCTACCGCGACGAGGCGGGCGCCACCCAAGCGCTGGTGCTGGCAGGCGGTCCAAAGACGCCGCATGGTGATTTTGATAGCTCGATGCAGCTGCTTGAGACGGGGCTCTTTGACAAATACGGCTTTAACCGGCTGCATGTGGCGGGGCACCCCGAGGGCAATGTGGATATCGACCCCAAAGGATCGACTAAGCTGGTGGATGAGGCTGCGGCGTGGAAACAGGCCTTTAGCGAGCGCTCTGACGCTGCGATGGCCATGGCCACGCAGTTCGCCTTTGAGGCCGGGCCGGTTCTGGAATGGGCGCGCCGCCTAGAGACGGCAGGGATCAATCTGCCGATCCACGTTGGGGTTGCAGGTCCGGCCAAGCTGCAAACCTTGATCAAATTCGCCATCGCTTGCGGTGTTGGGCCCTCCCTTAGCGTGCTGCAAAAGCGCGCCAAGGATCTGACCAAGCTGCTCTTGCCCTTTGAGCCCACCGAGGTGCTGCAAGATTTCGCGGATGCCCATGCGGCGGGTCAAAGCAGCCTGATCGAGAGCGTGCATATCTTCCCGCTTGGGGGGATCAAAACCTCGGCGGCCTATTGCGACAAGGTTCTGAACCCGCAGCCCGCAGCCTAAGCGGGCGCGACCACATCATGACCCGCCTGCGTGATCTGCTCATGCAGACGGGCGATATGCTTTGGGCCAACTTCGCAACACCCACCGATGATCGTCGCGCCATCTGCGATCCACTGGGCGGCATAATCGGCATAGGCGTCCGGCCCCAAATCCGTGCGCACGCCCATGCCCTCAACCGTGGTGCCGACCTTTAGCTCCGACGCATCGATGAACCCGTTGGCATAGGCGCCAAAGGCCACATCCCGTCCGGCCAAGAGCTTTAGCCCGTTGGTGATCGCCTCGGGGCGCGAGCAATTCAGCAAAACCGCCTCGGCGCCCTCGGCCAGTACCGCATCGACGGCCTCAGTGAGCGGAGTGCCCGAGCGCAGGCGCGTTCCGTCATCGTCTTTGACCGAAAACGACACCCAAGCGCGGCAATCGTTCTCGGCGCAGGCACGCGCGGCGGCCTGTGCTTCTTGGAGCGACGACATGGTCTCGATCAGCATGACCGCACAGGCGGGTTTTTGCATCGGAACAATGCGCCGATAAGAGGCGAGAGACGTATCGAAATCCGGCGAGACCTCGGCGTGGAATGAGGCGACCAGCGGCGGCAGACATCCGGCGATGGACACCGGATGGGGCGCGTCTTGGCACGCCGCTTGGGCGATGGCGATTGCCTGATGTTGCAGCGCCTCGAACCGCGTCATTGCCGCAGCGGGGCTCATCTCGCGGCCCAAGCGCTCGGGGGTGGCGGTATAGCTGTTCAGCGTGATCAGGCTTGAGCCCGCCGCAATGAAATCGCGGTGCACAGCTTCGACCAAATCCGGCTCGCGCTCCATGACCTCGGCAGACCAGAGTTTGGATGGGGGGTGGCTGGAACGGGCCATGAGTTCCTGACCAGTGCCGCCGTCTTTGAGAATGATCGTCGCCATTTTGCGCCCTCAATGTTCCAGAGGGGCGGCCTTAGCATGATGGCAGCGCCGCGCAAGCTATGGATCAAACCTTGGTGAATTTACCGCAGATCAAAGGCTATCGGCAGATGGGTCGGGCCAGTGTTGCCGCTGTCGGGCATGTGAAGCGCCGCGCCGTTTGTGCGGATGTTGCTCAGACGCTGGGACAAGAGGCGATAGGCCACCGCCATATCGCTGCGCGCCACCGCTTGGCCAAGGCACACATGCACCCCGCCGCCAAAGCCGAAATTCTTTTTGCGCCGCTGGGTGATGTCAAAGGGCGCAGGTTCGTCGTGGATCAAAGGATCTGTGCCCGCGCTTTCGGAAAACAGATGCAAGGTCGTGCCTTTGGCGATGCCCAGCCCCTGAAATTCCAGATCCTCAACCGCCTCGCGGGTCACCCAAGTGATCGTCGGGCGGGTGCGCATACATTCGTCCGAGGCGGCAAAATCAAGCGCGGGGTCACGGGCCAGATGCTCCCATTGCGCGGTGTGTTTGAGGAACTGATCCATGCCCAGCCCCAGCTGATTGCGGGTGGTATCGACCCCCGCAAAGACCAGCATCACGCCCAAATTCAGCAGCTCCTCATCCGATAGCTGCTCGCCGCCAGCATTGGCCGCCACCATGACCGAGAGCACATCATCCCCGGGCGCGGCGCGGCGCTCGGCCAGCACCTCGGCCACCAGATCATACATCTGTTTGGTCGCTGCCTCGATGATCGGCAGGCTCTCTTTATATGTGACCCCCAGCGCCAGCCCCATATCGGCGGCCAGCTTCAAAATCTGCGCGGACATCTCATCGGGCATCCCCAAGAGCATGGTCAGGACGCGCCCCGCATAAGGATCGGCGAATTGGGACATGAAATCGCACTGGCCGCCCGCGATGAAATCATCGATCAGCTCGGTGGTGATCCGCTCGAACTCCGGCAGCATTTTGGCGACCGCATCGGGGGTAAAGGCCGGATTGACGATCCGGCGCATGCGCTTGTGATCGATCCCCTCGGTGACCAGAATGCTCGACCCCCACCAATCCGCAAAGAGCCCCTGCCCCACGCCATTATGCTCGGGCCACGCATGGCTGCCTTGGCGCAGACCGCGGTGGATCAGCAGGCGGCCCATCTCTTTGTAGCGCAGGATCGCCAACCCGTAGGGCGTGCGCGCGTACCAGCTTTGGGCGCGGGCGGCGCGAACCTGATCCGAGCGGACCGAATAGTCGGGGTTGGCCAGATCAAGATAAGGGGCCTGATCGAGCGGCAGAGTATCTGGGGTGATTTGATCCATAGGCACGATCCGAGCGCTGAGGTTACGGCAAACACTCCATATACATCTCATTGTCCCAATCTGTCACCGTCGACATAAAGCGGGCGTATTCATCGCGTTTGTACTCGTCAAAGAGCCGGTACATCTCTCCGGGCAGCCCCTTTTTGACCACCTCATTGCCCGCCAGATGATCCAGCGCCTCGCCCAGCGACATCGGCAGTTTCTTGACCTCTTTGCCCTCGGCCATGGCCTCATAGATATTGCGCTCTTCGGGGGGGCCGGGATCGAGGTCATTGTCCAGCCCATCATCCATCGCCGCCAAAAGCGTCGCGCCCATCAGATAGGGGTTCACCATACTATCGACCGAGCGGTATTCAAAGCGCCCGGGCGCAGAGACCCGCAGGCCGGTGGTGCGGTTCTGAAAACCCCAATCCGAGAAGACCGGCGCCCAAAACCCCGTATCCCAAAGCCGCCGGTAGGAATTCACCGTCGAGCAGCCAATCGCCGTGAGCGCCTGCAGGTGGGTCACCACGCCGCCGATGGCTTTCAGGCCCGTCGCGCCAGGCATCTGCGGATCATCGGTGTCGGGCATAAAGGTGTTATCGCCGCCCGAGACATACATGTAATTCTCCGGCATCCCCGGCAGCTTGTCAGGATCATTGCCCAGCTTCTTAAGGCTGTCCTCGCCCTCGGTCCAAAGCGACATATTATGATGACAGCCGTTGGCAGAGACGCCCATAAACGGCTTGGTCATAAATGACGCAAAAATCCCGTTCTCGCGGGCCACCTGCGCACAAAGCTGGCGATAGGTCGTCAGGCGGTCGGCGTTGCGCAGCACATCATCGAAGGTCCAGTTCAGCTCAAGCTGCCCCGGCGCATCCTCGTGGTCGCCTTGGATCATATCGAGCCCCATTTTGCGGGCATAGCGGATCACCTGCATCGAAACCGGACGCAGGCTTTCGAACTGGTCGATGTGATAGCAATAGGGTTTGGAATAGCCGTCCTTGGGCTTGCCGTTCTCGTCGAATTTCAGCCACATCATCTCGGGCTCGGTGCCCATGCGCAGCTGCAGCCCGTGCTTTTCTTTGAACTTTTCGTGCATCCGGCGCAGGTTGCCGCGGCAATCCGAGGTCAGATAGGCACCCGGATCGACGCGCTCTTCACGGTTCCTGAAAAGCGTACAGTAAAACCGGCCAATGGTCGGCGCCCACGGCAGCTGCATGAAAGTCTCGGGCTCAGGAATACCCACCAGCTCGGCGGCCTCGGGCCCGTAACCCATGTAGTCGCCAGCGCGGTTGGTAAAGAGGTTCATCGTCGCACCATAGACCAGCTGAAAGCCCTTTTTGGCGATGCTTTCCCAGTGATCGGCGGGGATGCCTTTGCCCATTATCTTGCCGGTGACCGAAACGAATTGCAGGTAGAGATACTCGATCCCCGTCTCATCAATCATGGCGCGCACTTGTCTGATTTTCTCGTCGCGACCCGGCGCGTCAACGAAATCTTCGATATCCATGGTCTGGCCCCAGCTTTTGTGTTGTTGATCCGTTAACCATGATCCCACCACTAGTTTTCGCTACTGTCCAGAAAATTTTATTACTGGTGTGAAAACTTACAGATTGGGCCCGCCTGTTGTGACTTAAAGAGGCATCGAAGCCGCCCACAGACGCCCCCGCACGCCTGCGCCTCATAAAAAGAGGCCGCGAACCACAGCAATGATTCGTGCATCTGAACGCGCCCAAGCAGACACCCACTCTGGATATTCTTCACAGATATGGGGTGAAATTGCCTAATTTCTGCCCTTACACATTCCTAAAGGGAATCTTTGTTGCATATCGGTGAATTAATCGTTGAAG
>CAYLLD010000193.1:3691-5065 GCA_964384315.1 uncultured Rhodobacterales bacterium | reverse complement strand
CTGCAAGCGGCCATGGACGGCTTTGAGGTCACAACCCTTGAGGACAGCGTCGCCGAGGCGGATATTTTCATCACCACCACGGGCAATAAAGACGTGATCCGCATCGAGCATATGCGCGAGATGAAGGACATGGCCATCGTTGGTAACATCGGCCATTTCGACAATGAAATTCAGGTCGCGGCGCTGAAAAACCACAAATGGACCAACATCAAAGAGCAGGTCGACATGATCGAGTTTCCTTCGGGCAACCGCATGATCCTGCTCTCGGAGGGGCGTCTGCTGAACCTTGGCAATGCCACGGGCCACCCGTCTTTCGTGATGTCCGCAAGTTTCACCAACCAGACGCTGGCGCAGATCGAGCTCTGGACCAACACGGACGCCTATAAAAACGACGTCTACACCCTGCCCAAGCATCTCGACGAGAAGGTTGCGCGGCTGCATCTGGCGAAAATCGGCGCGAAACTCACCGAGCTTTCGGGCGATCAGGCGGATTACATCGGCGTGACCACGCAAGGCCCTTATAAGCCCGAGCACTACCGCTACTAGGCATCAACGGCGCGCGCGCAATCTGGCCACTGGTCAATCGCGCGCGCGCTGGCTAAAACCTGAGACCGTTCAGGTCACAAAGGTTATCCCCATGCGCCCAACACCGCAGCCCGGCATTTCGGACATCGCGCTTTATGTCGGTGGCGCTAGCAAAATTGCAGGCGCGAACCGCGTCACGAAACTGTCCTCCAACGAAAACCCGCTCGGCCCCGCTGAGGCGGCGAAAGCGGCCTATCTAGAGGCGGCGGGATCGCTTGAACTCTATCCCTCATCGGATCACGCCGAACTGCGCGCCGCCATCGGCGAGGTCCATGGCCTCGATCCTGAGCGCATCGTTTGCGGCGCAGGCTCCGACGAGATCATCGCCTTTTTGTGTAATGCCTATGCGGGCGCAGGCGATGAGGTGATCCGCACCCAGCACGGGTTCTTGATGCACGAAATTTCCGCCCGCGCGGCAGGGGCAACGCCGGTGATTGCGCCCGAGCGCGGGCGGCAGGTGGACGTCGACGCGATCTTGGGCTGCGTCACGGAAAAAACCCGCCTGATCTTTTTGGCCAATCCGGGCAATCCCACGGGCACCCTTGTTCCCGCGCAGGACATCATCCGGCTGGCCGATGACATTCCGAGCGATTGCCTCTTGGTGCTCGATTGCGCCTATGCGGAATACGTCGAGGCGGCGGATTACGCCACGGGACTGGCGCTGGCCGAGGCCCGCGAGAATGTGGTGATGACGCGGACGTTTTCCAAGATTTACGGGCTTGGCGGGCTGCGCATCGGCTTTGGCTACGGCCCCCGCGCGATCATGGATAATCTTAACCGTATTCGCGG
>CAYLLD010000193.1:0-3681 GCA_964384315.1 uncultured Rhodobacterales bacterium | reverse complement strand
CGGGCCGTTTAACCTCGCGTCGGGGTCAATTGCGGCGGCGACCGAGGCTGTGCGCGATGTTGACTATACCGCCCGCTGCAAGGCCCATAACGCTCAGTGGCGCGAATGGCTGGCGGCAGAGCTGGCGGGGGTTGGCATCCCGTCGGACCCGTCTGCGGCAAATTTCATCCTCGCCCATTTCGCCGATGAGGCCGAGGCCGCCGCTGCCGAAAACCACCTGCAAAGCAACGGCATTCTGGTGCGCAAAACCACCTCCTACGGTCTGCCGCACTGCCTACGCATCACCATCGGCGATGAGCTGGCCTGCCGCTCGGTCGCCACACTTTTGAGCGAGTTCAAAGCGAAATGACCGCACCTTTCGCCCATGTGGCCCTCATCGGTTTGGGCCTGATCGCCTCTTCGATTTGCCATGCGCAGCGCCGCGCGGACCCTGCGGTGCGGCTAACCGGCTCGGCGCGCAGCGCGGCCACCCGTAAAGAGGCGGCGCGGCTGGGGATTTGCGAGGTCATGGACAGCAATGCTGAGGCCGTGGCTGGCGCTGATCTGGTCATTCTATGCGTGCCTGTGGGTGCCATGGCGCAGGTCGCCGCCGAGATTGCGCCGCACCTCAAACAAGGCGCGGTCGTCTCGGACGTTGGCTCGGTAAAAGCGGCGGTGATTGAGGCCGTCGCCCCGCATATCCCGCCCCATGCCAGCTTTGTCGGCGGGCATCCCCTTGCGGGAACCGAGCACTCTGGCCCCGCATCGGGCTTTGCCTCGCTTTTCGATGCGCGCTGGTGCCTGCTGACGCCAGACGAGGACGCCAATCCGGATCAGGTCGCCAAACTCGCCGCCTTTTGGCGCGCGCTTGGGGCCGAGGTCGATCAGATGTCCGCCAGTTATCACGATCTGGTCCTCGCGGTCACCAGCCACACGCCGCATCTGATCGCCTATACGATGGTGGGCGTGGCCGATGACATCAAGCGCGTCACCAGCAACGAGGTGATCAATTACTCGGCGGCGGGGTTTCGCGATTTCACCCGCATTGCCGCCTCTGACCCGACCATGTGGCGCGATGTGTTTTTGAACAACAAAGAGGCGACCCTTGAGGTTCTGGGCCGCTTTACCGAAGAGCTATTCGCGCTGCAGCGCGCGATCCGCACCGGCGATGGGGCGCAGTTGCACGATTATTTCACCCGCACCCGCGCGATCCGGCGCGGTATTCTTGAGGCGGGCCAAGACGTGGATGTGCCTGACTTTGGCCGCAAGGGCGCGCCGGATGATGCGGCCGGATCTTTGAAAGATGAGACCGCATGAGCGCGCTGCCCCGCATCGCCGGTTTGCTCGCGCTTTTGGGCCTCTTGGTCATGTGCGGTAACGGGCGCGGCGGTGGGCGCGATGTGCCATACACCGGCGCGCAGCCGTCGAATGTCGGCAAGGTCTGCGGCGATAGCGCGATCTTGGGCCAGCGCGTGCCGGCAATTTCCGAGGCAAACGGCGTCTGCGGCATGCGCCGCCCCGTGAAACTCTACGCGGTCTCCGGCGTGCGGCTCGAAGCGCAGCCGGTTGTGACCTGTGGCACCGCCAAAGCCCTGCGCACATGGATCGCCACCGGCGCCCGCCCCGCGATCGAGGCCATGGGCGAAGAGCTCGCGCGCCTGCGCGTGGTCGCTCATTACGCCTGCCGCAACCGCAACAACGCGCGGGTCGGGCGGGTCAGCGAACATGCGAAAGGCAATGCCATCGACATCGGCGGCATGACCTTAAGCAGCGGCGAGACGATCAGCGTTGAGCGCGATTGGGGCAGCGGCTCAAAGGGCAGGGCGCTGCGGCGGATGCGACGCGCGGCCTGTGGGCCGTTTGGTGTCGTGCTCGGGCCGGGCTCCGACCGGTATCACGACGACCACTTCCACTTTGATATCTCAAATCTGGACCGGCCCTACTGCAAATAACCCAGCTAGCGGATGGTGATGCGCGGCGCGCGGCCAATGGGGATCGGGCCAAGATACGTGCCCCCGTCCGCGAATTCCAAAGGCACCTCAAGCTCATCGCCCCCGCGCAGCCCCGCCATCAGGCCCAACCCGCGCCGCACGGTGCGCGCCAGATCACGGGGGATCACGCCGCTGGCCTCAAGCAGATCAACCATCGCCCGCCAATTGCGCGCCTTAATGGTGATCTCGCCTTGCAAAAAACCGTCCTTATCGACCTTGGTGCGGCCCACAGCCGAAATCATAATCTCGCCCCAAGTCGCATGAACATCCCGCAGGCGCAGCGCGGTCAGCTGCGGCTTGCGCCCCTCAAACGCGGCGCGGTCCCAAGGCGCATCAAAGGCGGCAAGCGCATCCAGATGGACGGTCTCGATCACCTGCGGCAGACGTTCGCGCGGGTCGATAATCTGCAACAGGCCTTGGGGCAGCGAGAGCGCCTGAAGATCGAGCCCGATTTCATGGGCAAAATCCGGCGCGTCCTCTGTCCCCAGCGCGTTGGTGGCAAAATTCGCCGCGCTCAAATGCGTGTCGCCCTTTTGCGATGTGACGGTGATATCCGTGGCCGAAAGACGGGTCCGGTCGAGGGTCAGCGCCGTGTTCGGGGCAAAGACAACCGAGGCCTTCAGCCCCTTTGTGGCAATGTCATAAGTGTTCTGGGTCGAGGACAGCCGCTGGGTCTCGGGAAAGGCTGCGATCACATGGTTCGGCTTATATGAGAGCGACAAAACCTGCAGCTTGGGCGCGCGCCACGCCCAGCCAGATGTCGGGTCCGCCAGCTCCAGATTAACCACCGTTGTGTCGATCCGGTTGGGATAGCCCCCAACGCTGAGATCATCATAGGTCGCGATCCAACCGGCGGTGCGGCGCTCGTCCAGCCATTGTTCAAGACTGGTTTGATGGGCGCTTGAGCCCAGCCACCACCAGCCCGAATAGGCCAAAAACCCAAGGATCACCACGCCAAGCAGACCACGCAACATGTCCCAATTCCCTTTTGATTTCGCTTTTCCCTTAGGCTTTCGCGTATCGCACAGAAGGTTAGACCACAAGCGTTCGGCCAGCTCAGGCCAATGTGCGGACACCCCTTCGGGATACCTAGCAATCCCAATTTTCGCCAGATATAGACCCAGCCAGAGATACGAGGCGTCAGCCAAGCGGCGCTGCGCGTGATTTGAACAGGACCGACGCTTATGCCGCAAGATCTTTGGGTATTCGCCTATGGCTCGCTCATGTGGAAGCCCGGATTTGCCGTGGCCGAGACAGCGCGGGCGCGGGTGCAGGGCTATCGGCGGCATTTTTGCATGTGGTCGATCCATCATCGCGGCACCGTGACCAATCCCGGTCTGGTTTTGGCCCTTGATCCGCAGCCCGATGCCGCCTGCGAGGGGCTGGCCCTCAGGGTGCCCGCTGAGCAGCGCGCGGCCACCATCGCTTACCTGCGCGAACGCGAGTTGGTCTCTAGCGCCTATCTTGAGGATATTTTGCCCCTGACCCTTGCGGATGGGCGCGAGGTGGACGCGCTGGCCTATGTGATGAACCAAGCGCACGAGCAATATACCGGCGCTTTGCCCCTAGATGAGCAGGCCAAAATCATTGCGGAGGCCACCGGCGGCATGGGCCCCAATGACGCCTATCTTTACGCCACCGCGACCCAGCTTGCGCAGATGGGCTGCGCCGACGAAGAGCTTGAGGCTTTGGCGCGCAAGGTCCGCGCGCT
>CAYLLD010000192.1:0-5092 GCA_964384315.1 uncultured Rhodobacterales bacterium | reverse complement strand
GCGCCGCCGCACCCGGCGCGCTCCCGTTAAGAACCCAAGCGCCCACGCTGATCAGCAGCACGCCAAAGCTTGCCGCCGCCGCGCCCAGCACAATTCCGCGCGGCCCCGCAGGCATGGCACGGCCCAGCGATGCGCGGCGCGTGGCCCGCAAAAGACGCCCCACGTCTTGCTGGATAATCAGCACCGCCGGCACCAGCAACAGCACGATAAAGAGCCCGCCCCCCAGACCATAGGCCAAGGTGATCACCGTGGGTTTGAGAAACTGCGCCTGCGCCGAGGGCTCGTAAAGCAGCGGCGCGAGGCCAAGCACCGTGGTGAGGGTCGTCAGCACCACCGGCCGCAGACGGTCGCAGGCCGCATCCACCACCGCCTCAACAATGCCGCGCCGCTGGGCATATTCGTCGATGGTCGAGATCAGCACGATGCTGTCGTTGATGATGATCCCCGTCATGCCGATCAGGCCCACCACGGTGAACATCGACAGGGGCACGTCCCAAATATAATGCCCCCAAATCGTCCCGATCAGGCCGAAAGGAATGATCAGCATCACCACGATGGGGCGGGTCCAGCTTGAGAAAATCCACGCCAGCACCAGAAAAATGCCCAAGAGGCAGGCGTAAAGCGCCAGCTGCGCGTCATTGACGAAATCGCCCTCTTGCTCGGCCAACCCGCTGAGGCGGAAATCGACGCCCAGCTCTGAGGTGATGCTGGGCAGAATATCATCGCGCAGCTGCTCGGTGATCGCGCGGGCGCGGTCCGCATCCTCGTCGTCAATATCGCCGGTGACATTGATGCGCCGCAGCCCGTTCTCGCGGATCACCTGCGAAAACCCCGCGCTCTCGGTCACGGTCACGATGTCCGAGAGCACCACGAAAGCGCCCGAAGGGCTACGCACCCGCGTCCGCTCTAGATAATCCGCCGTCAGCTCGCGCTCGTCGATGGCCACAATGATCTTGCCCGTGCGCGCGCCCACGGGAAACTCCGCCGCGTCGATCCCATTGAGGCGTTGGTACAAATCACGGCCCAGCGCGTCGATTTCAAAGCCAAGCGCGCGGCCCTGCGGGGTCAACTCCAGCACCAACTCGTTCTTGTCATAGGCCAGATCATCCTCAACCGCCGAGACCTCGCCAAATTGCGCAAGCTCGGTTTTCAACCGCTCCGAGGCCGCCTTGAGCGTCTGCGCATCGGCCCCAAAGAACATCACATCCAGACTGTCACCGCCCGGCCCAGAGCGCCAACCGCGAAAGCTGAGGGTCTCAAGCATCGGATGTTTGCGCACCTCGTCTTGGAGCGCTCCCAAAAAGACGAAACTCGAATAATCCCGCAAGTCGCGATCGATTAATTCGATGGAGATCGAGCCAAGCTGGTCGGTGTCTTTGGTCGATTGCCCCGAAAGCCCGCGCCCTGTTGTGCCGCCCAATTGCAGCATGGCGAAACTCACCGGATTGGCCCCGTGTTCCGCCTCAAAATCCGCCGCGACCTTGTCAGAGGCGCGCTGCAATTCTTGGATCATCGCGAAAGTATCCGCGCGGGTGGCACCCGGGAGCATCGCCACATTGCCCGAGATTGAGCCCCGTTCGGGCGGGCTGAAAAACCGCCATTGCACCGTGCCCGAAATCCACATGGAAACCACGAGGGACAGAACCACGAGCGCCCCCGCCACCACTGGATAGCGAAACTGGATCACCCCGCGCATAAACCGGCGAAACAGCCGCTCACGGAACCATGAAAAGCCCTTATTGAACGTTGTGCTGGGCCAATCGTACCACGCGCCTTTGCGGCTACCCGCCAGCGCCATGGCCATGTGATGGGGCAAAATCAGGAAACACTCAAAGAGCGAGGCGATCAGAACCACGCAGACCGTGAAGGGAATATCCGCGATCAGCGAGCCGAAACGCCCCTCGATCATCGTCAGCCCCGCAAAGGCGATCACCGTGGTCAGCGTCGCGGAAAACACCGGCGATGCCATGCGCGAGGCGGCGTTCTCGGCGGCAACCAGCGGCGGCTCGCCCAAGGTGCGCGCACGAAAATCCGCGTGCTCGCCCACCACAATGGCGTCATCCACCACGATGCCCAGACAGATGATCAGCCCAAAAAGCGAGATCATGTTCAGGGTCAGCCCCGAGATATACATCAGCCCCAGCGCGGCGGTCATGGCCACGGGGATGCCGGCGGCGACCCAAAAGGCGGTGCGGGCGTTCAAAAAGAGGAACAAGAGGCCCAGAACCAGCGCGAGGCCCAGTGCGCCGTTTTCGAACAGCAGGTTGATGCGCTGGGTGATCGCTTCGGCGCGGGTGCGGATCAGCTCGACCGCGACCCCTGCGGGCAGGCTGGCCTCCATCTCGTCGGCCACGTCCTGCACGATCTGCTGCATCTCAATCGCGTCGCCCAAATCCGAGCGATCAACCCGCACGGACACCGCCGGATGCGGGCCTTTGAAAAACTCAACGCCGTTCTCAGAGCCCAGAATTTCGACCATGCCGATATCCGAAACCAAGAGCTTGGAGCCGTCGGAATTCGAGCGCACCTCGATGGCCGCCACATCCCCCGCTTCGCGCTTTTCCACCCCCGTGCGCAGACGCGCCGTGCCATCGGCCACGTCCCCAGCGGGGTCCGCTTCGGCCTCGGCGGCAATGGCATCGGCCACATCCGACAACGCGACATCGTGACGGATCAGATTGGCCTCGGGCACGGAAATGCGCACCACCGGATCGGGGACGCCGCGAATTGACGTGCGGGTGATGCCCTCGCGGAACAGCCGCGCGGCGAACTCATCGGCAAAGCGGCCCAACTGGTCGCGCCCCACCGGCCCCGAAATCACCACATCGGTCACGCGGTCGCGCCACGCCCCGCGCCGAACATTGGGATCATCGGCGTTCTCAGGCAGGTTCCCGACGCTCTCAACCGCCTCTTTGACGTCGCCAGCCGCCCGCGCCATGTCCCATCCGGGCTCAAACTCCAACGAAATCCGTGCCGAGCCTTCCGTGGCCACGGAATAGACGCTCTCGACCCCCTCAACTGCCAAAACCACCGGCTCAAGCACCGAGACAATGGCGCCGTCCACATCCTCGGGGCCCGCGCCAGTCCAGCGCACGTTGACCGAGACGCTGTCGATCACGATGTCGGGGAAAAACTGCGTGCGCAGCTGGCTGGCGGCCATGAGACCGGCCACGACCGAGACCACCATCAAGAGATTGGCGATGGTTTTATGGCGCACGAAATAGCCCAAAACGGTACTCGCTTTGCTGCGGGTGTAACTGCTGGGAGTATGGGCCATTTTTATCCTCCGATGCGGGCTTCGATCCGCTCGATCATGGATTTAGGGGCTGAGCCTGAGCGCAGGGCGGTTAGGATGCGTTCTTTGGCGGGGCCGGGCATGCGTTCGTTGCTTTCGACAAAAGCGATGAGCCGCGCCTGTTGCTCCGCGTCCAGTTTGACCAGTTCAGCATCGCCCTCGCCCGCGCTGCTTCGCGCGCCGCTTCCCGTGCTGCTTCCCGTGCCGCGTTCGGGGGCCGCCTCAGCGCCGCCGCCCATACGCGCCTCTAGGCGAGCGACCGTTGCCGCTGGCACCTCAGGCTTGTTCAGATTTTCCAAAATCCGCGCCTTGGCGTCCGCAGGGATATAAGCATTTCCCTCAACCGCCGCGATCAGCTTGGCGCGCCGCGCGTCATCAAGCGCGATCATCTCGGGCTCTTCCATTTCTGCGTTCGGCTTGACCGGCCGCACCTTGATGCCCGCGCCCAGTTGCGGCTGGCGGCGCGTGACGTAAAACCGCCCCGCAGGCACATCCCCAAGGATCACCTCATCGCCCTGGCGGCGCAGCACCTTGGCCTGATGGGCCTCAAGCCGGTCCTCTTCGCCCAAAAGCAGCATAGCGCCCGAGGATGTCACCGCCGAGGACGGCGCGATCATCACGTTTTGCAAAGGATTTTCGGTCAATTCGACCTGCAAAAAATCCCCTGCATATAAAAACCCAGAAGCCGCTGGATCGAGGCGGGCGTAGATCAAGCGCCCAGACTGGCCATCGCCGACCTCTGCCGCTGCGCGGTCCACCGTCGCGGCCACCTCAAGCGGGGTGCCTGCCAGATCGAGGGTCGCGCGGGCCTTGACGGGCCGCACCGCGCCTGTGGCATCAACAATGCGCGAAAACTCGGCGTTTGAGACGCGAAACCCGACCTCAAGCGCGCTGCGGTCGGTCAGGCGGCCCAGTTGCTCATTGGCCGAGACCAGCCGCCCCTCAACCGCATTCACCTCAGCAACAATCGCATCGAAAGGCGCGACATAAACGGTTTCCTCTAGCTTGCGCTGCGCCTCGGCTTGGGCAATCCCCTGACGCTCTAGCCCGATTTCCGCCCGCAAAATTCGCGCCCGCGCTTGGGCCAGCGATTGCTCGCGGGCCAGCACGGTTTGCACCGCCGACGAAAGCGCCAGCGACGCGGTTTCAACCGCCGCCTCCGAGCCAACGCCGCGCCCCGCCAAGCCGCTTTGCCGCGCCAAAGCCGCCGCGCGCAAATCCTTTTGCTCGATGGTTGCCGCCAAATCACCCTCGGCCAGCGCCAAAGCCGCGCGCGCCTCGATCAACTCGGCCTCGGCCTCTTTGATCTGCGTATCCGCAAGGGCCAAATCGGCGCGGGCCTCGGTGGGATCGATGCGAAAGACCACCTCGCCTTGCGCAATCTGGCCGCCATCGCGAAAGGCATCGGACAGCACGATAATCCGCCCGCCGGAACTTGCGCGCACTTCAAGGGCGCGCCAACTGGCAACCTCGCCATAGGCGATGATGCGCGGGGTCACGGCCCCCAGCTCGACGGGGGCGACATTCACTGCAAAAATGCGCTCGCGCGGCGGGCGGCGGCGCTCTTCGCGGCTGTTCACCTCGGAAATCGTGACGGCGATGTTACCGGCAGCAAAGCCCAAAAGCCCAAGGGTCAGACCCAGAATAAAAAGCCCCAAAAGAGAGCGCGACAGAAAGCCCATTATTTTTCCAATCACAAACGGCGGCTTGCGCCTGCACCTATTTATACTGGTGCTGATGTGGAATCCGTCGAATGTTTTTCGCCAAAATGCAAATCAATTCGCAGGTGACGCCAAT
>CAYLLD010000191.1:0-5166 GCA_964384315.1 uncultured Rhodobacterales bacterium | reverse complement strand
TGGGTGATCCCTGAATGCCACTCGGCGGGACGCGCGCCGAACCGCGCCTCGACCCGCTCAAGAAACTCAACGGTCAGGGCGATCTCGGGCAAAAGCACCAGCGCTTGGCGCCCCGCACGCAAGGCAAGGGCGACGCTTTCAAGATAAACTTCGGTTTTGCCCGAGCCGGTGACCCCCTTCAAAAGCGTCGTGGCATAGCGCTGCGTGCCCACATCCCCAAGCTGGTCCACAGCGCGCGCCTGATCCTCCGAAAGCGCCTTGCCGGGCAGGTCCGGATCAAGGCGCGTAAAGGGCGCATCGCGTGGGGCCTGTTCCTCGATCAGCGCGCCTTGCTCAACCAGTCCCTTGACCACCGATGCCGACACTCCCGCCAGCCCCGCCAGCTCAGAGCGCGCAATCCGCTGATCCCCGTAATCCTCCATGACCCCCAGCACTTTTTCGCGGGCGGCGGTCAGCTTGTTGGGCGGTGCGTCCCCCAGCCGTAGAACTTTGCGCATGCTCGCAGGCTCGGTCAGGCCCGGCATCCGCACGGCCATGCGCAGCACCGCCTCGGGGCTCGATAGCGTATAGGCCGCAATGCGGGTGATGAGTTGGCGCATAGAGGGCTGCATCGGCGGCAGGTCAATGAGCCGCGTGATGGGACGAATTTTTGCGGCGTCGTAACCACCGTCACCCGCCCCCCAAACCACCCCAAAGACCTGACGCGGCCCCAAAGGGACCACCACCAAAGCCCCAAGCGCCACGCCGCCCTCGGGGGCCTTGTAGTCAAGGCACCGGCCCAGCGGCTGCGTCGTCAGCACCGCGACCAATGTACCTTGGGCGTAGTGCTCTTGCTGGATCAAAGAGGGGTCAGCGGGTTTCATGCGGTTCTATTGAGCAAGCTGCGCGCCAAAGGCAAGATGCCCCCAGCGCTGCAAATTTGCCATAGCGGCTTGGCAAAATCATCACAGTGGGCGCGTGATTTTGGGTTATCCACATTCACAAACGCTCCTAACACCTGTAAATCACACGAATTCCCGTGATATTCGTCGGAGTTCTGGATCGTGCACGAAGAAGCATTTCGCCAAGAGATCATTGAAAACCCTGAAAAGCTGCTGGCGGACACCGATGTGGTGCGCGCGCTTTTCGAGGCCTCTGGGCCCAGTTCGGACCGCAAGGTGATCGACCTGCGATCAGCGATTGTCCATAATCTTGAGGCGCGGTTGGGTGTTCTTCAGGACACACATCGGGACGTTGTCGCGGCGGCCTATGACAATTTGGCGGGCACAAATCAGGTGCACCGCGCGGTCTTGGCCTTTTTGCGCCCGCAAAGTTTCGAAGAGTTTGTGAGCGTTTTGACCGCCGAGCTGATGCCCATTCTTGCGGTTGATGGCTTGCATCTGTGCCTTGAGGCCGAAGGGGCCGAGACCGGTCACCCGATGGGTCCTGAGGGTGCGGATAAACAGACGGTGCTGGGGCTGCCGCTGGGCGGGATTGAGGCCTATTGCGGGCCGCGCAATGCGCATCGCAAGGTGATTTTGCGCTCTATGCCTCAAGGCGCGGACGCGTTTTATGGCGATTATGCCAAGGCCATGGCCTCTGAGGCGGTGGTCCGGCTCGATTTTGGCTCTGACAAGGCGCGCGGCATGTTGATTATGGGCGCGGTGAAGCCGGATCGGTTCTACGAGGGCCAAGCCAGCGATTTGCTAGAATTTTTGGGCGGCGCGCTCGAAAGCGCCTTGCTGCGGTGGCTGGGATAAGCCCCGGGCAAAAGCGTTTGGACTTGAGGGGCCGCGTTGACGACTGGCTGGTCTATCTGCGCGGCACACGGGCGCTGCAGGACAACACGCGCCGCGCCTATGAGGCCGATCTGGGGCGGTTTCTGGCCTTTATGACCGGCTATCTCGGCGCGCCGCTTGATGCGGATAAACTCACCCAGCTCAGCACAACCGATCTGCGCGCCTGGCTGGCCGAAGAGCGCGCTTCGGGGTTGTCGAGCCGCTCGGTGGCGCGGCGTTTGTCCTCGCTCAAGAGCTTTGCGGCTTGGATCAGCAATCAAGACGGTATCGACACCTCGCTCATTCAAAGCCTGCGCGGCCCCAAGGTGACGCAGCGGCTGCCGCGTCCGGTCGAGGCGCGCGCCGCCACGCAGCTTGGGCCGCTTTTGGCCCATGAGGCGCAGGATTGGACCGATCTGCGGGATGCCGCCGTTGTGGCGCTGCTATACGGGGCCGGGCTGCGGGTTTCGGAGGTTTTGGGGCTCACATGGGGCGATGCGCCTTTGGGCGAGAGCCTGCGCATCGTCGGTAAGGGCGGGCGCGAGCGCCTCGTGCCGGTTTTGCCCGTGGTTGCCGCCGCCGTTGAGACCTATCGCGCCGCGCTGCCAGAGCCGCAGGCACAAGATGCGCCGCTGTTTCGGGCCACCCGTGGTGGCGCTTTGGGGGCGCGGGCGGTGCAAAAGCTGATGGAGCGGCTGCGCCACCGGCTGGGCCTGCCTGCCAGTGCCACGCCCCATGCGCTGCGCCATTCTTTTGCGACCCATCTGCTTGATGCTGGCGGTGATCTGCGCACCATCCAAGAGCTGCTTGGACATGCATCGCTGTCCACCACGCAGGTCTACACGAACGTCAGCTCCGCGCGCCTACTCGACGTTTACCGCACAGCCCATCCGCGTGCCCAAGCCCCGCGGTCTTAGGCTGGAACGCGTCAGCCACAATAATCCATTGGGCATTGTCCGAGAATTACCATAAGTCATCATCCCATGTTGTTCGCCCGCGCCTTTGCCGTCCATCTTTTGACCGCCAGCGGCGCCCTTTTGGCCATGCTGTCGATACTGGCTGCGGCCAAGGGCGATTGGTCCACCATGTACCTTTGGCTTTTGGTTGCGCTGATCGTTGACGGGGTCGATGGCCCCCTCGCGCGGCGGGTCGATGTCAAAACCCATGCGCCCCAATGGGACGGCGAGCTTTTGGACCTGATCATAGACTATCTGACCTATGTGTTCATCCCCGCCTATGCGCTCTTCGTTTCGGGGCTGTTTCCCGGCTGGACGGGGTGGATCAGCGTCGGCGTGATCGTCTTTGCCAGCGCGATCTACTTTGCAGATACGCGGATGAAGACCGAGGATTACAGCTTTTCCGGCTTTCCGGGGTGCTGGAATATGGTCGTCTTGGTGTTTTTCGCGATTGAGCCGCCGTGGCAGGTCATGACGGTGATCGTGGTGGTTTTGGCCTTGATGCAATTCGTGCCTGTCAAATTCGTCCACCCCACGCGCACGCCCAAATGGCGGCCCCTGAGCCTAGGGATGACGGCGATTTGGGTGATCACGGCGATCGTGGCGGCTTGGACGGATTTTGCAAATGTGCCGGCGCTGGTGCTGGCGCTTTTGTTGGGCTCGACGGTCTATCTGCTGTTTGCCGGTGCCGCCCAGCAGATGCTTGCGGCCAAGGCGCGCTAAACGGGGCCGCTAGAGTTTTTCGTCGTTCACCCGTTTGGACAGTTCCGCATGGCTTTCCACCCGCTCTGAATAGCGATCCACCAGATAATCCGCGCGATCACGGGTGAGCAGGGTGAATTTCACCAGCTCTTCCATCACATCCACAAGCCGCCGATAATAGGGGCTGTCTTTGAGCCGCCCCTTCTCGAATTTCATGAAAGCCTGCGGGATCGAAGATTGGTTCGGGATCGTGATCAGCCGCATCCACCGCCCCAAAATCCGCAGCTGATTGACCGTGTTAAAGCTCTGGGAGCCGCCGCAGACCTGCGCCACCGCGAGGGTCTTGCCTTGGGTCGGACGCACCCCGCCCATGGCCAGCGGGATCCAGTCGATCTGCGCCTTCATGATGCCGGTCATGGCCCCGTGCCGCTCGGGCGAGACCCAGACAAACCCTTCGCACCATGTTGCCAGCTCGCGCAGCTCGGCCACCTTGGGGTGATCGGGCTCTTCGGTGTCGGGCAGGGGCAGGCCGGTGGGATCAAACATCCGCGTCTCGGCCCCAAAGCGGGTGAGGATGCGCGCGGCCTCCTCGGCGGTTTGGCGCGAGTAGCTGGTGGAGCGCAGGCTGCCGTAGAGCAGCAAAATTTTCGGCGGATGGGTCGAGGCCGCGCCCAGATGCCCCACATCCATCGCGTGGAACTGTTCATCTACGATGTTGGGGGTGTCTGGGCTTGGCGTATCTGTCATCCCAAGGCCTCGTTGCAGCGCCCGCAGGTGCCCGCGTGCTTATGGGTGCCAACGTCCCCTAGGATTTTCCAGCAGCGTTGGCATTTCTCGCCCTCGGCCTTGGCAAATACCACCGCAACCCCTGCCACATCTTCGAGACGGAAGGCTGCCTCGGGGGCCGCATCGCCGCTGATCACGATGCCCGAGGTGATGCAGCTTTCGGCGAAATCCATGCCCTCAAGCGCCGCGCGGGTGGCGGCGTCTTCGACGTAGACCACAGGGGCCGCCTCAAGGGACGAGCCGATGTTCTTTTCGCGCCGCTCGACCTCGATGGCACCGGTCACGACACGGCGGACCTGCCTGATCGCCGTCCATTTCGCGGCTAAATCGGCGTCCTTCCAAGCCGCAGGCGTTTGCGGGAAATCACGCAGATGCACGCTCTCGTTTTCGTCGTCAAAGCGATGCAGCCAGACGTCTTCCATGGTGAACACCAGCATCGGCGCGAGCCATGTGGTCAGGCGGTGGAACAACAGATCAAGCACCGTGCGGCTGGCGCGCCGCGTCAGATCATCCGCGCCGTTGCAATAGAGCGCGTCTTTGCGGATGTCGAAATAGACGCTCGACAGATCGACGGTGCAGAACTGGAAGAGCGCTTGAAACACCGATTGGAACGCGAAGTTTTTATAGCCCGCGCGCACCTGCTCATCCAGCTCGGCCAGACGGTGCAGCACCCAGCGTTCCAGCTCGGGCATATCCGCAGGCTCGACGCGCTCGGCCTCGGTGAACCCATCCAGATTGCCCAGCATAAAGCGCATGGTATTGCGCAAGCGGCGGTAGCTATCGGCGACGTTTTTCAGGATCTCGGGACCGATGCGCTGATCGGCGGTGTAATCGGTTTGCGCCACCCAAAGCCGCAGGATATCCGCGCCATATTGCTTGGTCACCTCGGCGGGCACGATGGTATTGCCCAGAGATTTGGACATCTTCATGCCCTTTTCATCGAGGGTAAACCCGTGGGTCACCAC
>CAYLLD010000190.1:0-5193 GCA_964384315.1 uncultured Rhodobacterales bacterium | reverse complement strand
TGAACATGTCGATCTTCAAAGACGGCAAGCCGCTGTTTGCGGGCAATAAATACGCCGATCTTTCGGACGAAGCCCTATATTACATCGGCGGCATCCTGAAGCACGCCAAGACCCTGAACGCCTTCACCAACCCCTCGACAAACTCTTACAAGCGTTTGATCCCGGGCTTTGAGGCACCAGTTCTGCGGGCCTATTCGGCGCGTAACCGGTCGGGTTGTGTACGGATCCCTTGGGCTGAGAACCCCAAAGCGAAACGTGTTGAGGCGCGCTTCCCTGATCCGGCAGCGAACCCCTACCTGTGCTTCTCGGCGCTCTTGCTCGCTGGTCTTGACGGTATCAAAAACAAGATCGATCCAGGCGAAGCGATGGACAAGGATCTCTACGATCTTCCAGCCGAAGAGCTGGCGGGCATCCCAACGGTTTGTGCATCCTTGCGCGAAGCCATGGACACCCTTGCAGCCGATCACGAGTTCCTCTTGGCGGGCAACGTCTTCACCAAGAGCCAGATCGAAGGCTACATGGAGCTTAAGTGGGAAGAAATTTACAACTACGAGCACACACCACACCCGGTTGAGTTCGGCATGTACTACTCCTGCTAATAGCCTGATTTTTCAAAGAATTGGCCGTCCCTGCGAAAGTTGGGGCGGTTTTTTTGTGGAAAAACCCTTTCAGATTTATACAAATTCTCCGGTGAATTAGCCATTTGGCAACCGCTTTAGGCCGGATTCTCACCACAGTCTCGTGTTCAAAGATCAAGTTCAACCAATGCTGGCTGACAAGATCGGAGCTTGCGACCAATGACCTGTTCAGTGACCCCAGTGCGCCCCACGCGCGTGGAAGCGGCCCTGCTTTACGAGGCCCACGAGCCGTTTTCGTATGAAGAGCTGGCCAATGAGCTGAAGGACCTGTTCGAAGAAGAGGTGCAGGTCAATCTGGGGGCGCATCACGATGGGATTTGGGGGGTGCTTACCATTGGCGGGCATGTGGTCAAAATCTCGCAAAACGGCGGGCCGCTGGCACCAAAGGGCTTTCAGGGCGCGCTTGCCTCGCCTGCAAATAAGCTGATGGTTCCCGATGCCGAAGAGATTATCGCAGGTCACCAAAAGAATGTCTTTATCACGGTAGGCGGTGATGAAATCCTGATGCCCGATATCGAGCCGGGCACATTCAGCGAAGCCTTCGAAGAGCTTTTGGCCGATGCGATCAAACGCGAGGGCGTTCCCTCGCTCAAGCATTTCTCGAACCGCGTTTTCATCGCGCGCCTTGTGGTCTGCCAAGTCATGGCGTTGGCCCGACCCAAGCTTGTGCATTGGTGCCAATCCGATCAACTGCTGCGCCCCGAATGGATGGATTTGGCCCGCGACCCTCGTGGGATGTGTCTGCAAATTCATCCCAGTTTCAATTTGGGCACGGATATCACCAGCGGACAGCCCGGTGTGGGGTTTCATGCCTTTGGGGCCGAGCATATCTGCGGCTATCACATGATTTTCAATCCTTTTGCCGGGTCCACAACGGCAGCGGTCGAGGCGGCTGAAGATTTGGCCTATCACCTCTTAACCAAGCGCTCGCAGGTACCTGAGCGGGCTGAAATGACTCTTAAAAGCGGCGCGCGCCTGCAGGTCTCGCTTCACGCGAACCTCCATAAACACCCGCGCCCCTATATCAGCGTCAATGTGATCAAACCCGCACCCCTGCGAGGCATACGTGAGTTTGCGCTAGAAAACACGGCCCCTGCCAAGCTGGAGGCCCCGGTACGGGTGCCTGAGCGGCCAGCAGAATCGCGCGGGCGCAGCGTGCTAAATCATATGTCGGTAAAACAGATGGAAGCATCTGAAAACATGGCCAGCAACGCAGATAGCAACATGGACCAAAACACCGTTCCAAATACATCTCCAAATTCAGAAGCCCCATTCGGCTCGATGTTGATGTCTTTATCCCAATCCATGAGCACAAATGCGGCCCCGATCGCTGGGACTTTGGCTTTTTGCGCTGTGCTTTATACGATTACCAATTTCTAGATTACTTGAAATTTGACTGCCATTATTTATGGTCCAATATTTTATTATTTACCAATAGTCACCAAATAAATATTAACACAAATCCACCCTCAAAAATGCAGATATTTGTAAAAAGTTCACCTTAAAAAATCTGCTAATTTTTGCTAATTGACGATCTCCGAGCTTAATCTGTAGGTTAATTCAGGCTTTGGTCCGGATTGACTGCACTAGTTCAATTTCGTTACTTGAGATATGGGGATTTGCGAATGTTTAGAGTATTTTTGAGCGCCACGGCATTGTGTGCTTTGGCCGCATGCGGTGGTGGTGGCACGAGCCAAGGCGGCCAAGCGACACTATCGGCCGAGTCTGGAAACTTGGGGCCCAGTAATGTTGCCGCAGCTTATTCGCCGCAAAACGGCTATAGTTTCGCAGGCAACGGCGAAAATCTTTCCGAGATTTATCGCAAGCCAACTTGGGATTTGCAGAACTTTTCTGCCTATAAAGACAACGACTTCACCCACTTCGCCTTTGGACGTTCGACGAATAACGGTCTTGTCGGGGTGACTGCGAGCAACCAGCACGGCAGCAATAATTTTGCCGGGGCAACCTTTGCGCAAGGTGTGACGCCAAATCTGCCCACCGCAGGCACGGCGACCTATCGCGGCGATTACGTGGGCTATCGGCGCACGGGCAATACAGTCAATAATATCGTCCACGGCAATGTCACAATGACCGCTGATTTTGCCAATGATCGGGTGAGCGGTGTGATCGACAACCGCCAACTCCGCAGCTTGCGCCCCTATAGCAATGCCGGGACAACTGGATCCATGACGCTGAACTCAACCTCGATTTCTGGCAACGGTCAGTTCACAGGTAGTGTTTCAGGCGGTCAAGGGAACGGCAGCTATGCTGGTGCCTTCGCCGGCTCTGACGGCCAAGAAGTTTTTGGCGGCATTGACGTACAAAATGGTGGTCAACGCGAAACTGGCGCTATCTTTGCTAACTAAGACATAGGTTAATCACAGGTGGTCTTGCGTGTTTGGCGTAAGACCATTTGACGAATAGAAAAAACTCTTGGATCATGCGATCAAGGGTGCGTGCGAACCAGTAGGCTAGCCCGTATTAAGGAAAAGGACGAGGTCATGAAGGTCTCAGCGACTTTAGCAACTATCAGCTTATTTGCCTGTGCCGCATGTGGCGGCGGAGACGGGATGAACGGCGGCGGCGCGGCTGGCGGGGCATCTGGTCCCAGCGCAGTTGGCGCGAATTATGACGCGGCCACCGGGCTGTTTAACTTTACCGCGAATGGTGTAGCACAGCCGCTTTTGCCCCAACCGGGCCATAACACGGGCGCCTTTGCCCATTACCACGCCGAAGCGCCCGAAGCGCGCGGCTATGCGGTACGCACTCCGAACTCCGGTTTGGTCATTCTTGCATCTGAAGGCGCAGCGGTTGGCTATGGTGGGACAAGTTTTGAAAATCTTACCTCGACGTCCCTGCCCCAAAACGGGCGCGTGACCTATCGGGGCACCTACGCAGGGTTCTTGCGTAATGAGACCGTGCCTAACTCGGATATCTCGAGTTTGATAACTGGTGATGCGACCCTTGCGGCGAACTACACCGACAACGCAATCGACGGCACGATCAGCAATCGCCAGTCGCGGTCTCCTGCGACCAATCGTGTGGTGACAGAGCGGCCTCTGTCCGATCTGATCTTAGAGGCAGGCACCATTGACGGCGCTGGGGCGTTCTCAGGGATGACCTCCGGCGGTGAGATTGATGTGGAAAATTGGGCGCCAGCCAGTGGTACCTATTCAGGGGTGATTACTGGGCCAAATGGTCAAGAGTTGGTGGGCGGGGTTACCGTTGTACATCGTTCGCCCTTTAGCGTGCCATTCTCGGAAATCGGCGGGTTCATCGCCGAAGATTAGGCTGATCCGTCAAGCCTAAAGTCGGCTTTCACTAATCCAGTCAAAATAAATATCGGCATAAACCGCGTCAGTGGTGGATGCCGGTACGCTCACAACCGTTGTTTCCGCATTCCAAGACTGCGGCACCAGAACATGGTTCATCCGCACCCCTAAAAGCCCCCACATCACCCCTGACGTGCGCTCAATTCCGGGCGCAACTTTTGCACCGGCGGCGTTGGCTAATTGCCGCACGCGGTGGCTCCAAGGCGCGCTGGCAAAATCACCGGCGATCACGAAAGGCCCGTCGTTGTCCTCAACAAAGGCACCTAGACGGGCAACATGGGCCGCTTCGCTCGCATTTGGATCATCAGGCACCGTATCCGGGGCGTTGGTGCGCATTGACACAAAGGTCACCGCGCCCATACCGGTGACCAGCCGCGCGGCAACAAAGCCTTGCCCGTCATCACAAAACGGTAGGGCACCGGCTACAAATTCAAAGCGCGTATAGACCGCCACCGACCCACCGCCCGGCGCGCCGCATACGGCTGAGTTGGGATAGAGCGCTGCCAAAGCGCTGCCGATATTTTGATCCGCCGCAGAGTTGGTTTGCAAAGCCACCACGTCGGGGATCAGCACCTCTAGCCGCCCCAGAACCTCATCGGTCACCCCGTCATCCCAATTGGTATTGACCTGCATGACGGTGAAATCAGGGCGATGCCCGAGCGCTTCCAGATTGGAATAGGCTGCGATTGAGCCAAAGCCAAAAACCGTCGCGATGGTTAGGTAAATCGACCGCTGAGTTTTGCCCTTAATGATGTGGATGACGGTCAGCAGCGCCAAAAGCACAACAACGAGGGGGCGGTAAAGTGCCAGAGTGTCAAAGGCGGGATGCAGCGCACCGCAAAACCCTAGGAACAAAAGAAACAGAAAAAACAACGCGACTACAGTGGACCAACGAAGGTGAGGCACTTTTACAAAACCTAGCAACTTATAGCGTTAATATTAGAGCAGTTCTTAGTGCCAGATTAACGGAGCTAGTCAAGATCAGGGCACGCCCGTCACAGCGGCTGCGGTATTTTTGCATCCGAGTATTTAAGCGCCGTTTAAAACTGTACTAGTTTAGAACAGAACCAACGAGACCAGCCCTTTAGTAAGCCAAAAGCGGGTTATCCCCGCCCCCGAAATCCTGTTGCCACCAAAAACTTCTCAGAGCTATCGGCGCGCGAGGCGGGCGGTTTTACGTGGATGATTCTATCGTATTGCGTCTTCAATTCCCGCAACAAATC
>CAYLLD010000189.1:0-5205 GCA_964384315.1 uncultured Rhodobacterales bacterium | reverse complement strand
AGCGCACCACGCGGCGCTCTACCGCATCAGGAAAGCCGCCCGCGTAACGCGCACCGCGCGCATCGGTGGAGAGGCGCACCCGCCAGCCCTTGGCCAGCATCGCCTCGGCCAGCGATTGGGCCGGAAACATATGCCCACCGGTGCCGCCAGCGGCGATGGTCAGTAGTGGCCCTTGGGAGGTGGTCACATCAGCCCCCCGCTTTGGCGCGGGGCGTTGGTGGCCCCAAAAACCTCGTCAAAGCCGTTTTGCGGGCGGCGCCGTGACAGGGCCAGCAGCATCCCCAAGGTGATGCCCGAAGCCACGAGGGACGAGCCCCCGTAGCTGACGAACGGCAGGGTCATGCCTTTGGCGGGCAAAAGCCGCACTGCGACGCCGAGGTTGATGAGCGCTTGCAGGGCGAAGATCACCGCAAGGCCGGTGCCCGCGAGCGAGATGAAGCGGTCGCGTTCTTTTTGCAGCGCCCAAAGCGCGCGGATGATGATCACGAGGAAGAGCGCAATGACCAAAAAGCACAGGACGATGCCGTATTCCTCGGCGGCCACGGCGATGATGAAATCGGTATAGGCGTCGGGGAGCGTGCGTTTGATCTCGCCCTCGCCGATGCCCACGCCGAAAATCCCGCCCTCGCGAAAGGCGCTGGCGGCGTGGCCAAGCTGGGTCGTAGGGTCGATTTCGGTGGACAGATAGCTGTCGATGCGCCGCGCAAAATGGTCCGAGGATTGATAGGCTGCGATGCCGCCCACAACCACAAGCCCCGCCAGCCCCACGATCAAGAGGATCGGCGCACCAGCCACGAAATACATCACGCCCCATGTGCCCACCACGAGGGCCGCTTGGCCGAAATCGGGCTGCAGCGCGAGCATCACGGCGATCACGACTGCCATTAGGAATGACAGGAGGAAACCGGGGGGGCCGCGCCGCTCAAAGCTGCCCGCCATCAGCCATGCGGTGAGCACAACGAACCCCGGCTTCAGGAACTCCGAAGGCTGCACCGTAAGGACGCGCAGGTTGAACCAGCGCACCGCGCCTTTGTGGAAATCCGTGCCCAAAATGGGCAAGAGCATGAGCGCCACAAAGCTGATGGCGAAACCGAACACCGCCAGCCGCCGCACCGCGCGCGGGGATAGCATCGAGATGCAGAGCATGACCGTCAGAGCAATCGCGCCAAAGACGATGTGGCGGTAGACAAAGTAGAATTGCGTCAGGTCTTTGCGCTCCGCCAACGATGGCGAAGATGCCAGCGATAGAAGAATTCCAACTGAAAATAGCGCGATCACCGCGAGGATCGAAACGTGATCCACGGTGCGCCACCAGCGCGATAAAATTGGTTCTACCGGGCCTGGGGTATCGGCCCGAAACACCATATCTGTCATGGATGCCTGCCCTGCACCGCTGCCCGTTTGCCAAGGTGCTTTGGCGCCTCATTCGCGGGTGCCACTGACCTTTGCGCCACCATAGCTGCGCGCGCGCCAAAAAGCTAGAGTCTTTACGCGGTCGTAACGAGTTGTTTAAGGCGCGGGGATCAGCGCCTCAAAGGCATCGCCGCGCGCCTCAAAACTGGGGAACTGGTCAAAGCTGGCGCAAGCAGGCGAGAGCAGGATCACATCGCCCGGATCAGCCTCGGCAATGGCCGCCGCCATGGCAGCCTCTAGGGTGCCTGCGACTTGATGGGGGGTGTCCCCAAGCTGGTTGGCAAACTCATCGGCCGCCTCGCCAATCAGATAGGCTTTGGCGACACGCTCAAAGAGCGGCGCAAGAGGCGCGATCCCGCCGGATTTGGCGCGGCCACCAGCGATCCAGCGGATATTCTCAAAGGCCAAAAGCGCCTTTTGCGCGGCATCCGCATTGGTGGCTTTGCTGTCGTTCACATAGGTCACGCCGCCGCGCTCAGCGATGATCTGGCAGCGGTGCTTTAGGCCCGGATAGCTCTTGAGCGCCGCCTCGACGTCCCGCGCGCCGAGGCCCAAAGTCCGCGCCACCGCATAGGCCGCACAGGCGTTTTGATGGTTATGCGCGCCGGGCAAATTCGCGATCTGCCGCAGATCAATGCTCGCCACCTGCCGCTCGCGCCGCCATTCGGCCAAAAAGCCCTTGCGCGCAGACACTGCCCAGCCGTCTTTGAGGGTCTGGGTGGTCGAGATGCGGATCACCGGATCGCCCGTGCTGACCTCTTCGCGCAAGACGCTGGCCAGATAGCGGCCCTCGTGCTCGTCCACGCCAATGATCGCCCGGTCCGGCGCACCGGCGGTGAAAAGCCGCGACTTGGCGGCAAAATACCCACCGCGCCCCGCGTGACGGTCCAGATGATCGTCGGACAGATTAAGAAACACAGCCAGATCAGGGCTGAGGGCGCGGGCCAGTTCGGTCTGATAGGAGGACAGCTCAAGCACAACGACTTCGCCATCATGGGCCGGATCAAGATCAAGCACAGGCCGCCCGATATTGCCGCCCATCTGCACCGGCTTGCCCGCCGCCTGCAGGATGTGATGGATCAGCGCCGTGGTGGTGGATTTGCCGTTCGAGCCGGTGATCGCCACCACCTGCGGGATCACGTCAAACCGGTCCCAATCCGGGGTGGCATAAGAGCGAAAGAACAGCCCGATGTCGTTATCGATGGTGATGCCCAAAGCCTGCGCCTGCGCGATTGCCGCGTGCGGTTCAGGATAGAGATGCGCGATGCCCGGCGAGGTGATGAGACTGACCACGCCCTCCAGATTTTTGGCCTTGGACAGATCGGCCATTTCGACGCCTTGCGCCGTTGCACCGCCATCATCCCAAGCCACAACCTGCGCCCCGCCCGCCAGCAGAGCCGCACAGGTCGCCTGCCCTGACTTGCCAAGGCCCAGAACCGCGACGCGTTTGTCTTTGTAACCTCTGACGGGGATCATCTAAGTTTCAACGTCGCCAAGCCCACCAGCGCCAAAATCAGCGAGATAATCCAGAAGCGGATCACGATTTGCGCCTCGCCCCAGCCGCGCTTTTCGAAGTGGTGATGGATCGGGGCCATCAGGAACACCCGCTTGCCCGTGCGTTTAAAATAGAGCACTTGGATGATCACCGAGAGCGCCTCTATGACGAAAAGCCCGCCGATGATGGCGAGGACGATCTCGTGTTTGGTGGCCACCGCGATAGCGCCCAGCGCGCCGCCCAAGGCGAGCGAGCCGGTGTCGCCCATGAAGACCGCTGCGGGGGGGGCGTTGTACCACAAAAAGCCCAAGCCCGCGCCCAATAGCGCGGCGGTAAAGACGGTGATCTCGCCGGTGCCGGGGACGTAGTTGACCCCCAGATACTCGGTGAAATCGGCGCGGCCCACCGCATAGGCGATGATCCCAAACGAGCCCGCCGCGATCATCACCGGCATAATCGCCAGCCCGTCGAGACCATCGGTGAGGTTCACCGCATTTGCCGAGCCCACGATCACAATCATGGCGAAGGGCACGAAAAGCACGCCCAGATAGAGCATCAGGTTTTTAAAGACCGGAAAGGTCAGCTGCCCCGAGAGGGTTTCGGGGTGCAAATGGCTGGCCCAAACCCCCGCGATCAGCGCGATCACAAAGCCTGCGGCGAGGCGGATTTTGCCCGAAACGCCCTCGTGGGAGTGTTTGGTCACTTTGGCGTAGTCGTCCGAAAAGCCAATCGCGCCAAACCCCACGGTCACAAAGAGGATCATCCAGACAAACCCGTTGTCCACCCGCGCCCAAAGCAGCGTCGAGATCACGAGGGCCGCGAGGATCAGCACACCGCCCATGGTCGGCGTACCGGCTTTGGCGATGATATGACCTTCAGGGCCGTCTTCGCGGATCGGCTGGCCCTTTTTCTGCTTGCGACGCAAGAGGTTGATCATCGGTTGGCCAAAGACAAAGCCGAATATGAGGGCCGTGAAAAATGCGCCGCCTGCGCGGAACGAAATGTAGCGGAACAGGTTGAAAACGTCGCCGCCCTCGGCCCATTGGCTCAAAAAATACAACATTACTTCGTCTCTTCCCCCAAGGATTTCAATGCGCGCACCAATTTGCCCAAACCGGTGCCAAGCGAGGCCTTTATCATAACCGCATCGCCAGAGCGCGCCAATTCGTCAACCGCCTGCAGCGCCTCATCCGCATGGGCAAAATGCTGCCCGCGTTGTGGCTCGGGCAAGGCTTGATGCAGCGCGGCCATCAGCGGGCCGACGGTGTGGATTTTATCGACACTGCGCAGCGCGCCGTCCGCCGCAATGCTTGCGTGGTTTTGCGCAGCAGCCGCGCCCAGTTCAAGCATATCGCCGATGATGGCAATGCGGCGGCCACCGGATTTGCGCGGCGGTGTGCTGGCGGCAAAACTGGCAAGCGCCGCCGCCATAGAGGCGGGATTGGCGTTGTAACTCTCGTCGATCAAGAGGATCGGCGCATCCGCCCCTTTGGGCGTAATTTCGATACGGTTGCCGCGCCCCTCAGGCGGTTGCCAGTCCGCCAGCGCCAAAGCGGCCAGCGCCAGATCGCCGCCCACAGCATGGATTGCCCCCAGCGCGCCCAGCGAATTCATCGCGAAATGCGCGCCGGGCTGGCCGATTTTATAGACAAAGCGCTCGCGCCCATGGCGGGCGATCACATGGGTGGCATCCGGCTCAAGACGGGTGCGGGCCAGAACGAACTCGGGCCGTCCGGCCATGCCAAAACGCACCAGATCGGCGGCATATTTGCGCGCGCGGCGGACCAAAAACGGATAGGTGCGGGTGTCGCGGTTCAAAATCGCGGCGCCATCGGGCTCTAGGCCCTCGAAAATCTCGGCTTTCGCTTTGGCCACGTCTTTGAGGGCTTTGAACCCCGCCATATGCGCCTCAGCGACCTCGGTGATCAGCGCCGCATGGGGCCGCGCAAGCCTCGTCAGCGCGGCAATCTCGCCAGCGGCATTCATCCCCATTTCGATCACCGCAAAATCCACATCTTCGGGCATCCGCGCGAGGGTCAGGGGCACGCCCCAGTGGTTGTTGTAGCTCTTGACCGAGGCGTGGGTTTTGCCCTGCCGCGAGAGCGCGAGGCGGATCATTTCTTTGGTCGAGGTTTTGCCCACAGAGCCGGTGATGCCGATCACCTTGCCGCTGATGGCCGCGCGGCGGGCGGTGGCGAGGGCCTCTAGGGCCTTGAGCGTGTCATCCACGATCAACAGCGGTGCATCGTCGGCCACGCCCTCAGGCACATGGGTGACCAAAGCCGCCGCCGCGCCTG
>CAYLLD010000188.1:0-5216 GCA_964384315.1 uncultured Rhodobacterales bacterium | reverse complement strand
GAAGTTGTTGCCATGGGCGCGGCCATTCAGGCTGGTGTTCTGCAGGGCGACGTCAAAGACGTGGTTCTGCTCGATGTGACGCCCCTGAGCCTCGGGATCGAAACGCTGGGCGGTGTCTTCACCCGTCTGATCGACCGCAACACGACCATTCCGACCAAGAAATCGCAGATCTTCTCGACCGCTGAGGACAATCAAAACGCGGTGACGATCCGTGTGTTCCAAGGCGAGCGTGAAATGGCCGCGGATAACAAAATCCTTGGGCAGTTTAACCTTGAGGATATCCCGCCCGCGCCGCGTGGTCTGCCGCAAATCGAGGTGACCTTCGACATTGATGCCAATGGTATCGTCAGCGTTTCGGCCAAAGACAAAGGCACGAACAAAGAGCATAAGATCACCATTCAGGCCTCGGGCGGTCTGTCCGATGACGACATCGAGGACATGGTGCGCGACGCCGAAGAGAATGCGGAATCGGATAAAGAGCGCCGCGAGCTCGTCGAGGCGCGCAATCAGGCCGAGAGCTTGATCCATGGCACCGAGAAATCGGTCGATGAACATGGCGATAAGGTTGATGACACCACGAAGGGTAAAATCGATGACGCGATTGTCGCGCTCAAAGAGGCACTCGAAGAGGATGATCTGCCTGAGATCAAACGCTGTACGCAAGAACTGACCGAAGCGGCCATGAAATTGGGCGAAGCGATCTATGCGTCCCAGTCCGAAGAGGGCGGCGAAGAGCCAAGCTTTGACGACGAAGACGGTCCGGCCAGCGTTGACGAAGACATCGTCGATGCGGACTTCGAAGACATCGGCGAAGATCGCCGCGACAGCTAAGTGACACGATGCGCGCGCGACGGGCCAGCCCCTTTGCGCGCGTATTCTTATTTATGGGCCGTGATGTTTGGTCCGAAATTTCTGGGGACCGAGTGACACATGGCTAAGCGCGATTATTACGATTTGCTTGGGGTGTCCAAATCAGCGGACGAGGCACAGCTTAAAAAGGCCTTCAAAAAGAAGGTGATGGAGCTTCACCCCGACCGCAATCAGGACAATCCGAACGCCGAGGCGCAGTTCAAAGAAGTGAACGAAGCCTATGACGTTCTAAAAGACGCCGAGAAAAAAGCAGCATACGACCGCTACGGCCACGCCGCCTTCGAAGGCGGTCACGGGGCCAGTGCCGGTGGCGGTTTCCGTCCGGGTGGCGGCGGCGGCGATTTCTCGTCGGCCTTTTCCGATGTATTCGACGATCTGTTCGGCGATTTCGTAGGCGGGCAACGCGGCGGTCGCGGTCGTCAGCAAACCACACGCGGTTCGGACCTGCGCTACAACATGCGCGTCTCGCTCGATGATGCCTACAACGGCAAACAAGCCACGATCACCGTGCCCAGCTCAGCCGCATGTGATGGCTGTAACGGCACGGGGGCCGAAGGCGGCGCCGAGCCCATGACCTGCCCGACCTGTTCGGGCCTCGGCAAAGTGCGCGCGCAACAAGGCTTTTTCACCATCGAACGCACCTGCCCGACCTGTAACGGGCACGGCCAGACGATCAAAAACCCCTGTAAATCCTGCGCAGGCGCGGGCCGGATCAAATCCGACCGCTCGCTCAGCGTCAACATCCCCCCCGGCGTCGAAACCGGCACCCGTATCCGCTTGGGCGGCGAGGGCGAGGCAGGACTACGCGGCGGCCCCTCGGGCGATCTCTATATTTTCATCCAAGTCGACGACCACGCGATTTTCGAGCGCGAAGGCCAGAACCTGTTCTGCCGCATCCCCGTGACCATGAGCACAGCCATGCTCGGCGGCGACATCGAGGCCCCAACAATCGACGGCGGTCGCAGCCGCGTAAAAGTGCCCGCTGGCGTACAAACCGGCAAGCAATTGCGCCTGCGCGGCAAGGGCATGCCCCCCGTGCGCGGCGGCGGCAACGGTGATTTATATATCGAACTGGCGGTGGAAACCCCGGTGAACCTGACGTCGCGGCAAAAAGAGCTGATCAAAGAGTTTGACCAGATCGCCGAAGAGCAGGACAACAACCCTGACAGCGCCGATTTCTTCTCGAAGGTGAAGAAATTCTGGGGCGGCTCGTAAACCTAAAAAGGGAGGGCCGATCAGCCCTCCCCGTTATTATTTTCGGCTATTATCTTGCGGCCTTAAGCGATTTCATAACCCGCTTGGATGCGCGCAATATCTGGCGAATTGATCTCGAACATATCCGTCAGGCCGGTATCCGTATCGGTCACATCGCTGTCGCGCCCTTCGACCATACCCTGATCCGCCGCAACAAAGCCCAGACCATCAATGGTTTCGAACTCTAGTGCGTAATTGCCGTAGACAATGTCATTGAACCGATAGGTGCCCGAGAAATTCGTGGTGGCCATCGCCGCCACATCGCCATCCTCGTCGATCAGCTTAACATCTACGTTAGATAGACGCGATTCCGTCTTATAGTCGTAGATCCCGTCGCCATTGGCATCCTTAAAGGCAAAGCCAACGATCTTACCATCACCAACAGCGGTCTTGGTCTGAGCGCCTGCCTGCAACCGCACGATGTCGCCATCCACAGAGAAAACATCCGTGGTGCCATCATCCCCGGTAACATCGCTATCCCGGCCCTCAATGGTGCCCTGATCCGCCTCGGCAAACTGGAACCGATCCTCAAGATCGAAATCAAGCTGGTAATCCCCGCTCGCGACATCATCAAAAGTGAATTTGCCGAACCGATTGGTCACCGCGCTATCAATCACATGACCCGCATCATCAAGCAGCGAAACGGTTTGGCCCGAAAGGCGGAAGTCCGGGTTCAGGTTAAAGACGTTATTATTGTCCAAATCCTTATAGACAAACCCCGTCACCGTACCATCGCCCGAAGGCGGCGCAGTTGGCGGCGGCGGTGCCACAACTTGATCCTCAACCGTAATCGTCACCTCAGTCACTGCAGACAACAGACCGTCGGAATCAACCGCTTGATAGGTAAAACTGGCATCGCCCGAGAACCCAGCAGCTGGGGTGAACATGATGCCACCAAACTCATCCAGCGCCAAAGTGCCCTCTGCCGGATCAACATCATCAACCAAAAACGCAGCCAAACCCGGCTTATCGTCGCTATCATTGGCCAGTACCCCATCAGCCGCAGCAACATCCAAAGCCGTTTCAAAAGGCGTCGAATAGCTATCCTCCATAGCATTTGGTTCAGTTAGCGGTGGCGGTGCCACAACCGGATCTTCCACCGTGATGGTGACCGTGGTGGGGAAAGATGACAGCCCGTCATTATCCTGCGCGCGATATGTAAAGGTCGCGTCACCCGAAAATCCATCCGCCGGGGCAAAGCTGAACGAACCATCGTCATTAAAGGTCAAATCACCATCCGCCGCATCGACACCGGTCTCCAATGTCGCCGCATCAACGGTGCCATCGTCGCTGTCATTGGCCAAAACGCCATTCGCCGCATCAATGGTCAGCACGGTCTCAAACGCCGTGCCATAATCATCCGCGACCCCGCTTGGGGCAATCGACACAACAGTTGTCGGCGGATTGGTCAAGAAACTGGCGAAAAAGATATTGTCATCGCCCGACGGGTTCAGCGTTTCAACAGAGATGCTGGTATCCCCCGCATCGATAAACGACGACAGATCGTAAAGCTCATCGTCGAACTCAGAATCAACCTCCGAGCCCGCATTCGGATCGGGATTGTCAGTGCTATCCCCCAAACCACCAATGGTGATCAAACCGCCATTGCCGTTTGCGCCATCATCGTAGCCACCCGCCGAGGTGGTCAAAAGCTCACCATTGATGGTGATCTGCGAGCTTTGCAAAGAGGGTTGAAAACCAAAACCAATCCCCAAAGACATCTCCGCCACAAATGCCGGATTACTTGGATCAGCAATCGGTTGATCAAAGACCAAGGAAAAGTCATCGCCCGAACTGGCAGAAAATCCATCAAGAATGGAAATTGTGCCTTCGTCCTCCATGGGGTTGTCATAAATCACCGTCAGGGCAAACCCATCGATGTCAAACCCGACAAGATCGCTGGCAGTAAAGGTAAAGGGCAAGCCATCGCCATCGCCGATAACTTCGCTAACAAAGTCAGTGACGTCGGCCCGGTATGCGGTCAGGGTTGAGCTTGCGTTATTCGTGCCCAGCGAGACAAAATCGTCAATGACAAGGGCATCGGACCCACTCGTGAGCGTCACACCAACGGTCTGCTCAGAGGTGAATGTGGTTGCGTAAACCGCAGCATAAAGGATTTCGGAGCCATCAGGCACTTCGGCAAAAATATCGCCGCCGCCTGTAAGGCCGCCAGATGTGGCGTCATAGCTTGACCCGACATTGCCGGTGAATTGAACATTAGGTGTTAAGGGCATTTGTATTCCTCCAAAAATCTTGTGAAAATTCATCTATGTGCGGAAAAAATTTTTACGCCGGACAAAATCAAAGCAAAAATGACAAGGGTCTTAAAAATCAACGCAGCAACAAAAAAACTACCGCGCCGTGTTGATCTCACAAATAAATCCAGCAAATCAACACTTTTGTGCAATTTTTGACGCTACACACGAATTGGTGATCGCCGCAGGGCCGCGCCGAGGGCCTTCCCCCCATTCGTCAGGCGCGCTAGACCTGCAGCCGCAAGCAAAAGACGCATCACCAATACAGGACCACTGCGAGGCGGATGGCCAAAGATCAAAACCCAAATGTGACGCCAATGATGGCGCAGTTCCTTGAGATCAAAGAGCGGTTCGATGAGGCGCTTTTATTCTATCGGATGGGTGATTTTTACGAACTGTTCTTCGATGATGCGATCAAGGCGGCGGCGGCGCTCGATATCGCCCTGACCAAGCGCGGCAAGCATCTGGGCGAGGATATTCCCATGTGCGGCGTGCCCGTTCATGCCGCCGAGGGCTATCTCCATGCGCTGATCGCCCAAGGGCACCGCGTGGCGGTTTGCGAACAGATGGAAAGCCCCGCCGAGGCGAAAAAGCGCGGCTCCAAATCCGTGGTGGCCCGCGATGTTGTGCGCCTCGTCACCCCCGGCACCCTGACCGAAGAGCGTCTACTTTCGGCCCGCGCCCACAACTATCTGGCCGCTTTGGCCGATGTGCGCGGCGCCCGCGCGATGGCGTGGTGCGATGTCTCTACCGGCGATCTGCATGTGGCTGATCTGGGCGAAATGACCAACGCCGCGATCATCGCCCGCATCGCCCCGCGTGAGATGCTTTGCGCCG
>CAYLLD010000187.1:0-5274 GCA_964384315.1 uncultured Rhodobacterales bacterium | reverse complement strand
TCGTCATCACGCGGGTCACCCCGTCGATATTCCCGCCCACGATCAGAACCGCACCGACCTCGGCAATCGCGCGGCCAAATCCGGCCAAAAGCGCTGTGGCGACCCCAAAGCGCCCGTCATAAATCACGGTTTTCAGCCGCAGCCGCGGCCCCGCATCGACGCTATCCATCAACTCGCGATACTCGCGCTCGATGGGGCGCACCGCATCGAGGGTCAGGGCGATGATGATGGGCAGCACCAGGATGAACTGCGCAATGACCATGGCGCTGGGGGTAAAAAGAAGCCCCCATGAGCCCAGCGGGCCTGCGCGCGACAAGAGCAGATAGACCAAGAGACCGACAACGACGGGCGGCAGGGCCATGAAACTGGTGGCCAGAACAATGAGGATGCTGCGCCCGCGAAACCGCCAGAGCGCGAGCGCAGCACCTAGGGGCACGCCAATGAGCGCCGCGAAGAAGAGCGCCAAAAGGCTGACCTTTAGGCTCAACCCGATGATGCCCCAAAGCGCCGCATCCCCTGCGAAAATCAGCGCGATGGCGCTGCCTAAAACCTCCATCAGAGCCGCCCCACAGGCGCTTTGACCGCGCCTTTATCGAGGGCCACAAGGCACAGCCATTCATAGGCCACGGTGGCGGCGGCCAGCGCGGTGATCTCGGCGTGATCATAGGCCGGCGCAACCTCAACCACATCCATGCCAACCAAATGCGCCCCCTCCAGCCCGCGCATCAATTCAAGCGCCTGCCACGAGGCCAAACCGCCCATAACAGGCGTGCCGGTCCCCGGCGCAAAGGCCGGATCCAGCCCGTCGACGTCGAAAGAGACATAGATCGGCGCATCCCCTGCGCGGGCGCGGATCACATCGATGGCCGCATCAACGCCGTTGCGATGCACCCAAGGGGCGCTGAGGATTTCAAAGCCGTAATCGCTGTCATTATACGTGCGCAGCCCCACTTGGGTCGAGCGGGCCACGTCGATATGCCCCTCGCGGGCAGCACGGGCGAACATGGTGCCGTGATCGATCTCGGTGCCATCCGCGCCCTCGCCTAGCGTCTCCCACGTGTCGCAATGGGCGTCGAATTGCACCAAAGCCACCGGCCCATGGGTCGCCGCCACCGCCTTGATCAGCGGATAGGCCACGAAATGATCGCCGCCCAGCGACAGCGGCTTGGCCCCCGCCTCGCAAATCCAGCGGCAATGGGCCTCAATCGCGGGGGCAACGCTGGCGGGGTGATGCGGGTTGAGATAGCAATCCCCCGCATCGGCAATGGCCAGAATATCGAGCGGGTCAAAGCCGTGCGGAAAGGATTTGAGCTCTTGCAGCATCGCCGAGGCCGCACGGATCGCCCGTGGCCCAAGCCGCGCACCGGGCCGGTTCGTGACCGCGCAATCGAACGGAATGCCCGAGACGACCACATCCGCCCCCGCAATCTCGCGGGTGTATTTGCGCCGCAGGAACGACAGCGCGCCCCCATAGGTCATCTCATGGCTGTTGCTGGTCAGGCCCGCGCCCCGAAACCCGTGATCGCCGCTATCGTTCATCTTATATCCGCCCCAAATACGTCCGATATTCCACATCGGTCACCATGGCCTTGAACCGCGCCGCCTCATAGCGTTTCACTATGCCATAAACATGCTGAAAATCCGCCCCGAAAGCATCGCGGATAAAGGCTGAATTTGCAAATGTCTCGACGACCACAGGCCAGTCGTAAGCCAGATCGCCCCCCGTTGCATGGGGGTCCTCATCCAAAGGCGCGCAAGGCTCAAGCTGCGCTTCGATGCCCCATAAAATCCCCCCAAGCATGGCCGCAAGGGTCAGATAGGGGTTCACATCCGCCCCGCAAAGCCGATGCTCAAGCCGCGCCGCCTTGCCCGTGGTGGCAGGAATGCGCAGCGCTGCCGAGCGGTTGTCATGGCCCCAGTTTGCCTTGGTGGGCGCGAACCATTCGGGGTCATAACGGCGATAAGAGTTGAAATGCGGCGCGAAAATCGCCTGCGCGTCCGGCATTGAGGCCAAAAGACCGCCCAAAGCGTGGCGCAGGTGCGGGCTGATACTGTCCTTGATCCCGCCCTTGTTCCCGCCCTTGATCCCATCTGTGGCCGCAAAAAGATTATCCCCCGCCGCATCCAGCAGCGAGATATGGACATGGCAGCCCGAGCCTGCCTCATCGTCGAAGGGCTTGGCCATGAAGGTCGCCTCAAGCCCGTGCTGGCGGGCCACGCCGCGCACCAGCCGCTTAAAAAGCGCGCCATGATCGGCAGCGCTCAGCGCATCATCCACATGGTTGAAATTGATCTCGAACTGCCCGCGCCCGCTCTCGGCCTGCACCACATCCACGGGGATATTCTGCAGCTTTGCGGCGCTTTGCACCGCCTCTAGAAACGGGGCATTCGCGTCGAGCTGCACATAGTCATAAAGATGCGAGGCACTGGCGAATTTTGGCGGCTGGGGCCGCTCGTATTCATCGGCGCGGGGCTTGTGGATGTAGAACTCCAACTCGCTGGCAACCACCGGCGTCATACCCTTGGCGCTCAGGCGCGCCTGCATCTGGCGCAAAAGCGCGCGCGGGTCATAAAGGCTGGGCCCGCCGCCGCGCGCTTCAAGCTCAATCACGATCTGCGCCGCGCCTTCGGACCAAGGCACCACGCAAAGCGTCGCCGGATCAGCCAGCGCCACCGTGTCCTTATCACCGCTGTCAATCCCCAGCCCCGAGCCGTCCACATCCTCGCCCCAGATATCCAGTCCCGAGGTCGAGACCGGCATCCGCAGCCCGTCGCTCCAGAGCTTGGGAGCCGAGGCGCGCGGCAGCCATTTGCCCCGCCACACCCCGTTTTGATCGCACAGCAGCAACTCAATGCGCGTCACATCAGGGTGCGCGGTCAAAAACGCCTCAATCACGGCTTGGCGTTCACTATTGCTGGTCATCTGCTCGCTCCGATTTGCGCGCTCACGATACTGCGCGGGCTTGGCCCTGCGCAATCGCAAAAGCGGCGCTGGAGTGGGGGCGCAAATGCAAATATACTTGTGCCAACCAAACCGAGCAGGCCTATGACCAATCCAAACACGGACCCAAACACGGACCCAAAAACCGAGCTAAGCACCGCCCAGTTCAACGCCCAACTGCCCCAAGACCTGCAGGACTGGCTGGCGGGGCGGCGCATCGACGAGGTGGAATGTGTGATCCCCGATATGGTCGGGACCGCGCGGGGCAAGGCCATGCCCGTGCGCAAATTTCGCACCAGCCAGCAAATGCACCTGAGCCCCTCGATGTTTTTCCAGACCATTTCGGGCGAATATGTCGAGATCGGTTGGGAGGATATTTACGCCGAGAACGACATGGTCATGGTGCCTGATATCTCAACGGCGCGGGCGGTGCCTTGGGCGGCGGACCCCACGATCCAAGTGATCTCGGATCTTTATTTTCAAAGCGGCAAGCCGGTGCCCTACGCCCCGCGCAATGTGCTCAAGGCAGTTCTGGCGCTTTATGAGGCGCGCGGTTGGCGGGCGGTGGTGGCCCCCGAGATTGAGTTTTACGTCACCAAGCCCAACCTCGATCCCAACACCGACATCGAGCCGCCGGTGGGGCGCACGGGGCGGCAATCCTATTCGCGGCAGGCCTATTCGATCTCGGGGGTGGATGAGTTTGGCCCTGTGGTCGACGACATCTATGATTTCGCCGAGGCGCAAGGGTTGCATATCGACACGATTATTCGCGAGGACGGCGCGGGGCAGCTTGAGATCAACCTGCGCCACGGCGATCCGCTGGAGCTGGCCGACGAGGTGTTCAACTACAAGCGGATGATCCGCGAGGCGGCGCTGCGGCACGATTGCTACGCCACATTCATGGCCAAACCGATCGCCGATCAGCCGGGCTCGGCCATGCATATCCACCAATCGGTGGTCGAGATGAAATCCGGCCAGAACATTTTTTCGCTTGGCAGTGGCAAAGCCTCCGCCGCCTTCGGGCATTTCATCGGCGGTCTGCAAACCCACCTGCCCTCGGTGCTCTTGCTCTTTGCGCCTTATGTGAATTCCTACCGGCGGCTGGTGCCGCAACAGGGCGCGCCGATCAATCTCGACTGGGGCCGCGACAACCGCACCGTGGGCCTGCGCGAGCCGGTCAGCCCCCCTGCCGCGCGGCGCATCGAGAACCGCGTCGTGGGCATGGACGCCAACCCCTATCTGGCCATCGCCGCCACGCTGGCCTGCGGCTATCTGGGGCTCAAACACAAGCTGAAACCCCGCCCGCCGGTGAGCGCCGACGCCTATGAGCTGCCCCGCTCGCTGCCGCGCAATGTCCTGAACGCGGTTGAGCTATTCGAGGCCGATACCGAGGTGCATAAAGTGCTGGGCCAAGACTTTTGCGAGCTTTACGCGGCGATGAAACGCACGGAGCTGGACGAATTTATGCAGGTCATCAGCCCGTGGGAGCGTCAGCATTTGATGTTGACGGTTTAGAAATGCGTCACTGGACTTCTCTTCACTGGATGGCCCTTCACTGGATTTTGGCCGCCCTGCCCCCATATGTGATACATGATTAGACTTTCCACGATATTGGTCGCCCTTGCGGTGGCGGGGGTGATGTATTTCCTCTCCAGCACCCGCTCGCGGCGCACGCTGGATGCGGCGTCCAAACCGCTGACCGATCCGGTGCTGAAATCGCGCATCAATGAGCTGGCCAAGGCCCTCGATGTGCCGCAAATCCCTGTGCATATTTACGACGTCGATATGGTCAACGGGCTGGCCGCCCCCGATGGCCGCGTGTTTTTGACCCGCGGGTTTCTCGACAAATATCGGCTGGGGGATGTGAGCGCCGAAGAGCTGGTCTCGGTGGTTGCCCATGAGCTGGGCCATGTGGCACTGGGCCATTCGCAAAAGCGGATGATCGATTTTGTCTCGTCGAGCGCCCTGCGCACGGTGCTGGCGGTGGTTTTGGGCCGGATGATCCCGTTTGTGGGCGCCTATCTGGCCAATGCTCTGGTGCAGCTGATCACCTCGCGGCTCTCGCGCGGGGATGAGTTCGAGGCGGATGCCTATGCGGCGGCGCTTTTGACCAAAACCGGCTTTGGGGTTGCGCCGCAGATCAGCCTGTTTCGCAAACTTGAGCGGCTCACCGGCGCGCAAACGGCAACCCCTGCATGGTTCATGAGCCATCCCAAAACCGGCGAACGGATTGCAGCGATTGAGACCCTGCGCGATGCGTGGCAGGTCGAGACGGCTTAGGCCGCCGCCCGTTTGCCCAAGCGCGGCAAGCCTGTGCGTTTGAGCAAGCGGCG
>CAYLLD010000186.1:0-5297 GCA_964384315.1 uncultured Rhodobacterales bacterium | reverse complement strand
TTATCCGTGCGCCAATCCTTGGCCAGTTCAACACACGCGCGCGACAACTGCCCCGGCGTGGCCTCAAGCTTGGCCTCCAGCCGCTCAAGCAGCGTGAAAGCATCGGCGGTCGAGCCGGCAAAGCCGCAGACCACGTCCTGACCTTTGTCGCCACCAGGGCTCAACCGGCGCACCTTACGCGCGGTGCCCTTGATGACCGTCTGGCCCAGCGATACCTGACCGTCGCCAGCCACCACAACTTTGCCCTGCTTTTTCACGCCAATAATGGTCGTGCCGTGCCAGTTCGGGAATTTATCTGCGTCGCTCATAGGTCTTTGCTCATCACTGTTCGTCGTGCTCACAATTTTAACTAATTTGGGTTCATATAGTGACGTGCCACTCAAATGGGAAGTTCGGGCGCGACTGCGGGACTATGCCATGACCAAAAATGAGAAACCCAAACCAGTGATCGCATCAATGTGGGTCGGGCCTGCGTTGACGTGGATTGAGCAGGTTTGCCTAAAATCGTTTCTCGATCACGGCCATGAGGTTATTCTCTATGCCTACGAGCCGATTGCCAATGTGCCAAACGGGGTGACGATCGCCGATGCGGCGCAGATTTTGCCCGGCGATCAGATCATCCGCCACGCCCGCACTGGCTCACCCGCTTACCACGCTGATAAATTCCGCCTGCGCCTGATGGAACAAACCGATTACATCTGGGCCGACACAGATGCCTATTGCCACCGCCCGATTGAGCTGCCTGCCCATGGGCATTTGCACGGGCTTATTGGCCCCAAAGGCACAATGGTGAACAATGGGGTGTTGCGCCTGCCCAAAGACAGCGGGACTTTGGCAGCGATGATCGAGTTTACAGCAGACGATTACCCGATCCCGCCGTGGTACATGCACAAGGACCGCAAGGAATTGCAGGCGCGCAAAGATGCAGGCGAGCCTGTGCATGTCTCGCTTTTGCCTTGGGGGGTTTGGGGGCCAAACGCCCTGACCCACTTCCTCAAGAAAACTGGTGAGCTGCAATATTCCCTGCCCCAAGCAGCGCTCTACCCCGTGCCCTTCGAGAAAAAATCACTGATGTTTCGCCCCGCCAAATGCGCCAAGATTGAGGCGATGTGCACCGATGAAACCTTGTCAGTGCATCTATGGGGGCGGCGGTTTCGCGGCGTGGCAAAAGCGCAAGGTGGTCGCCCGGCGCGCGGCTCATTTGCGGATAAGATTTGCGAAAAGCACGGCATTGACCCCGCGCTCACGCAGCATTTGCTGTTGGATACCACGACCCAAGACGGCAAATCGGTGGATTTCACGGCGCTCACCGACGACGATCTGGCAAATCTGTGCCTGCAACGCTCGGAAATTATGCGCGACAAATCGATCGTCCAAGCTTGGGTGGCGGGTGATGACACGCCCCTGCGCCGCCATGTCCAGACCGCCCGCGAGGCCATTGCCGCCCAAGGCTTCACCGAGATTTTGGACGAGTTCAACAAGATGAAGACCTTCACCGATGACCTAGCGCCCAAACGGGTGGTGGACATCGGTTGCGGCTATGCCTTTCTCGATCTGATCCTCTGGCGTGCCTATGGTTGCGAGATTGTGCTGGTGGATATCGAGAACTCCAAAGACCGCCACTTTGGGTTCGAAAACGCTGGGGCGGGCTATTCATCACTGGCCACCGCCCGGAGATTTCTAATCGCAAACGGCGTCCCTGAAACGAAAATCACGACGATAAACCCCACCGCGCAGAACATCGGCGAAATCGGTGCCTTCGATCTGGCAATCAGCTTTTTAAGCTGTGGGTTTCACTACGGGCTAGACACCTATGATGAGCTGTTCCGCTCGCAAGTCTCCACCGGCGGCGCCATCGTGGTCGATGTTCGCAAGGGGTCGCGCGGGGTGAAATACCTCAAACAACTTGGCGACCTGAAAATTCTGGCAGACGAGCGCAAACATGCGAAGGTGGCGGTGGTCAAGGCGGCCTGAGACCTTCACTTACCTGAGACCTGGCACTTAGGTGCGGGTCAGCTCTTCATAAAACGCCACGGTTTGATCCGCGATATGATCCCAATCCAAAATCGAGAGATCAGGGCGCGCGCCGTCTTGGCGCAGAACCCGCGCGGCCTTTAACTCGCGCATCAACTGCGCCCCGTCCAAAGTCTGATCAATCAACCGCACCCACTGCGCACCAATCTGATCCCGAAGCTCGCGAAACAGCGCCACATCGCTCACCAAAACGGGCCGCCCCACCGACAGCGCAAACAGCACAGCGCCGGAATTGAAAACATCGCTATAAGGCAGCACCACAAGATCAGCATTTTGGATACATGACACCAAATCTGGCTCGGACAAAAACGCATCCTCAAAGGCAATCTCATCCGCCCGCTCTTGCGGCAAATCATCAAGAAGCGCCTGCAACCGTAAATCAGGCTCTCGTCTACTAACCTTACCGCGGATAGACAAAAGCGCCTGACCCTTTGGCACCTGCAAAAAACCTTCGAGCAACTGCCACACATTTTTATAGGCCGTGATCGACCCAAAAAACAGCGCTTCGGGGACATCGGTGGCCGGATCGGGCTCACCTTGAGAGGCGGCTTCGACGATCTGCCGATAATGCCCATGGGGTATTACCACCGCTGGCGTAGTCGATAAATGCGGATGATCCAACAATGTCTGCTTTTTGGAAGCTTGGGTCAAAAAAACGACCCCATCGAGCCGCTTCAAAAACCACGGCCAAAAATAGCGCGCGATCAGATGGCTGTGGCGCTGCCCACTGCGATTGAGATTATGCACCGTCCACACCAGACGCGCCCCGCGAAGACGCACCACAAAGGCAAGGGCGCGCAAATAGATGTAGCGCAACCAGAACTGCCATTTGCCACCGGCGGCCAAAAAAGCATCCGGCCAGTGCAAATGCACGATGTCATATCGACCCGGCGAGAACGGTTTGGGCGCTGAAAACTCCACGATCTTTGCCTGCTGCGTCCCATCGACCGCGTCGTAGAGTTGGCTTTGATAAGGGTTTCGCGCTGCATTTTCAAAAGCAGGCCAAGCGATTATTTTGAGCAAGCGGTTGGTCATAAAGTCACGTCGGGGTCTTATCCCAATAAATAACCTCGGCTGGTGCCACGCCGCGCAAACGGGTTAGATCATCCGCATAAACCGCCTCAAGTCGCGCCCGAAGCTCTGGCGTAAGCGTCTCGCGCTTTTGGCCGCGCGTCTTAGCTAGAAACTCGGCGCTTTTTGTAATCGTGCCACCCACAAGCCGTCCGATGGGCCCGCGTGGGATGCGGCGGGCCGTGCCTGCAATTCGCTTTGTCTTAACGAGGCTGCCAAAGCGGGCGACCCGCAACATTCCCAGATCATAAAGCCCGATATTGCTTTGCGCCATGCCATCACGATCAAGCGCGGCCACCAAGGGCTGTGGATCGACGTTTAGATGCGCACCGACTTGCGTTAAAACGGCGGCGGGATCGTGGCTGACAGCTTTTTGAGACAAAATCAAAAACCGATCTTTGGGATAATGGGCGTACCATTTCTCTAGATACGCGCCATACATTCCAAACCGCAAGACCGATGCCGCCCGGTCCGTCGCACCAGCTTCGAAAGCATCCAAACACGCCGTGAGCCCCTCGTTTAAAGGGCGCAGCGGCAGATGGGCGTGACGCATCAAATAACAATAACTCGACACCGCGCGGCTCACTGGCTCGCGCAAAACAACGATAAACCTTGCCTTGGGCAGTGCCGATGCAATCCGCTCGATTGCTTGATCCGAACATAGGTTATCGGGGCGCTTTATGCCTTTCAGCCTTTTGGAACTATGAACTCCAAAAGTTTCCCATGGTTTTTGCGCAAAATCAGGGTCTTCGAAAAAGGCGCTCTCACCGGCAGGCATATAAATATCCGGGTGCTGCCTCAATGCGGTTTGCAATGCAGATGTCGCAGCCTTTTGGGCACCGATGATCAAAAAATCGACACTCATTTTATCTCTTTGCAAATTATATTAGCAGTCACACCACTAGTGACCCGAATTTAGCACTATGGCAATTAATGTATCAATTTTTCGGAAAAAATGTCGTAGTTTGGTAACTCTATGTTAGTATTTTTGTAAATTGCGTTCATAATTTTATTTATTGTTAAAAAGGTACAGTAATGCTTCAAACAACTAAAGTCGGTATTGTTCACGACTGGTTCCCCGGCCCTCAAATCGCGGGTGGAGAGCGTGTAATTCAAGAAATGGTCCGTAGTTTTCCAGATAGTTCGGTCTACGGATTGTTCGATTTTCTAACAGAGGCCCAACGCAAAGAGGTAACTCTCGACAAGCGAATCATTGTTAGCCGCCTGAATTCACTGCCATTTGTTAAGAAATATTACCGCCATCTGCTCTTAGCCTGTACGCGCGCGATCGAGTCCTTTGACCTTAGCCATCATGAATTGGTGCTCAGCTCATCTGCCTCTTTGGCCAAGGGGGTCATCACATCCCCTGACCAGACGCATATCGCTTATGTGCACAGCCCGGCCCGCTACGCTTGGGACCTCACCCATGAGTATGTGGGCACGTTGAATTGGCGCCTTAAGCGCATGGTAGCGCGTGAGATGATGCATCGTTTCCGGAAATGGGACATGCGCACCCCGCAATCCGTCGACTACTTTGTCGCGAACTCAAACTTCATCCGCAAACGAATTTGGAAAGTCTACCGCCGCGAGGCTGACGTGATCTATCCCCCGGTGAATACCGATAATTTCACGCTTGGCACCGAAGACCGCCAAGACCATTACGTCACGATTTCACGGCTCGTGCCCTATAAGCGCATCCCGATGATCGCCGAAGCTTTCGCTCTTAATCCCAAACTAAAGCTCAAAGTCTTTGGTGACGGCCCAGAGCTTGCGGCGCTCAAGGCGGTGGCAGGTCCAAATGTCGAGGTCCACGGGCATCTGTCATTCGAGGCGATGAAGACGGAAATGCAAAAGGCCAAGGCCTTCATTATGGCCGCAAAAGAAGACTTTGGCATCCTGCCCCTAGAGGCCCAAGCCTGCGGGACACCCGTCATTGCCCTGGGCCAAGGCGGAACGGCGGAAACCATCCGGCCCCTAGACCTGAGCAATCCAACCGGAATTTGGTTTGACGAACAGACCCCTCAATCCCTATCCGCGGCCTTGACCCAATTCGAGGCAGAGGGCGATGGCATCACTGCCGAAGACTGCCGCGCCAACGCCCTGAGCTTTAATGCCAAGCGGTTTCGGGATGAGATGCAGGCCTATGTTCAAGAGCGCGTGAAATAACCTAGGCGCAAAACAGGCTAATGGGG
>CAYLLD010000185.1:0-5301 GCA_964384315.1 uncultured Rhodobacterales bacterium | reverse complement strand
GTTTGGCCAAGGGCGATATCGATCTGAGCCTGCTGCCCGAAGTGCCGTAAGGCGCATTTTTCCAGACGTGCCCTAGGCGCATTTATACAGCCGTGCCATAGGCGCAGTTTTACGCCAGACGCGCCTTAGGGCTCCCGTTACCTACAAGCTATCGTTGGCCCGCCTCACCCCGCAGGGATCAGGCTCGGCACCAGCGTAACGATCGCGGGAAACAGCCACAGAAGCGTCAGCCCCAGCACCTGAATGATCACGAACGGGATAACACCGCGGTAGATATGCCGCGTGGTCACGCTCGGGGGCGCAACGCCGCGCAGGTAGAACAGCGCAAAGCCGAAGGGCGGTGTCAAAAAGCTGGTCTGCAGGTTCACCGCAATCATGATCGTCACCCATTTGGGGTCCATGGTGCCGCCGTAGATCACCGGCCCGACGATGGGGATCACGATGTAGATGATTTCTAGGAAATCGAGGACGAACCCAAGGATAAACAGGATAATCATGACGATCAAAAAGACCACCAGTTCGTTGTCGAAAGAGCGCAGGAACTGCTGGATGTAATGCTCGCCGCCAAATGAGATCACCACAAGGTTTAAGAGCTGCGAGCCAATGAGGATCGTAAAGACCATCGAGGTGACTTTGGCGGTTTCGCGCACCACGGGGCTTAGGACGGTGGTTTTATAGAGCACGAAACAGGCATAGAGCAGCCCGCCGAAGGCCACGTGATAGGCGACGATGGCGGTCAGACCTGCGACCCAGCGCTCAAAGCCCACGACCTCGGTGTTCAGGCGCAGATCGAAATTGATGCCGAGCAGCAGCATGATCACCATAGCAAAGCTGGCGATGAGGATGGGTTTGCCCGATCCGCCGGTCTCTTGCAGCTTGCGATAGGCCGCCAGCATGATCGCGCCCCCTGCCCCCAAAGCCGCCGCGGGCGTCGGGTTGGTGATCCCGCCAAGGATTGAGCCCAGCACCGCCACGATCAGAATAAGCGGCGGAAAGACGACCCTTAAGAGCTCGTTTTTGCTCAGCCGGATCACAGCAATCCGCGCGCCATAAAGCGCGATGGCGTAAGGGATCGCCAAGAGCACCACCGAGACACCGGGGGTGGTTAAGGGCGAGATCAGCGCGGCATCGACCATAAAGGCCAGCACCAACCCGCCTGCACCGATGAGAATGGGCCGGATATCCTCGGAGGGGTAAATCCCGTAGGCCAGCGCAAAGATCAGCGCAAAGAGCAAGAGGAACGTCGCATGAGAGCCGGAAATCCACGGGGCGTTGGCCAGTTTCGCCGCCCCAATCTCGGCCATCTGCTCGGCGTTTAGGGTCGAGGATACGCCCTCAGCCGCCGCAGCCGCCGCCGCCTCAGCCATCTGCGCATTGGTCGCCACCGCCGTATCCCAAGCCGCCTGTCCGTGCAGATCGATCATGGCCGCTTGGCAAGCCGCAGAGACATTGGTGCGCAAATCTGCCTCAAGGGCGGTCTCAACAAAGCGGCTGACGCTCACGTCTTGACTGCCAACGATATTGGTAAACGACGCGCCGACCACCAAAACGATCAGACCAAGCGGCACCGCCAGAAACCAGATCAGCTTGTGATTGCGATCCAGATATTCGCCGGAACTGCCGCCGCCCATGCTCACCGGCGGCGCGTTTTGCGGCCGATAAAGCGCATAGCCAAAGGCGTAGAGCGCATAAAGCAGGGCCAGCATGATCCCCGGCAACAGCGCGGCTTGGAAAAGCGTGCCCACGGATAGAACCGCAGGCTCGCCCAGATAGGTCAGCGCATCGGTACAGCCCACGCCTTGCGCGCGGGTCTCTTGGGCGGTGGCGAAAAGATCCCCCGCAAGCGTGCCTAGCAAGACAATCACAATCGAGGGCGGGATGATCTGCCCCAGCGTGCCAGAGGCGGCAATCACCCCAGTGGATAGCTCAGGCGAATAGCCGTTGCGCAGCATCGTGGGCAGGGACAACAGCCCCATGGTGACCACCGTCGCGCCAACAATGCCCGTCGAGGCGGCCAGAAACGCGCCCACAACCACCACCGAAACCGCCAAACCGCCGGGTAGCGGCCCAAAGACCCGCGCCATGGTGGTCAGCAAATCATTGGCGATTTTCGAGCGTTCAAGGGTGATGCCCATCAGGACGAACATGGCCACCGCCAGCAAGGTCTCGATGGATTGGCCCGCAAAGACCCGCTCGTTCATCCGGTTGACGATGAAGCTGAGATTGCGGTCCATCGCCTTTTCCCAGCCCCCCTCAAAGAGTGGTTTTTCGAGGCGCGGCAACTCGGGGTAGCGGAACACGGAAATATCGCCGCGCGGCACGCCGCTGTCCACCAGCGCCCTGAATTCCGCAGCGCCGACATCGATGGATTGGTGGATCAGTAATCCCGCGCTATCGAGCCCCGCGATGATCCCAAAAGAGATAACCGCCGAGCCGCCGATGGCGAATGCCACGGGGAAACCCGACATAATGCCCGAAAACAGGCATAGAAAAACGATGATCAGGCCAATTTCGACGCCGTCCAACCCAAAGAGCATGGCTCACATTCCCTTAATGCGCCGCATCGGCGATTTGTGCGGTTTCATCATTGAGCCGATCTTTATCCAGATACTTGCCCTCGCTGGCCGGCCCTTCGCGCAGCTCTAAAAGCGAGCGGTAGAAAAACGCGATGGCCTGCATAAACATCATGGCGCAAAAGCCGATGATCAGCACTTTGAAGAGGAAATAGCCGTTGAACCCGTTGGGACTGAACCCGATGGTCTCAACGTTCCATTTGGCGATCCGCGCCTTTTTCAACAGCAGCTCGATCTTGTCCGAGGCGCTCACTTTCGGGGTGATCAAATGGCGCCACATGAAGAACCATGAGTACATCCACATCAGCACCATGGCGGGGATCATGAACAAAAGCGAGCCCATCATATCGACGATCTTTTTGGTGCGATAACGCGCGCCGGCGTAGAACAAATCGACCCGCACATGCCCGCCCTGCACGAAAGTATAGGCGCAGCACATGGCCACGATCATGGCGTTATAAAGCTTCAGCTCTTCACCGTACCAACTGAGGTCTTTGACAAAATCAAGGCCCATGGGGCTGATCGAGATTTCGGAAATGCGGAAAATCCGCTGCAAGAACACGATCATGACCTGTTGCAGCACCATCAAGAGCCCGGCCCATGCGAAAAAGCGGCCAACGGTGTTGGAAACCGCCTCGATGCCGCGCACAGCGCCCCACATGATCGGCGCGCGCCACAGGCCAAGGGCAGTGAAGAGGATGAACAAAACCAAAATGACAAAGAAAAATTCGACCGAGCCGCCGTAATAGACAAAGCGCATAAGCGCCGCTTTGGTCTCGGCACTCCCAAGCCCGCCGATCCAGCTGAGCCAGAGGGACGGATTGGCCAGCGCGGTCACAAGATTGGCCACCGCCAGCGCGATATTCGTGAAAAACCAGACGACAAAATCGCCCATTCAGCCACCCATAGATTGTCGTTTAAATCGTGTTTGCATCTCAAGCATAGGTGCAAGCATAGGCGCGCGGAACTGGCCCGCGCGCCCAAAATTCAGATCAGCCGCCCAGAACGCGCACGCGCTGCTCGACGTAATAGCCATCGGATTTCTGGATCCAGCTCGCCGATTGCGCCAGCGAGGTCTCAAAGCTGGTGCGTACCTGCGCAAACAGATCATCGCCCATGTTCTCATCCATCACCTCAGCCGAAGCCGCGCCGAAAGCATCCCAAATCTCATCAGAGAATTGCAAGGTTTTAACGCCCTGAGACTGCAACCGCTCAAGCGCGGCACCGTTTTTGGCCAAAGTTTCCGCCAACTGCCAATGGGTTGTCGCCATGGCTGCAGTTTTCAGAATTTCTTGGTGCTGCGGCGACAATTCGTTCCACACATCCAAGTTCACATTGGCGCTCAGCCCCGAGCCCGGCTCATGGAAACCAGCGGTGTAATAGACTTTCGCAACCTCTTGGAAGCCCGCGCGCTCATCGGCCATAGGGCCAACCCACTCAAGCCCGTCCAACGCGCCAGATGAAAGCGCCTGATAAAGTTCGCCGCCGGGGATGTTTTGCACCGATGCGCCCAATTTACCCAGAACCTTGCCGCCCAGACCGGGCATGCGGAACTTAAGGCCCTGAAAATCTTCGGGTGAGGTCATTTCCTTGCGGAACCAACCGCCCGACTGCGAGCCAGAGTTGCCACAAGCCAGACCTTTGAAGTTGAAAATCTGACCGATTTCGTCGTGCAGGTCCTGCCCGCCGCCATGGTAGTACCAATTGGTCAGCTCTTGGGCCGTCGCACCAAAGGGGACCGCAGTGAAATAGGCCATAGCCGGGTGCTGGCCGATAAAATAGTAATCCGCCGAGTGATAAAGATCAGCCTGACCAGATGTAACCGCATCAAAAACCTCAAGCGCGCCCACAAGCTCGCCGGGTGTTTTCTTTTCGATGGTCAGCGAGCCGCCTGAGCAGGCCCCAACCAATTCAACGAACTTCGACGCAGCATCGTCAAGAACCGCAAAGCCGCGCGGCCAGCTGGTGACCATGGTCAAGGTCCGGTTGCCCTGCGCATAGGCTGGCGCAGCAAGCGCTCCCGCAGCCGCGGTTGTGCCAAGCGCAGATTTCGTAATAAACGATCGACGATCCATAACATTCCTCCCAAAACGTCTCCCGGCTTTTGCGCCGGATTATGTGGTCTCCGGATTGCCCGGAAACTTTATAAAGCGATGTTAGAGACATCTTTGCAAGACGCAATCTGGAAATCTGCGCCGTGATGGACATAATAAGAGGGAAAGTTTGCGACCGAAGCCCAGCTTGCTTTTGGATTCGTGCAAAATATGCGCCCTATACGACATAAAATTACAAAAATACCGCATAATGCAAAATTTTTGATATTCCTGTATTGACCCTTTGGGAACGTCATTATAGTAAAAATGCAGGAGAACATGAGATGACAATTCAAGTGGTAGATGTGATAATTGGCGTGACCTGACGGTGTGATCCGATCAGCTGTTACGCCAACCCCCGCCAAACTGGGGGTTTTTTTATGACTACACCGCTTGTAGGCAAAGTGAATGAAAGCCAAGGCTATGAATGACATGACGGGCAATGACATGACTGGTAAAAACACGACTGGGAAAAACACGATGACCGGCGCCCAAATGGTTGTGCGCGCCCTCAAAGATCAAGGCGTCGACACGGTTTTTGGCTACCCCGGTGGCGCGGTTCTGCCGATCTATGACGAGATTTTCCAACAGAACGACATCCGCCACATCCTTGTGCGCCACGAGCAAGGCGCGAC
>CAYLLD010000184.1:0-5341 GCA_964384315.1 uncultured Rhodobacterales bacterium | reverse complement strand
GCCCCGCCTATATCAAATTCGGCCAAATTCTCTCGACCCGCCCCGATATCGTCGGCCCTGAGTTGGCCGCGCAAATGGAAGTGCTGCAGGACAAACTGCCCGCCTTTTCCATGGAGGAGGCCGAAGCCGAGATCGAGCGCACCTTTGGCCGTCCGGTTGATGAGCTGTTCAGCAGTTTCGATGAGCCCCTCGCCGCCGCTTCGATTGCGCAGGTCCACAAAGCGACGGTGCGTGCCACCGGCCGCACGGTGGCGGTCAAGATTTTGCGGCCCCAGATCGAAAAACGGTTCCAGCGCGATATCGATGCGTTTTATCTGATCGCATGGCTGGTGCAGAACCTGTCGCGCCAAGCGCAGCGCTTGCGGCCTTTGGCGGTGATCAGGCACTTCGAAAGCGTCGTGCACGGCGAGTTGGATTTGCGCATGGAGGCGGCGGCCTCGGCCGAGTTCCGCGCCAATACGAAAAACGATGAGCGGTTCAAAATCCCCGACGTGGTCTGGCCGCTCTCGGACCGGCGGGTCTTTACCGCTGAATGGGTCGATGGGCTGTCGCTGCGGGACCGCGAGGCGATTGTTGCGGCGCAGATCGATCCGGCCAAGCTGGGCCAGCACATCCTGCAGACCTTTCTCAACCACGCGCTGCGCGACGGGTTTTTCCATGCGGATATGCATCAGGGCAATCTGAAGCTGGCGCAAAACGGCGACCTGATCGCGCTTGATTTCGGGATCATGGGCCGCATCGATGAATACACGCGCCGGGTCTATGCGGAAATTCTGATCGGGTTTCTGCAAAAGAACTACCGCCGCGTTGCCGAGGTGCATTTTGAGGCGGGCTATGTGCCTGCGGGTCAGGATGTGGACGCTTTCGCCCAAAGCCTGCGCTCGATTGGTGAGCCGATTTTCGGCCAAGACGCCACGCAGATTTCCATGGCGCGGCTGCTTGCGCATCTGTTCGAAGTGACCGAGCGGTTTGGCATGGAAACCCGTACCGAGCTGATCCTCTTGCAGCGCACGATGGTGGTGGTTGAGGGCGTCGCGCGCTCGCTCGATCCGTCGATTAATATGTGGGAATGCTCGCGGCCCGTGGTTGAGCGCTACATCAGTCAAAACGTCGGCCCGAGGGCCACGGCGCGGGAGTTGGCGCGTACGGCGCAGGTGCTGACCCGCTTTGGCCCGCGTCTGCCTGCTTTGGCGGAACGCGCTTTGATTGGCGCCCTTGATGAGACCCCGCGGCCCAAACCGCCCCGCCACCCCGCACTGTATTTCGCGGCTGGCTGTGCGGTCACGGCGCTCGGGGCGGCCTTGCTGTTTTAAGCGCCCATAAAAAAAGCCACGCCCCGACGAGGGGCGTGACCGTTTGATTGGTTGGTTGGTGACCTTAGACCAGTTCGAAGCGGTCCAGCATCATCACTTTGTCCCAAGCGGCCACAAAGTCCTGCACGAACTTCTCGCCCGCATCCGACGCGCCATAAACCTCAGCCAGCGCGCGCAATTGTGAATGCGCCCCGAACTGCAGATCAACCTCAGAGGCGGTCCATTTCAGATCACCTGACGCGCGGTCACGGCCCTCAAAGACGTGGTCCGTATCGCCCGATGGCTTCCACTCGGTCGCCATATCCAAGAGGTTCACGAAAAAGTCGGTGCTCAGCGCGCCCACGTTCTTCGTCAGCACACCCACGTTCGAGCCACCAGCATTCGCGCCCATAACGCGCATCCCGCCGACCAGCACGGTCATCTCGGGCGCGGTCAGGGTCAAAAGCTGCGCTTTATCCACCATCAACTCACCAGCAGACAGGGTCGTCGTGCCGCCCAGATAGTTGCGGAAGGCATCGGCGCGCGGCTCAAGCACCGCAAAGCTGTCTGCATCGGTCATCTCGTCCGTGGCATCGGTGCGCCCCGGCGTGAAGGGCACGGTGATCGACACGCCCGCCGCTTTGGCCGCCGCCTCAACACCCGCCGCGCCGCCAAGCACGATCATATCCGCCATGGACACAGGCTTGCCAAAGTCTTTGGCCACACCTTCAAGCACGCCCAAAACCCGCGACAGATCAGCCGGATCATTGACCGCCCAACCCTTTTGCGGGGCCAAACGCACCCGCGCGCCATTGGCACCGCCGCGCATGTCCGAGCCGCGATAGGTCGCCGCAGAAGCCCAAGCGGTTTTCACCAAATCCTGCACCGAAAGGCCGCTTTCCAGCACTTTCGCCTTGAGCGCCGCCACATCCGCATCACTGATCAGCTTGTGGTCAACCGCAGGCACCGGATCTTGCCAGATTTGCGGCTCTGCAGGCACCTGCTTGCCGAGACCCCGCACATAAGGCCCCATGTCGCGGTGGGTCAGCTTGTACCACGCCCGCGCGAAAGCATCGGCGAATTTGTCAGGATTGGCGTGGAAATCACGGCTGATTTTCTCATAGCTTGGGTCCATGCGCATCGCCATATCGGCGGTGGTCATCATCAGTTTGACCTTATCGCCCGAGCCATCAACCTGCGGCGCGTGATCCGCGTCCTTCAGCTCAACCGCCTCCCAGATCACATTGCCCGTGGGGCTCTTGGTTTTCTGCCAGTCATAGCCAAAGAGCACATCGAAATAGCCCATGTCCCACTGGGTCGGGTTCGCGGTCCACGGACCTTCGAAACCCGAGGTCGTGGTGTGCTTGCCCATGCCGCTTTCAAAGTCGTTGGCCCAGCCAAAGGCCTGCGCATGAATAGGCGCGCCCTCAGGCTCGGCGCCCACAAGACCCTCGGCGCCAGCGCCATGACCTTTACCAAAGGTGTGACCGCCAGCGACCAGCGCCACGGTCTCTTCGTCGTTCATCGCCATACGCGCGAAAGTCTCGCGGATGTCGTGGCCCGAGAGCACAGGATCAGGCACCGCGTTGGGGCCTTCGGGGTTCACATAGATCAGACCCATCTGCACCGCGCCCAGCGGGTTGGCCAGTTGCCGCTCGCCGGAATAGCGCTCGTCTTCGAGCCAAGTCGTCTCAGGGCCCCAGTACACATCGTCCTCGGGCTCAAACACATCCGCGCGGCCCCCAGCAAAACCAAAGGTCTCAAAGCCCATGCTTTCCAACGCCACATTGCCCGTGAGGATAAACAGATCGGCCCAGCTGAGTTTATTGCCGTATTTCGCTTTGATCGGCCAAAGCAGGCGGCGGGCTTTGTCGAGGTTGCCGTTGTCGGGCCAAGAGTTCAGAGGCGCAAAGCGCTGCTGGCCCGTGCCGCCGCCACCGCGACCATCATAAATGCGGTAGGTGCCCGCAGAGTGCCACGCCATGCGGATAAAGAACGGGCCGTAATGGCCGTAATCGGCGGGCCACCACGACTGGCTGTCGGTCATCAGCGCGGTCAGATCGGCAACAACCGCATCCAGATCGAGGGTTTTGAACGCCTCGGCATAGTCAAAGGCCTCGCCCATCGGATTGCCCTTGGCCGAGAACTGATGGAGCGGCCGCAGGTTCAGCTGGTCGGGCCACCAATGCTCATTCGCGGTCGAGCTTGATACGTTGCGATCGGGGTGCATTACTGGGCACTTTGCAACATCCGTGATGGGTGATCCGTCCATGTCTGTCTCCACTGTTTGACAAGTTGCGCCGCGCTTTGGAGGCGGCGGCGTTTGGGCGGGTTCTAACAGCCGCGCCTCATAAGTTTAAGTTGTATTTTTTGATGGGTCTCATAACTTCAAGGTATGAAAAATCTCACCCTGCGCCAGTTTCGCTACGTTGATGCCCTCGCCCGTCTGGGGCATTTTGGCCGTGCTGCCGCCGCCTGCGCGATCTCGCAGCCAGCGCTTTCGACCCAGATAAAATCCCTTGAGACCGCCTTGGGCGTGCCGCTGTTCGAGCGGCGCAGCAAGACCGTGCAGCTCACGGGCTTTGGCGAGGAATTCGTGGCCCGCGCCCGCGAAATTCTGGCGCAGGTCGATGAATTGGGCGCGCTGGCGCAGGTTGCAGGGGCGGGGCTGACCGGCCAGCTGCGGCTGGGGATCATCCCGACCATCGCGCCTTATCTTTTGCCCGGGCTCATGAGCCAACTCACCCGCGCGTTGCCCGGTGCCGAGCTGCACGTGCGCGAAAGCCAGACCGCGCATCTTTTGGCGGCGCTTGAGGCGGGGCGGCTCGATCTGGCGATTTTGGCGCTGCCTTTGGGTGAGCCGTGGCTCGAAGAGGTGCCGCTGTTGCAAGAGCCCTTCGTGCTGGTGCGCCCCGCCGATCAGGCCGATCTGGCAGTGCCCGAGCCCGAGACCCTGTGCCACGAGCGGCTGCTCTTGCTCGAAGAGGGGCACTGTTTTCGCGACCAGACGCTGGCCTTTTGTACGATGCAAGCCGCGGCCCCGCGCAAGGGGTTGGACGGCTCGACCCTGAGCACTCTGGTGCAGATGGTCGGCGCGGGGATGGGGGTGACGCTCATTCCGCAGATGGCGGTCGGGATTGAGACCAAGACGGCGGACGTGGCGATTGCCCAGTTCGACGACCCCGCGCCCCATCGCACTTTGGGGGTGGTCTGGCGCAAAACCTCGCCCATGGGCGCCGAGTTTCGCGAGCTATCCGAGGTGATCTGGGAAGTGGCGGCGCGGGTGACAGGGAGGTTTTAGGGTGCGGTTTTAGAGGCGGGCGGTTGCGTAGCGGGTGTCAAAGCGGCAATGATGCCGACTGAGCGAAAGATATGAGAGCCCAAAATGATCCTGTGTTGCGGTGAAGCCTTGATTGATATGGTGCCCATCGAAGGCGGCTTTGCCCCTTTGGTAGGCGGTTCGGTGTTCAATACCGCGATTGCGCTGGGGCGGCTTGGGGCGCCTGCGGGGTTTTGCTCTGGGCTCTCAAACGATCTGTTCGGGGACCAGCTTGAAGCGGCCCTGCGTGCGAGCCATGTGGATAGCACGCTGGCGATCCGCTCGGGGCGGCCGACCACGCTGGCCTTTGTGCGGCTCACGGATGGGCAGGCGCAATATACGTTTTACGATGAGAACTCGGCGGGGCGGATGATCACGACGGCGGATCTGCCTAAGATCCCTGACGCGGTTGAGGCGCTCTATTTTGGCGGCATTTCCCTGTGCGCGGAGCCTGCGGCGTCCAGCTATGCGGCGCTTTGTGCGGACAATAGCGCCGCGCGGGTTGTGATGATCGACCCGAATATCCGCCACTCGTTCATCACTGATGAGACGGCTTACAGGGCACGGATCGAGGCGATGCTGACCCATTGCGATATTATCAAAGTCTCTGATGAGGACCTGAATTGGCTGGTGCCGGGGTCTGGTGATCTGATGGATAAGCTGGCGCAGCTTTGCGCGCGCGGTCCGGCGATTGGTCTCTTGACCCGCGGCAGTGACGGGGCGAGCGCGC
>CAYLLD010000183.1:0-5363 GCA_964384315.1 uncultured Rhodobacterales bacterium | reverse complement strand
CCGCCGCATCTACAGCGGTCATGCCGCCGCCGATCACCACGACCTTGCGGCCCACAGGAATTTCGGCGCGGTCGCCGGCTTGGCGTAGGGCCGCGATGAAATCGACCGCGTCTTCGACACCGTCAAGGCCCGCACCCTCGGCGGTCAGTGCGTTCACCCCGCTCAGGCCCAGCCCAAGGAAGACTGCGTCAAATTCTTTGCCCAGCGTCTCAAGCGAGAGCGATTGGCCCAGTGCTTTGCCGGTTTCCAGAGTGATGCCACCGATGCCCATGAGCCAATCAACCTCGGCTTGGGCGAAATCATCGACGGTTTTATAGGTCGCGATGCCGAACTCGTTCAGACCGCCAGGTTTCGGTTTTGCGTCGTAAAGCGTCACGTCATTGCCCAGCATGGCCAGACGGTGCGCGCAGGCCAGACCCGCAGGGCCAGCGCCAACAACAGCGATTTTCTTGCCGGTTGAGGCGGCGCGGGTAAAGGGATGCGCGGGCTCGGCCATCAGTTGGTCCGTGGCAAAGCGTTGCAAACGGCCGATCAGCACCGGCTCGCCCTCGGCGGTCTCGCGCACACAGGCCTCTTCGCAGAGGGTCTCAGTGGGACACACGCGGGCGCACATGCCGCCCAGAATATTCGCGTCAAAGATCGTCTTGGCCGCGCCCTTGGGCTGACCCGTGGAGATTTGGCGGATGAACAGCGGGATATCGATGCTGGTCGGACAGGCGGTGACGCAAGGCGCGTCGTAACAGAAATAGCAGCGATCAGCGGCTACCGCTGCCTCGTGCCCGTCGAGTGGCGGGTGCAGGTCCGTGAAGTTATCGGCGTAGGCCTCGGCTTCAAGACGTCCGGCAACTAGGCCCGGTTCATACTGGTTCGACATGGGCACACAATCCTCTTGGTATGCTTAAGCTTGGGGTTTTGCGCAAATTACATGGCGCAAATGTGGTGACCGCACGGCAATCGCGCGGCCACCTTTTGGTTACTTCAGAGCTTCATCGGTGATGGCATGGGTCCATGCGCCTACCGGCTCTTGGCTGATCACGGGGTCCGAACCGCCCGCCAAAAGCGTGGCCACGGTGCGGTCAAAGTCGGCGGGGTCAAGCGCGCCATTCGAGCCAGCGGTCAGCTTGGCGATCTCGCCCATCATGCGCTGCTGGTGCTCTTCGGTTTGCGCCCCGGTCTCGTCGTTCTCAAGCACGATGTCAGCGGCTTCCATCGGATTGGCCTCGGCGTATTTCCAGCCCTTCATCGAGGCGCGCACAAAGCGGACCATCTTGTCGGCAAAGGCGGGATCGGCCAAGTTTTCTTCGTTGACATAAAGCCCGTCCTCAAGGGTCGAGACGCCCTGATCTTCGTATTTGAAAACCACCAGATCGTCTGGGGTCAGACCCGCGTCGATGATCTGCCAGTATTCGTTATAGGTCATGGTCGAGACGCAATCCGCCTGTTTTTGCAAGATCGGGTCGACGTTGAAGCCTTGCTTGAGAACCGACACGCCAGCGTCGCCGCCATCGGTTGGGATGCCCAGTTGGCTCATCCAGCTGAGGAACGGATATTCGTTACCATAGAACCACACGCCCAGCGTCTTACCTGCGAAATCCGCAGGGCTCGCGATGCCGCTGTCTTTGCGGCAGGTCAGCATCATGCCCGAGCTTTTGAACGGCTGGGCGATGTTCACCAGCGGCAGACCTTTTTCGCGGGTCGCCAGCGCCGAGGGCAGCCAGTCAACGATCACGTCAGCGCCGCCACCGGCCAGAACTTGGGGCGGGGCAATGTCAGGGCCGCCAGCCTTGATGGTCACGTCGAGGTCTTCCTCGGTGTAAAAGCCCTTTTCAAGCGCAACATAATAGCCCGCGAATTGCGCCTGCGTGACCCATTTGAGTTGCAAAGTCACGTCGTCAGCGGCCCAAGCCACAGGTGCAAAGGCGGTTGCGGCCAGTGCCAGCAATCCAGTGAGTGTCTGTTTCATCCGTCTCTCCGTTCGTTGTGCAATTCTAGCGCCGCATGCTGGGGTGCCAAAACGTAACGACCCGCTCAAGAGCCGAAACAATTGCGTAAAAGACCATCCCCGTAAGGGCGGCCATTGTGATCTCGGCCCAGACCATATCCAGAGCCATTCGTCCGATCTCGGTGGAGATTCGGAATCCCATCCCAACAATCGGCGTGCCAAAGAACTCTGCCACAATCGCACCGATCAACGCCAGAGTGGTGCATAGTTTCAGCCCGTTAAAAACAAAGGGCCAAGCGGATGGCAACCTGAGTTTGCCCAAAGTTTGACCATAATTCGCGCCATAGGTGTGCATGAGGTCGCGTTGCATCGTGTCAGCGGCGCGCAGGCCCTCGACGGTGTTCACCAGCATGGGGAAAAAACACATGACAACGACCACGGCGGCCTTGGAATGCCAGTCGAAACCGAACCACATGACCATGATGGGCGCGATGCCGACGATGGGCAGGGCGGCGGCCAGATTGCCGATGGGCAGGAGGCCGCGTTGCAGGAAGACCGAGCGGTCGATTGCCAGCGCGGTCAGGAAGGCCGCGCCGCAGCCGATGATGTAGCCGGGGATCACGGATTTCACCACGGTTTGCACGAAATCGGCCCAGAGCGTCGGCAGGCTGTTTGTCAGGGTCACCCAAATCATCGAGGGGGCGGGCAGGATCACGAGGGGGACGTCAAAGCCACGCACCGCGCCTTCCCAGAGGATCAAAAGTGCCGCGCCAAAGAGGATCGGGACGATCCATGGGGCGATTTTATAGCCACGCCGCACGATGGTGATGTTGAGCGCCCAGAGGCCGATCCAGATGGCGAGGGCGCCGATAAACAGAAGGATGCTCATCGGGCGGCACCAGATTGGCGGATGGTGAGGCGTTGCAAGAGGCTCAAGAGCCCCACAAGCAATCCGGCGCAGACCGCCGAGCCGATGAGGGCCGACCAGATGATCAGGGTTTGGCCGTAGTAGCTGCCGTTGAGCATCCGCGCGCCGAAGCCGCCTTGGCTGCCCGTGGGCAACTCGCCGATGATCGCGCCCACAAGCGCAATGGCGATGGCGATTTTCATCGAGGTGAAGAAATAGGGCAGCGCCGTGGGCCAGCGCAGTTTCCAAAAGCCTTGCGGGCCTGAGGCGTTGTAGGTCTTCATCAGGTCAAGCTGTGCAGGATCGGGGGCGCGGAGGCCTTTGACCATGCCAACCACGATGGGGAAAAAGCTGAGGTAAGCGGAAATCGAGGCCTTCGCGATCAGCCCAGAGACGCCTATATTATATAGGACAACGATGATCATCGGGGCGATGGCGAGGATCGGGATTGTTTGGCTGATGATGACCCAAGGCATAGCGCTGAGTTCCATCACGCGGCTGTAAACGATGCCCACCGCCAAAAGCACGCCCAGCGCGGTGCCGAGGCCGAAGCCCACCAGCGTGGCCGAAAGCGTGATCCAGCCGTGGTAAATAAGACTGCGTTTCGAGGTGATTTTCTTGCCCACGGTGGTGTCCCAAATCTCGCCTGCGACCTGATGGGGGGCGGGCAGAACGGGGCGTTTTTGGCTCATGGTGTCGGCGACCATGGCGGGGAATGAGAGGCTCGCGTCCGCGCGCTCCGCCTGATCATAGGCCCAAGGGGCGTTCATGATGACCGTAAAGACGTACCAAATCACGATGATCGCGGCGGCGACGACGGTGACGGGCACCACCGCTTGCCAGACGCGGGTCACGCCATTTGTCACTCTATTCGTCATAACTATGCCCAGCGCGCAGCCCGTCGCGCACTCGGGCGGCAATGGCGAGGAATTCGGGGGTGTCGCGAATTTCAAGCGGGCGCTGAGCAGGTAAATCGCTCTCGATCACGTCGGTCACACGGCCCGGACGGGGGCTCATGACGACGATCTTGGTCGAGAGATAAACCGCCTCGGGGATCGAATGGGTCACGAAACAGACGGTTTTGCCGGTGCTGGCATGAAGCGCCAAAAGCTGCTCGTTCAGATGGTCGCGGACGATCTCATCCAGCGCGCCGAAAGGCTCGTCCATCAGCAAAAGATCCGCATCAAAGGCCAGCGCCCGCGCGATAGAGGCGCGTTGCTGCATCCCGCCCGAAAGCTGCCACGGGTATTTCTTGGCAAAATCGCTGAGGCCCACAAGCTCAAGAACCCGCGCGATGCGCTCGCGCTTTTCGCGGCGGCCGTAGCCCATCACCTCAAGGGGCAGCGCAATATTGCGCCGGATCGTGCGCCACGGATAGAGCCCCGCGGCTTGGAAGACATAGCCATAAGCGCGGTTCAGCCGCGCCTCCTCGGGGCTCATGCCATTGACGGAAATCTCGCCAGCGGTGGGGGTTTCAAGGTCGGCAATCACCCGCAAAAAGGTTGTCTTGCCGCAGCCTGAGGGGCCGATGAAACTGACGAACTCGCCCTTGCGGATGTCGAGGTTGACGTCCTTGAGCGCATGGACCGGACCATCGCCGGTCTCAAAGGTCAGCGACAGGTTTTGGGCGCTCACAACCTGCGCCTGCTCACTCACAATCTCACCTGTCGCCCCATCCATTTTGGTTACACACCGCTCGGGATGTTCATCGGATCGCGCTCAATTTTGCGCGGCGTGTTGAGCGCTTTCCACTGGCTCAGGGCTTTATGGGCCGATGGGAAGGCCGGTCGCGGCACAAAGCGGCCCCGCCCGGGTTCCGGCTGGCTGTTTTGCCCCCAAGACCAGATCACATCGCCGCGGCTGAGGGTGTGGCGCGCCTGTGCGGTGACCTTGAAGCCCTCGAAGACGTTGTAATCGATGATGGATTTTTGGTTGGCCGCCGTGATCGTCTTCGAGATCGTCGGGTCCCACACCACGATATCCGCATCCGCGCCGGGCACCAAAGCGCCTTTGCGGGGGTAGATGTTCAGGATTTTCGCGATGTTGGTTGAGGTGCAGGCAACGAATTCTTCGGGGGTGATGCGGCCGGTTTCGACGCCGGTGGTCCAAAGCACCGAGAGCCGGTCTTCGAGGCCGCCGGTGCCGTTGGGGATGCGGGTGAAATCGCCCACGCCCATGCGTTTCTTTTCGGTGCCAAAGGCGCAGTGATCCGTGGCGACCACCTGCAAAGAGCCTGCAGAGAGCCCCGCCCAGAGCCCGTCTTGGTGCTCTTTCGAGCGGAAAGGCGGCGACATGACGCGGCGGGCGGCGTGCTCCCAGTCTTTGTTGAAATACTCGCCCTCATCCAAGGTCAGGAACTGGATCAGCGGCTCGCCATAGACGCGCATCCCCTTTTGACGCGCGCGGCGGATAGCCTCATGGGCCTGCTCGCAAGACACATGCACGATGTAAAGCGGCACGCCAGCGGCATCGGCGATCATAATGGCGCGATTTGCCGCCTCGCCCTCGACCTCG
>CAYLLD010000182.1:0-5402 GCA_964384315.1 uncultured Rhodobacterales bacterium | reverse complement strand
ACTCAATCGCAAAAAGCTGCAGCTTCACACCGGCCTTGAGCCGCGCACCGACCCCCACAAACAGCGTCCGGTTGACCCAAGCATACCGCGCATCGCCGCTCTCTAACCTTGCGTGGGTGCGCATGTAATAAGCGTCCGGCGCGACCGCCTCGCCGCGGGCAACCGCCGCCATCACCTCAGGCGGGCCATGGCGCAGGCCAAAGTTGATCACCTCGATCGTCGCACCATCATCTGTCTCAAGCGCATAGCGGGTATCAAGCTGCGCCAGCCCATCCGCAAAGACCGTTTGCCAATCCGCCCCGACATTCAAAATCCGCCCATTCAAACGCGGCCCGCGCACCTGACCGCCGATGATCGGAATAATCCGGCGCTGCCCCGCGCGGCCCTGCCCCATCTCGCGGATCGGGCTCAGCTCAACGTCAAAATCGGCAACATGGGTGAGGTTTGGCTGGGGCAATTGCATAAAGCGGAGCCTTTCGGGTTCAAAACTGTTTACCAAGGTAACAATTTCGGGTATAAAACGAAAAACCAAACCAAAAGGCAAGTGCAGATGGCACAACCTAGCAAGATACTGACCGATGACGACGCGGAGCTTTACGCCCTCGACGACCTGATCGGGTATAACCTAAAGCGCGCCTATGTGATCGCGCATAATGATTATCGCGAGGCTTTGGGCGAGGGTCGGCTGGCGCCGCGTGTGTTCGCTGCGCTCTCGCTGGTCATTCAGTTCCCCAATATCACCCAAAGCGAATTGGCGCGGCTCTTGGGCATCGAGCGCTCGGGGCTGGTGGCGATTGTGGACAGTCTTGAGGCCGATAATTTCGTCGTCCGCCAGGCGGTTCCCGGTGATCGGCGGGTTCAGGCGCTGGTGCCGCTGCCTGCGGGCCAAGCGGCCTATGACAAAGCGATTATCAAGGTCAAAGAACACGAAGAACGGCTGATGGCGCATCTGAGCACTGAAGAACGTGCGACGCTTTTGACGCTGCTCAAAAAAGTAAGACAACATGAAGAGGCAGAGGACGGATGGTTTCCTGGCAAGGTCATACAGCAGCCGTAACCGGCGGGGCCTCGGGCCTTGGCGCGGCGACAGCGGCAAAGCTGGCGCAAGACGGATTGAACGTCGTTTTATTCGACCTCAACGAAGAGATGGGCGCGGCCCATGCCGCCGCAATTGGCGGGGCCTTCGTAAAGGTCGATGTCTCGGATTACGCCTCGGTTAGCGCAGGATTGGCCTTTGCCGCCGAGACCTATGCGCCGCCGCGCGTTTTGGTGAATTGCGCCGGTATCGGCCCTGCGGCCAAGACTGTGTCGCGCGGTGCCCCCCATGACCCCGCGCCTTTCGAGGCGGCGATCAAGGTCAATTTGATGGGCAGTTTCTTTTGCGCCAGCCAAGCCGCCGCGCATATGGCCGCGCTTGACCCGATCAACGATGACGGGGCGCGCGGTGTGATCGTGAATACCGCCTCCGTTGCGGCCTTTGACGGGCAAATCGGACAGGTGGCCTATGCCGCCTCCAAAGGCGGGATCGCGGCGATGACCCTGCCGATGGCGCGGGATTTGGCGGATAAAGGCGTGCGGGTTTGCACCATCGCGCCGGGGCTGTTTCTGACGCCGCTTTTGGAGAATTTGCCCGAGGATATTCAGAACTCGCTAGGGGCGCAGGTGCCCTTTCCCTCGCGGCTTGGCGATCCGGCCGAATATGCTGCGATGGTCAGCCACATCACACAAAACTCGATGCTCAACGGCGAAGTGATCCGCCTCGACGGCGCAATTCGCATGGCGCCGCGCTAAACCCGCGCAAAATTACGCCACGCTAGATGAAGGACTTTGATGTTGGACAAAAACATCCTTACCACCTCAGATTTTTGGACACCGGAGTTTGAGTACGAGCACCGCGAAGACGGCGCGATCATCATGCAGCAGGCGGGCACATTGCCCGCACATATGCCGACCCTCGCGGATTATCTGGACAAATGGGCCGAGGCGACCCCCGAGGCCACATGGCTGGCGCGGCGCGGCGCTGATGGCGACTGGCAGCGCATCAACTATGGTGCGGCGCAGACGCAGGCGGCGGCGATTGGCGCGGCGCTTTTGGGCCTAGGGCTTGGCCCCGAGCGCCCGCTTTTGATCCTGTCGGAAAACTCGCTTGAGCATGGGCTGATTGCGCTGGCCTGTCTTTATGTCGGCATCCCCTACGCCCCCGTCTCCCCTGCCTATGCGCTGGTGTCCCAAGACCACGCCAAGCTCAAGGGCATTGCCGAAACCCTTAATCCGGGCGCGCTTTTCGCCGATGATGGGGAAAGTTTTGCCATGGCCTGCGCGGCCATTGCGGCGGATGATCGCCATGTCATTAACCTGCGCAATCTGACCGAAGGCGCGGTCTCTTTTGCAGATTTGCTAAAGGGCGATCCGGCCAAGGCTGCCCCTGCGCGCAAAGCGCTCACCGGCGAGACGGTCGCGAAATATCTCTTTACCTCCGGCTCCACCGGCTCGCCCAAAGCGGTGATCAATACCAACGGGATGATCTGCACGATGCAGGCCATGGTGCGCGATTGCTATCAGTTTTTGACCAAATCGCCGCCGGTTGTGCTCGATTGGGCGCCGTGGAACCACACGGCGGCGGGCAATAAGGTGAGCTATCTCACCTTGACCAATGGCGGCAGTTATTACATCGACGATGGCCGTCCGGTGCCCGGAAAATTTGACGAGACCCTGCGCAATCTGCGCGAGATTTCTTGCACGTGGTTTTTCAATGTGCCTGTGGGTTGGGATATGCTGGTCGAAGAGCTAGAGCGCGACGAGGCGCTGGCCCAGCAGTTCTTTAGCCGTCTTGGCATGATGTTCTATGCGGGCGCTGGCATGGCGCAGGCAACGTGGGATCGGCTGCACGCCGTGGCGCGCAAAACCACCGGGCGCGACGTGCTTTTGGCCACGGGGCTTGGCTCGACCGAGACCGCGCCTTTCGCGCTGGCTTGCACGGATTTGCAGGAGAAATCCGGCAATATCGGCGTGCCCTCGCGCGGTTTGCAAATGAAGCTGGTGCCCACGGGCGGCAAGCTAGAGCTGCGCCTCAAAGGCCCGACAATCACCCCCGGTTACTTGGGCGATCCGGCCAAAACGGCGGAAGCTTTCGACGATGAGGGGTTCTATTGCATGGGCGACGCGCTGCGTCCGGCGGACCCTGATGATTTTTCCAAGGGCTTCCATTTTGACGGGCGCATTGCCGAGAATTTCAAGCTGAACACCGGCACTTGGGTGGCCGTGGGCGCGGTGCGGGCCAAGCTTGTGGATGCTCTTGACGGGTTGATCAAAGACGCGGTGATTGTTGGCGAGAACGAGCGCGAGCTCGGGGCGCTTTTGGTGCTATCGGACAAGGCCAAAGCCATGGCTGAGCCTGTGTTGACCGAGGCGCTCACCGCAGAGCTTGGGGCGGCGGCTAAGGCGGCGACGGGGTCGGCGGCGCGGGTCAAACGGGCGGCGGTGCTGCCCTATGAGCCAAGCTTTGATCGGGGCGAGGCCACGGAAAAGGGCTCGCTCAATCAGCGGGCGCTACGGGCCAACAATGAGGCGCTGATCGGCGATCTATATGCGGATCAGGGCGCGTTCTTTCGGGTGTGATGTCTTAACATTGCGGCAGTTTGCGATTAGCTAAGGGCCATTCAACTGGCTTGAAAGGCGCGCGCAATGTCCAAAGACGATACTCACGGCGATCACGGTTTCCAACACGACCTGCCAAAGCTCTTGGGCCGCCGCGCCGCGCTTGGGCTTTTGGGTGGGTTTGCCGCGAGCGCCAGCGCGCAGGCGGCATGCGTTTTGGATGCGCCCGAGACCCGCGGGCCCTATCCCGCCGATGGCTCGGGGATGCTTGGGCCGTTTTCTAAAAATGTGCTGAACAAAAGCGGTGTGATCCGCCGTGATTTGCGGTCTAGCTTTGCAGGGCGCACCGGCACCGCTGCGGGCACGGCCTTTGAGCTAGAGCTGCAGCTTGTGGATGTGGCGGCGGGCTGCGCGCCTTTGGCGGACCGGCCGATCTATCTGTGGCACTGCGATGCAATCGGGGCTTATTCGCTCTATGATCTGAAGGATCAGAATTATCTGCGCGGCGTGGCTGTGACCGATGCGCAAGGGATCGCGCGGGTGACCACGATTTATCCCGGCTGCTATCCCATTCGCTGGCCGCATATTCACTACGAGGTTTTCGAGAGCGTGGATCGGATGGCCAAGGGGCGCGACAGTTCTCTGATTGGCCAGCTGGCCCTGCCCGAGGCGGCCAGCCGCAAGGTTTATGAGGCAGATGCCGCCTATAAAAGCGGGTTACAAAACCTTGGCCGCAACTCGATCCCCGGGGATTTCGAGTTCCGCGATGATAGCGCCGCGCAGACCGCGCAGCGCCTCATCACCGTGTCGGGCAGCGGCCCCCTAAAGGGCCGCGTCACCATCGGCGTCTAGTTTAGCGCCCAAACCAGCCAAAGCGTGATCGCGGGGAAACTCGCGAGAATGATCACCCGAACGATGTCCGTGATCACGAAGGGCAAGGCCCCGCGATAGGTCTCGGCGATGGGGGTCTCTTTGGCCATCGAATTGATGATAAAGAGATTGAGCCCCACGGGCGGCGTTATCAGCCCGACCTCGACCACGATCAGCACCAAAATGCCGAACCACAGGCCAAAATCATCAGGGCTCATGCCAAAATCGAGCCCGACCATGATCGGAAAGATAATCGGCACGGTCAACAGCACCATCGAGAGGCTGTCCATCACGCAGCCGAAGATCAGATACATCAGCAAGACGATGGTCAGGACGAACCACGGGTCGAAGCCCTGTTCGCCGACCCATGCGGCGGTGGTTTGCGGCAGTTGCGTGAGCGAGAGGAAGTTGTTGTAGATGCTCGCCCCGAGGATGATCATGAAGATCATCGCGGTGGAGCCGGCGGTCGAGAGGATCGCGGCTTTGAGACGGGACCAGTTCATCTCGCCGGAGATCAGCGCGATTAGCCCAGTGCCAGCGGCGCCCACGGCGGCGGCTTCGGTTGGGGTGAAAATGCCTAGGTAAATCCCGCCAACAACGGCAGTGAAAATCGCAATCACCGGCCAGACCGTGCCCAGCATCTTGAGCCGCTGCGCCCAAGGCACGCGGGGGCTGACGGCGGCGGAATTGGGCCAGACCCGCATCCAGACCGAGATCGCGATCATATAGCCAATGGCTGCCAGAATGCCGGGAATGAAGGCAGCGACAAAGAGTTTGGCGATGTTTTGCTCGGCCAAAATCGCGTAGATCACGAGGATCACCGAGGGCGGGATCAGAATGCCCAAAGTACCGCCAGCGGCCAGTGCGCCAGTGGAGAGACTATCGGGATAGCCGTAGCGTTTCATCTCGGGCAAAGCGACCTGCCCCATGGTCGC
>CAYLLD010000181.1:0-5406 GCA_964384315.1 uncultured Rhodobacterales bacterium | reverse complement strand
GATATCCAAATAATCGTCCGTCGCAACGGCCAAACCACCCGGATATCCCTTCTTGCATCTACAATTTCAAACAACGTGAAGCGAAAAAATCACCGTAGCGCCACTGTCTTTGTGGCGCGACCGCTACCTCTTCTCTTCGAATTTCTTGGCCTTCGGGGCGGTTCCGACCGGCTTCGTTAGAAGCGTTTGTCGTTGTTCCCGTCTGGCGTGAGAGGTCTGATATGGAATGCGGGGGGTCACCGCAACCCCTTTTTTTCATCAAATTGACATTTTCGCGATTTTTTTGGTTTCGCTTGGGGGAAATCGGCTTTGCCCCCCCAAATATTGGGGGATTTCCCATGAAATTAAGGACTTACCCACATTCTATCCCCAGCCTTAAGCGCTTTGGCCGGAATCTGATGAGGAATCAGGGATCAAAATTCGCCGGGGAATCGCAAAACTGTCATGTGATTCCGGGATTTTTCTTTTGGATTCGCGGGGTTACCTTGCGTAACTCAACCTAGGGGACCCGCAAATCCCTAGTTGGGCCACGACTCGGACGAATCTCAGCCACTCAGATTCGCAAGGAATCGCATTTTGGCCGGGAAAATCTGTGTTGCTGCGTCGAATTCATCGACAATCAGCTTACGGGCATTGGCTTTAAGCCGCGCTGCGCCGTCTTTGTCATCCAAAGCGGTCTCAAGCGTCGCCACAAGGCGATCATGCTCATAGGTCGGGGCAAGGCGTCCGGTGACGCCGTCCTCGATGAACTCGCGCACTGGTGCCACATCCCCCGCCACAAGCTGACAGCCGCAAGCCATCGCATCGAGCATGGACCAGCTCAGGACGAAAGGCGCGGTCAGATAGAAGTGGACATCCCCTGCCCGCAAAACGCTCACCATCTTTTGGCGGCTCACCATCCCGGTGAAATGCAGACGGGTTTCATCAAAGGGCAGTTCGGCCAGCATTTTGGCCTTCCAACTTTTCACCGCCCGTTTTGAGCCATAGGCCACCCGATCCTCACCCACTATTATAGTATGTAGGTTCGGGCGTTTGGCTTGCAGCGCGCTAATGGCCGCCATCATTTCGGGAAAGCCCCGCGAGGGCTCCATCCCACGGGTCACCCAAGTTATGATCTGTGCGTCTTGGGGAATGCCCATCTCGGCCATGAGGGCGGGATCGCGTGCGCCGGGCGCATGGAACCTGGTGTCGATCCCGTCATGCATCACCGTCAGCTTATCGCGCAGCATCGGCGGAAATTGATCCGCCTGAAATTTCGTTGGGCATAGCGCAGCATCCGCAGATGAGAAATCAAGCCAGAATGGCGTGTTGCGCAGCCGGGTATAGGCCGCCGCATCAAGCGGGTCGCGCTTGGGCGGATCATGGGGCGTCCGGTCCACCGCCGGAGATTGGTAATACCATTCCAGATAGGGCACGAATTTCGTCTCTGGCCAGAGGTCTTTGACGAACATGCCGCCGCCCCAGCCCGAATGGGCCACAACCACATCAGGCACATAGCCCTCTTTGCGCAGCGCCGTGGCGGCGCGAATGAACCCCTGCCCCGCGATCACCGCCTTTTCGAGGCCCGCCACATAATTATGCACGCCTTTGGTGATGTCGCGGTGCGGCTCGTACTGGACAATGCGCATCGGCCCATCCGTGGGGGCCTCTTTGCGCGAAGTCGCAAAGGTCACGTCCCAGCCTTTGCCAGCAAGCCACGACCCAAGCTGGCCGAACTGGGCCGGAAAATTCGAGTGGATAAACAGGATTTTCATGGGCGGGGGGCTCCCACTGTCAAAAGCACGATTTCGGGCGGCATACCAAACCGCAGCGGAATAATCGAGCATCCCAGACCGCCCGAGACCAAAAGCTGCCGCATCTCGCCGTCGCGGTCGGGCTCGGCCACCAACCCATAAGCGTAGCGATTGCCGTGGCGCGATGGGACTTTGGGCGAAAAGCCAAAGGCGCGTAATTGCCCGCCGTGGGTATGACCCGAGAGGGTCAGCGCGACGCGCGCAGGGAGTTTAGGGAAAATATCCGGCTCATGGGCCATCATAATGAGCGGATCGTCTGTGGTGACTTGGGCCAAAGTCGCAGGCACGTCGTGCAGCCCGCGTTTGCCTTGCGGATCGATAAAGGCCAGCTGATCTGCCAGCCCCGCCAGCCAAAAGGGCTGGCCCGCGAACTCTAAGCGCACCGCGTCATTACTATATACGTCAATTCCCGCCCCGCGCAGGGCCACCTCGCCATAGGTCGGGCCAGAGCGCCGCGCCTGCGCCTCATCGTCGTCCCACCAATCGTGATTGCCCATGACCGCATGAATACCAAGGGGCGCTTGTAGCTGCGCAAAGACCGCCGCCCAGTCTTTGGGGGGCACAACGCCGCCAACGAAACGATGGGTGGCGACATAATCCCCAAGCAAAAGCGTTAAGTCAGGGGCCATGGCATTTGTCCGCGCAACCACCCCCGCGAGGCGATCAAGGGACATATAAGGGTCGCAGACATGAGGATCAGCGAGAATGGCGATTTTCATGTCGGGGCCGCGCCAGTTCGGCAGACCGACGCGGTAGTCTTTGCGCCGCATCCGAAACGGCTCAACCCCAAAGGCATAAGCGCCAGCGGCAATTCCACTGGCGCAAAGACCCAAAGCGCCGCGCATAAACGCCCGCCGGCTAATCATAATCCGTCATTCTAACGTCTTCATACCTTTGGCGTCATGGGTTGGTCAGTTAGCCGCGTTATCCGATCCAGCGCAGACCCTTGGCCCGGCTAGCCAAGATATAAAGCAGCCCCGCAACCACCAAAGCGGCCAAGGTCGAGAGAAACCCCTGATTGGCCACGAACCCGCTCGACATATATATATGTGCAAAGGCGACCGCCGTGCCGATAAAACTCACGAAAAACAAAAAGGTCGTCAGCCCGCTGCGCATGAACATCGCCAGCGCGCCCAAAATACCGAAGACCACCGAAACCGCGAAGCCAACTGTGGCCCACATAGGCCGCGTGGCGATATAGGCTTTATAATCCTCAGGCAGAGCAAACAGCCCCGCATTTGCGATTTGGTCATACATATTCGCCGCGCCCATCGCGTTCCAAAGCAGCGCAAACAGCGCAACAATCCAAAACCACCAACTCGGTTTCACAAGCCTCATTTTATCTCCCCAAGGTTATCAATTTATGTCGCGAAGCTTCGTTGCTGCGCATCCATTTGCAAAGGGGCTGATTTGCGCGGCCAAAAACTGTTGAAATTGCGCAACGGTCACTTCTCTTTGATTTTCTGCGTTGGATAAAGCTGGCTCATGGGCACCGAAATCCCGTTGTCCTGCACAACCCGCACATGCTGGCGGCGCAACTGGCGCGGCTCTTCGACACCGCAGGAATGGGCGATCACTTCAACTTCGTTAATCATCCCCGCCGCATAAGCCGCCACCTTGTCTGCCTTGGCATGAGGCACCAGCCCCTTTTGCAGCCGCGCGTCATGGGTCGTGATGCCCGTGGGACAGGTGTTCTTGTTGCACTTCATCGCCTGAATACAGCCCAGCGAGAACATAAAGCCCCGCGCCGAGACCACAAAATCCGCGCCGCTCGCCAGCGCCCACGCCACATCGCCCGGCACCATCAGCTTGCCCGAAGCAATCAAGCGCACGCGGTCCTTCAGACCAAAGCGGCGAAGCAAATCCGCCGCCATAGGCAGGCTCTCGCGAATGGGCAGCCCCACCAGATCCATCAGCGGCATGGGCGCCGCCCCCGTGCCCCCATCGCCGCTATCAATGGTCAAAAAATCCGGCGCATGGGTGGCGCCCTTGGCCATCACATCCTCGAAGAACCGCTCAAGCGGGGCCGTGTCGCCAATCACCGTCTTAAAGCCCACCGGCTTGCCCGTGACCTTGCGAATGCGATCAAGCATCCCGATCAGCTCGGCGTTATTGGCCACATCCGTGTGGCGATTGGGCGAAATGCTGGCCTCGCCCTCGCGAATGCCCCGCACCTTAGCGACCTCGGCATTGACCTTGGCGGCGGGCAGAATACCGCCCTTACCCGGTTTGGCCCCTTGGGCCATTTTGACCTCGAACATCTTGATCTGCGGATGCGCCGCCACCTCGCGCAGCTTGTCATCGCTCAGATTGCCATCAAGATCGCGCACCCCGTATTTGGCCGTGCCGATCTGATAAACCAAATCGCACCCGCCCTTTAGATGATAGGGGCTGACCCCACCCTCGCCGGTGTTCAGCCAAACCCCCGCCTTGGCCGCCCCGCTCGACAGCGCCTCAATCGCAGGGGCCGAAAGCGCGCCGTAACTCATGCCCGAGACATTAAAGAACGAAGGCGCGTGGTAGGGCGTCTTACAATAGGGGCCGATCTCAAGGGGCGCGGTCTTGGCCAGATCCTTGCCCAAGGGCGGAAAGGGGGCATTCACGAAAATCGGCGTGCCGGGGACCGAGAGATTACGGGTCGAGCCAAAGGCAACGGTGTTCGACTTGCCGGAACTGGCCCGCTCAACCCAATTGCGCTGCGCACGGTTAAACGGCATCTCCTCGCGATCCATGGCGAAAAAATACTGCCGAAAGAACTCGCCCAGCTCGGAAAAGATATGCCGGAAGCGGCCGATGACCGGATAATTCCGGCGAATGGCATCCTCGTTTTGGCGACGATCTATTATAAAGAGTACGATCACCAGCAAAACCGCCAAGCCAATGGCGAAAACAAACAAGGTTGCCAGCAGCTGCAGCGCCGCGCCGATTGCGTTCATGAACCACATAGTCTCGTCTCTTTTTTGAACCCTCTGGGCGCCCGTTTACCGCGTTTGCCCCAAAGCCAAAATCAAATTTTGCCGCGAGCCGCGCCGCGGGACGATTTTGGCACAGCTGGCTAGGCTGATCTGATCAAAGTCATCGGCGGCCCTATCTGGCAGGTGAGGAAACCTGACTTGCGAAATCCGCTGCGGATACCCATTTATAAAAGCACAAGGGTTCGTGCCTATGATGGGCGGGCCCGGTAATGAGGTTCGCCAAGACCGTGCCAAATGGGCGGCGATGTGGCGAGACGCTTTATATAAGGAGTGACCCATGGACTTTGAGCAGTTCACGGATGCCGCGCGTGGTTTTGTTCAGGCGGCGCAAACGATTGCCCTTCGTGAGGGGCATCAGCAGTTTTTACCCGATCATGTTCTAAAGGCGCTTTTGGATGACCCCGAAGGCATGGCCGCCAATTTGATCAAAGCCGCAGGCGGTGAGCCGAAGCGGGTGGTTGAGGCCAATGAGGCCGCTTTGGCCAAGATAGCCAAGGTCACCGGCGGCGGCGATCAGATTTACATGGATGGCAAGACCGCCAAGGTCATGGATCAGGCGGTGCAGCTTGCCAAAAAGGCCGGCGATAGTTTCGTGCCGGTCGAGCGGCTTTTGACCGCTTTGGCGGTTGTGAAATCCG
>CAYLLD010000180.1:0-5419 GCA_964384315.1 uncultured Rhodobacterales bacterium | reverse complement strand
AACCTCGGCCCGCGTAGGCACCGGCGCCTCGATCATACTCTCTAGCATTTGCGTTGCCACGATAACCGGCTTGCCCGCCGCACGGCAGGCCCGCACGATCCGCTTTTGGATCGCAGGCACATCCTGCACCGCCATCTCAACGCCCAAATCGCCGCGCGCCACCATCAGACCATCAGAGGCCGAAATTACGTCCTCAAGCTCGACCACACAGGCGGGCTTTTCGATTTTCGACAAAACGGCGGCGCGTTTATTGATCAACTCGCGCGCCTCAAGCACATCGGCGGCACGCTGCACGAAGGACAGAGCGATCCAATCTGCGCCAAGTTCGCAGGCGAACTCAAGATCCTTGCGGTCTTTTTCGGTCAGCGCCGGAATGGGCAGGACCACATCGGGGACATTCACGCCCTTGCGATCCGAAATCTCACCGCCAACAACGACCTCGGTCTGGGCAAAATCACTGCCACATTCCGTGACCTTCAGCTGGATTTTACCGTCGTTCACCAGCAGCCGCGACCCCACCTCAAGCGCGGCAAAAATCTCTGGGTGCGGCAAGGTCACGCGCTGCGCATCGCCAGGCTTATCCTCAAGATCAAGCCGGAAGCCCGCGCCCTCGACAAGCTCTTGCGGCCCATCGGCAAACACCCCAACCCGCAGCTTTGGCCCCTGCATATCCGCCAGCACCGCGATGGGCCGGTTGTTCGCGGCCTCGACCTCGCGGATCGTTTTATAACGCTCGTAATGGTCGTCATGGGTGCCGTGGCTCATGTTCAGGCGAAACACATCCGCGCCAGCCAAAAACAGCTGGTTGATGGTCTCAAAATCACTGGAAGCCGGGCCTAGGGTCGCAACAATTTTGGTTTGACGATGACGACGAAGAAGCATCCATAAATACCTTTTGTGGGGGAAGCGGTCGGTCTAATCTCTAAATTCTTGCCTAGGGCGCAAAGCGTTAAAATTCAAGCAATGAAACCTATTTTGACTGCAAACCGCCCCTTGTTCGCTTGTTTGACAGGCCCCAATCGCCTATCTGCGCAAAGACGCGACAAAAGCTGCTGAAAAAGGTGAGTATCATGGATGTGTCCGGTTTGGATCAAGACAGCAAAACCCGCGCTGAGGCGGCGGCCTTCCGGCGGCTGGTGGCGCATCTGCAAAATCGCACCGATGTGCAAAACATCGACATGATGAACCTCGCGGGGTTTTGCCGGAACTGCCTGTCGAATTGGTACGCTGATGCGGCCGGACAAGAGGGTGTGACCTTGGACAAAGCCGCCTCGCGCGAGATCGTTTACGGCATGCCCTATGACGAGTGGAAGGCGCAGTATCAGACTGAAGCCAGCCCCGAGCAGCGCGCCGCGTTTGATGCGGATAAGGCCAAAAAGGGCGGCTGAGCACGTGCGGATTTTGATTTTTGTGGCGGGTCTGATGGCCCTCGCCGCCGCGCCGAGCTTTGCGCAGCGCTTGTTGCTGCAATCGACGACCTCGACGCAGAACTCTGGGCTTTACGATTATATTCTGCCGTTTTTCGAGGCCAAAACCGGCATCGATGTCCAAGTGGTGGCCGTGGGCACAGGCCGGGCCATTCGCAATGCCGAACGCGGTGATGGGGATGTGCTTTTGGTCCATTCGCTCACCGATGAGACCGCCTTTGTTGACGGGGGCTTTGGCATCGAGCGCTTTGACGTCATGTACAATGACTTCGTGATTTTGGGCCCCGAAAGCGACCCTGCCGATCTGCGCGCAGCCACAAGTTTGGGCGATGCGCTGGGGCGGGTTTTGAGCACGGGCGCCCCGTTTATTTCGCGCGGGGATGAGAGCGGCACCCATAAACAGGAACTGGCGCTTTGGGCGCGGTTTGATCTGGATCCGCAAAGCACCCGCTATATCGAGAGCGGTTCGGGCATGGGCTCGACCATCCGCATGGCGGTGGAGTTAGAGGCCTATACCCTTTCGGATCGCGCGACGTGGCTGGCCAATGGCAATCAGCGTGATGGGGAGATCCTTTATGAAAACGCGCCGCCCTTGCACAATCAATACGGGATCATCATCGTGAACCCCGAACGCCACGCGCATGTGAACATCGAGGCCGCGCGGGCGTTTCAGGACTGGCTGCTTGGGCCGGAGGGGCAGGCGCGGATTGCCGAATTTGAGGTCGGCGGCGTGCAGTTGTTTTTCCCTAACGCAGCGCCCCCACTGAATTAGCGCGGCGCGCTGACCAGCTCAGCCAAGCGTGTCGCGGCGGCCTCTGCCTCGGGGGTAAAACTGGCGATATTGCTTCGATAAAGCACCGCTTCACTTTGCAAAATCAGCCCATCGCGCAAAATCCGCAGCGAGTTCGCCTCAAGGGTCGCGCCTGTGGTGGTGATGTCGGCGATTGCCTCGGCGGTCAGATTGCGCACGGTGCCCTCGGTCGCCCCTTGGCTGTCCACTAGCTGATAATCCGCCACATCGTGCTCGGTCAGAAACTTGCGCACGAGGTTGTGGTATTTGGTGGCGATGCGCAGGCGGTGGCCGTGATTGGCGCGAAACTGCGCGGCAACCGCGTCAAGATCGTCGATGGTTTCCACATCAACCCAAAAGTCGGGCACCGCAATAATCAGATCCGCAAAGGCAAAGCCCATGTCCGCAATCGGCGCCACTTGCGTGGCGGCACCGGGCAGTTTTTCTTCGACCAGATCGCGGCCGGTGATGCCCAGATGGATGCGCCCCGCTGCCAGCTCGCGCGGGATTTCACCGGCAGAGAGCATGGTCAGGGACACGCCGTCGATCCCCTCGATTTTGCCAGTGTAATTGCGCCCACCCTCGGCTGGGCGAATGGTGATCCCCCGCGCTCCAAACCATGCGATGGCATCGGCCTGCATCCGCCCCTTGGAGGGCATTCCCAGTTTCAAACTCATGGTGTCACCCCCGCCAACGCGCCCGGCCAGATAACCCCGCCCACCGCTGGAGTGATTGCCGCGCGGCCAAGGGCAGCGCCCAAAACGCCGCTAAGCGCATCGTAGCGCCCCCCTTGGGCGACCGCATCGCCGCTTTGCCCCATGAAAGCAAAGGTGAACCCGTCATAATATTCCATCGAGCCGCGCCCAAACGCCCCGTCAAAGCCAAGGGCATCCACGTCAACGCCCTGCGCCGCCAAAGCCTCAAGCCGCGCCTCAAAGCTCTGCGCCGAAGCGTCAAGCGCCGTGAATTGCTTTGCCAGCACCTGCAGACCCGCCAAACAGGCTGGCGCGGTGCCGCGCAGGTTCAAAACCGCCGACATCAAGCTCATGTCTTCGTTCGACAGCGCCTCAGCCGTGGTATTGCCCGCCAAACGCTCAAGCCGCGCGGTCACCTCGGCTTGGCTGCGCAAACCCAGATGCGGCGCGTCCGAGTGGCGGGGTTCGCGGGTGTCGCAATCAAAAGGCGTAGTGCCCACAAAGCGATTTAGCAGCCGCTCAAAACGGCGCGGTCGCCAGACATGGCGGCGCAGGGCGGTCTTGCGCGCATCGGTGGTGCTGAGCGCGTCAATGGCCGCAAAAATGATCGACAAATCGCCCGTGATTGGGGTGACATTGTGGCCCTCAAGGGCCTGCGCGATTGCCGTGAAAACCAGCGCATCATTGGCCGCGCGATCCGCATCGCCTACGATTTCAAAGCCAGCCTGCCAAAATTCGTTGGGGCGCGACGAGCCAAAAGCCTGCCGTCGCCACACCGGCCCCGCATAGGCGTAGCGCGCCGCCGCACGTTCGCCCGTGAGATGCGCGCGCAAGATCGGGACAGTGAAATCAGGGCGCAGCATCTGCTCGCCCAGCACCGGATCATCGGTGCGATAAGCGCGGGCGCGGATGTCCTCGCCGTAAAGATCAAGCAGCATCTCGGCGGGCAAAAGATAGCCCGGCTCGACCCGCTGCGCCCCAAGGGCCACGAATTGGTCAAGAAACTGAGCCGCCAAAGCCGCTGGATCTGCCGCCCCTTTGGTGGTCACTTTTCGTCCCCAGCGCGGGCGATCATCTTGCGAATTTCGCTCACCAGATCGGCGCGGTTGATTTCCATCTGCGCCGGTTGCGCTTTCCAGTCGTCATTGGTCTCGATCTCGGCGGCCAGCCGCGCGCCCAGCGCCAGATCCTTGATCTGCACCACGCCCTTGGCCTTTTCATCCCCGCCCTCGATCACCGCAACAGGGCTGGCGCGGCGGTCCGCGTATTTGAGCTGATTGCCAAAGTTTTTGGGATTGCCCAGATAGACCTCGGCCCGCAGCCCCGCGCTGCGCAACTCGCGCGCCATGGCCTGATAATCGCCCATGCGCTCGCGATCCATCACCGTGATGATGACGGGGCCGGGGGGCGGCGTGGGCGCTTTGGTCGCCTCAAGCGCGGCCAGCAGGCGATCAACGCCGATGGAAATACCCGTGGCAGGAACCTCTTGGCCAGTGAAGCGCTTGACCAGATCGTCGTAGCGCCCGCCACCCGCCACCGATCCAAACTGGCGCTTGCGGCCCTTTTCGTCGAGAATATCAAAGGTCAGTTCGGCCTCGAACACGGGGCCGGTGTAATAGCCCAGACCGCGCACCACCGCCGGATCAATGCGGATGCGTTCCGCCCCATAACCCGCGCCCTCAAGAAGCGCGCCCATTTGCTCTAGCTCGTCGATGCCAGCCGCGCCGGTCGCAGAACCCGCCACCAAATCGCGCAAATTCGCGCAGGTGGCCGCCGCGCTGCCCGCCTCGGCATTCACAAAGGCCAGCACCGCGTCAACCGCGCCCTGCCCCAGACCCGCACCATCGGTGAAATCGCCGCTCTCGTCCTTGCGCCCAGCGGTCATCAGCGCCGCCACGCCCTCAGCGCCCAGCCGATCCATCTTATCGATCGCCCGCAGCACAATCCCGCGCTCACGCGCCATCTCATCGGGGGCGTCGGGGTTGAGAATGCCGCAGGCCTCCATCACGCCGTTGAGAACCTTGCGGTTGTTCAGGCGGATCAGCACATCCGTGGTCTTGATCCCGAGCACACCAAATGTATCGGCCAGCATCGCGCAAATCTCGGCATCGGCTGCCACCGAAGGCGCGCCCACCGTATCGGCGTCACATTGGTAAAACTGGCGAAACCGCCCCGGCCCCGGCTTTTCGTTGCGCCAGACCGGCCCCATGGCGTAGCGGCGGTAGGGCGTGGGCAGATTGTTGCGGTGCTGGGCGTAGACCCGCGCAAGCGGCGCGGTCAGATCATAGCGCAGCGCCAGCCAGCTCTCGTCATCCTCTTGCCACGCAAACACACCCTCGTTCGGGCGATCCACATCAGGCAGAAACTTACCCAAAGCCTCGACGGTCTCTACGGCGGATGTTTCGAGCGGATCAAAGCCGTAGCGCTGATACACTTCGGCAATTTGCGCCAACATGTCGCCGCGCGCCTGTACCTGCGCGCCAAAATAGTCGCGAAACCCTTTGGGG
>CAYLLD010000179.1:4947-5433 GCA_964384315.1 uncultured Rhodobacterales bacterium | reverse complement strand
GGGCTATACCTCCTATGCCTCCCTCGATGATCTGCCATGGCGCATGCCAATCTTTGAGGCCATGCGCAAAGCCCTCGACGCCCATGCGGCCAAATTCGCCGCCGCGCTGCAATTTGATCTGGGCGAGCGGCCCCTCGTGCTCGACAGCCTTTGGATCAACATCCTGCCCGAAGGCGGCATCCATACCGCCCATATCCACCCCCATTCGGTGATCTCGGGCACAACCTATGTCGCCATGCCCGCTGGCACCTCTGCGATCAAATTCGAAGACCCGCGTTTAGCCATGATGATGGCCGCCCCGCCGCGGCTCAAAGACGCCCCCGAGCCACTGCAGCCCTTTGTCTATGTCGAGCCAGTGGTGGGCGATGTGTTGATGTGGGAAAGCTGGCTGCGCCACGAAGTGCCGATGAATATGGCCGAGGACGACCGTATCTCGGTCAGCTTTAATTACAGCTGGGGCTGACCTTGGTACCGACCTATGCCACC
>CAYLLD010000179.1:4217-4937 GCA_964384315.1 uncultured Rhodobacterales bacterium | reverse complement strand
ACGAAGTGCCGATGAATATGGCAGAGGACGAACGCATTTCCGTCTCGTTCAATTATGGATGGGGCACGGCCGATAAGTGACCCTCTCTTGGGCCTTTGCCATTGCGCGCAAAACCCTGGACACCCAAACAAAAAGCCCCGCCGATTTCCCGGCAGGGCTCTAATTCAAACAACTGGCGAAAATTACCAGTCTTCGCGCTGAACCACGCGGGTTTTCACCGGTAGCTTCATGGCAGCAAGACGCAGAGCCTCGCGGGCGACCACTTCGGTCACACCGTCGATTTCAAACATCATGCGGCCCGGCTTGATCTTAGCGGCCCAGTATTCAACCGAACCTTTACCTTTACCCATCCGCACTTCGGTCGGCTTGGCAGAGACAGCCACATCGGGGAAGATGCGGATCCAGACCCGCCCTTGCCGTTTCATGTGGCGGGTCATCGCACGACGCGCCGCTTCGATTTGGCGCGCTGTGACACGCTCGGGTGTTGTTGCCTTCAGCCCGAAAGAGCCAAAGTTCAGATCAGTGCCGCCCTTTGCAAGGCCCTTGATCCGGCCTTTGTGCATTTTGCGGAATTTTGTTCTTTTTGGCGATAGCATCGCGTCTACTCCTTAAAGCCGATCAACGTCCCTGTTGGGGCCGCATACCGCTTTCTTGAATTTCCGAGTTGCGCTTGTCACGAGCAGCGGGGTCGTGTTCCATGATCTCGCCTTTGAAGATCCA
>CAYLLD010000179.1:0-4207 GCA_964384315.1 uncultured Rhodobacterales bacterium | reverse complement strand
CCCGTAGGCGGTTAGGCCTTCGGCATGCGCGTAATCGATGTCGGCCCGCAGGGTATGCAGGGGCACGCGGCCCTCACGATACCATTCGGTCCGCGCAATCTCAGCACCGCCCAAACGACCGGCTACGTTGATCCGGATGCCCAAAGCACCCATACGCATCGCGTTTTGCACCGACCGTTTCATCGCACGACGGAACGACACCCGACGCTCAAGCTGCTGCGCCACGCTCTCGGCCACCAAAGCGGCGTCGATCTCGGGCTTGCGCACCTCGATGATGTTCAGATGAAGCTCTGACGCGGTGAACTGGGCCAATTTCTTGCGCAGAACCTCGATGTCAGCGCCACGCTTACCGATGATAACACCGGGGCGCGCCGAATGGATCGACACACGACATTTCTTGTGAGGACGCTCAATAATCACACGCGAAATGCCAGCTTGCTTGCACTCTTCGTGGATGAACTCGCGGATTTTGATGTCTTCGTGCAGAAGCTCACCATATTCCTCCCCGTCGGCGTACCAACGGCTGTCCCATGTACGGTTGACCTGCAGGCGCAGACCGATTGGATTAATCTTCTGCCCCATTAGGCTTGCTCCTCAATCTGGCGAACCTTGATCGTGATTTCCGCGAACGGCTTAAGAATTTTGCCATACCGGCCCCGCGCACGAGGGCGACCACGTTTCATGACCAAGTTCTTACCGACATAGGCTTCCGCCACGATCAGCTCGTCCACATCCAGACCATGATTGTTTTCTGCATTGGCGATCGCCGATTGCAGGCATTTCTTCACGTCAAGCGCGACACGGCGCTTCGAGAACGTCAGATCCGACAGCGCTTTGCCAACGGGCTTGTTGCGGATCATCTGAGCGAGGAGGTTCAGCTTTTGCGGGCTCGTCTTGAGCATGCGCAGCTTGGCCATCGCTTCGTTCTCTGCCACGCGGCGAGGATTTTTCTCTTTACCCATGGCTTATTTCCGCTTCGCTTTTTTGTCCGCCGCATGGCCGTAATAGGTACGGGTCGGGGAGTATTCACCAAACTTTTGGCCGATCATATCCTCGGAGATCATCACCGGAATGTGCTTTTGGCCATTATAGATGCCGAAGGTCAAACCAACGAACTGCGGCAGAATTGTAGAGCGACGCGACCAAATCTTGATCACATCGTTGCGCCCGCTTTCGCGCGCTTTCTCGGCCTTCTTGAGAACGTGAGCGTCGACAAAAGGGCCTTTCCAAACTGAACGAGACATGGATTAACGCCCCTTTTTCTTCGCGTGACGCGAACGGATGATGAATTTATCAGTGGTTTTATTGGTGCGGGTCCGCGCGCCCTTCGTGGGCTTACCCCAAGGGGTAACCGGATGGCGACCACCCGATGTGCGACCTTCACCACCACCATGGGGGTGATCGACGGGGTTCATAACAACACCGCGCACGTGTGGGCGTTTGCCCTTGTGACGCATCCGGCCCGCTTTACCCATGTTCTGGTTCGAGTTGTCAGGGTTCGAAACCGCGCCAACCGTTGCCATACATTCCTGACGCACCAGACGCAGCTCGCCAGAGCTAAGCCGGATTTGCGCGTAACCGCCATCACGACCAACAAACTGAGCATAAGTCCCAGCAGCGCGCGCGATTTGACCGCCCTTGCCTGGCTTAAGCTCGATGTTGTGGATGATTGTACCGATTGGCATGCCGGTGAAGGGCATGGAATTGCCCGGCTTCACGTCGACCTTGGTGCCTGCGATCACTTTGTCGCCCACGCCCAAACGCTGTGGCGCGATGATGTAGGATTGCTCCCCATCGGTGTACCGAATGAGCGCAATAAAGGCTGTCCGGTTGGGATCATACTCAATCCGCTCGACAATCGCCTCAACGTCCATCTTACGACGTTTGAAATCGACGATGCGATAGAGCCGCTTGGCCCCACCGCCGCGGCGGCGCATGGTAATCCGTCCGGTATTGTTCCGGCCCGCCTTTTTCATCAAACCTTGGGTCAAGGCTTTGATGGGGCGTCCCTTATACAGTTCCGAACGGTCGATCAGAACCAGCCCGCGCTGGCCTGGCGTTGACGGTTTGAACGTCTTTAATGCCATCTTGCTGTCTTCCGTTTACAGTTTAAATTATAGGCCCGTGGACACGTCGATGGTGTTGCCATCTTCGAGTGTCACATAGGCTTTCTTGACGTCTTTACGTTTCCCCAGCTGACCGCGGAACCGTTTGACCTTACCTTTGGTGATCGTGGTGTTGACCGCTTTGACTTTCACGCCAAAGAGCTCTTCCACCGCGGCCTTAATCGACGGTTTATTGGCGTCGATTGCGACCTCGAAAACCACCGCGCCATGCTCGGAGGCCATGGTCGTTTTCTCGGTGATGATCGGCTTGCGGATCACATCGTAATGTTCTGGCTTGGCACTCATTTCAACCGCGCCTCCAGCGCTTCGATACCGGCCTTGGTCACAACAAGCGTGTCGCGGCGCAGGATGTCATAAACATTCGCACCTTGGCTGGGCAACACATCAACATCAGCGATGTTTTGCGCCGCACGGGCGAAATTGGCGTCAACCTCAGGCCCATCAATGATGAGCGTGCGCTTCAGGCCGAGGCCTTTCAGAGCATTCGCCAGTTCCTTGGTCTTGGCACCAGCAAGTTTCGCCTCATCGATGACGATCATCTCGCCAGCGGTGACTTTCGCGCTCAGCGCGTGCTTGAGACCAAGCTTGCGGAACTTTTTGGGCAGATCATGGGCGTGGCTACGGGGGGTTGGACCCTTGTAGACACCACCTTTGCGGAAGATGGGCGCCTTGCGCGAGCCGTGCCGCGCGCCGCCTGTCCCCTTTTGGCGATAGATCTTTTTGGTCGAATAACTGACCTCGGACCGTGTCTTGACCTTATGGGTGCCAGCCTGCGAACGGGCACGCTGCCAGCGCACAACGCGGTGCAGGATGTCGCCGCGAGGCTCCAGCCCGAAGATGCCGTCGTCCAGATCAATCGATCCGGCCTTTTTGGCATCGAGTTTCATCACATCGGCTTTCATCACTCTTTACCTTCCTCAGGCGCAGCTTCCGCTGCCGGTGCTGCTGCTGCTTCTGCTTTCGAAGCCTCATAGGCCGACCGCAAAGCCGCAGGCATCACCACATCTTTGGCAGCAGCCTTTTTGACCGCGTCCTTGATGGTAACCCAACCGCCTTTGGAACCGGGAACGGCACCTTTGATCATGATCAGATTGCGATCCATGTCGGTTTTGACGACCTGTAGGTTTTGCGTGGTGACCCGCGCAGCACCCATGTGGCCCGCCATTTTCTTACCTTTGAAAACCCGACCGGGATCCTGACACTGACCTGTTGAGCCGTGCGAGCGGTGCGAGATCGAAACCCCGTGCGACGCGCGCAGACCACCAAAGTTGTGCCGCTTCATGGCACCGGCAAAGCCTTTACCAATCGATGTCCCAGCCACGTCGACGAATTGACCTTCGACGTAATGGGCCGCAACGATCTCTTCGCCAACCTCGATGAGGTTCTCGGGCGAGACGCGGAACTCAGCGACTTTGCGCTTGGGTTCCACCTTCGCCACAGCAAAGTGACCGCGCATCTGCTTGGTGACATTCTTGGCCTTAGCGGCCCCTGCCCCAAGCTGCACAGCGGTGTAGCCGTCACGCTCTTGCGTGCGCTGTGCTACAACTTGCAGGTTTTCCAATTGAAGAACGGTCACAGGAACCTGCTTACCGTCTTCGGTGAACAACCGGGTCATGCCCAGTTTTTTTGCGATAACTCCAGAGCGCATCTGAGTGATCCTCTAAAGCTTGATTTCTACATCAACGCCAGCAGCGAGATCGAGCTTCATCAAAGCATCAACCGTTTGCGGCGTCGGGTCTACGATATCCATCAAGCGCTTGTGCGTGCGGATTTCAAACTGTTCGCGGGCCTTCTTGTTAACGTGCGGACCACGCAGAACCGTATATTTTTCGATTCTGTTGGGCAGCGGAATAGGACCGCGCACTGTGGCACCTGTACGCTTGGCCGTGTTCACGATTTCAGCGGTGCTTGCGTCAAGCACACGGAAATCGAAGGCTTTGAGCCGGATGCGTATGGTTTGCGACTGCATGTGTTGTTGCCTCTCTAAAGGGCTGGCAGTTTAAACGAAAACGCGCGCGACGGACCGTGCCCCCGCGCGCGCAGGATTACTTAAGTGATGATCTTCGAGACAACGCCCGAGC
>CAYLLD010000178.1:0-5440 GCA_964384315.1 uncultured Rhodobacterales bacterium | reverse complement strand
GGTTGCGATTTTTGATGGCACAATCTTGCAAGCCGCGCTTTTTGTTGCCCCTGAGCCCGTGGTCGTCGCCCGTGATTTTGTGATCAGCCAACTTGGTGTCGAAGAGGCCGAGGTGCTTGCCGCCCGTCCCGCCAAGGGCGTGCCAAGCGCGGGGCCGACGCTCTGTTCTTGTATGGGCGTGGGGCAAAACACGGTGCTTGAGGCCTTTCTTTCGGGACGCGCGCCCACCGTCGATGCCATTGGCGAGGTGACGGGGGCTGGTACGAATTGTGGCACCTGCCGCGCGGAAATCGCCGATTTGATCGCGCAGCATAGCTCCCCCCAAGCGGCAGAATAGGAGAGTAGCGATGAAGAGTTTTCCGATGTTTTTCCGCACCACGGGGCGGCGGATTGTCATAATTGGCGGCGGTGAGACGGCAGCGCAAAAGGCGCGGCTGGCCACAAAAACCGACGCGCAAATCGTGCTGGTTGCGCCCAAGCTCGACAATGAACTCACCGCACTGGTCCAAGAGGGGCGGGCGATCCACGTTGATGAAGCGCTCTCACCGGCTCTCTTCGAGGGCGCGGCGCTGACGTTTTTGGCCACGGGTTGTCCGGGCGCGGATGCGGCGTTGCATCCGGTGGCCAAGGCGTTTGGCGCGGTGGTGAATGTGGTGGATCAGCCGGAACTCTGCGACGTGATCACCCCCTCGATCGTGGATCGCGATCCCGTGGTCGTCGCCATCGGCACCGAAGGCACCGCGCCGGTTCTGGGCCGCGCGATCAAGTCGAAAATCGAGACGATGCTGCCCCCGCGCGTCGGGGCCTTGTCCGCGCTGGCGGGCCGCTTGCGCGCCAGTGTGGCGCAGCATGTGGAAAAGCACGAGCGGCGCGCGTTTTGGGCGTGGGTCTTTAAAGGCACGCCTTATCTGCATCACGTGAGCGGCGCTGAGGATCAAGCGGCGATTGCGATCAAGGCGGCGATTGCGGCGGGCGGGGCGCCCAAGGCGGACCAATCTGCGCGGTTGTCGATCCTGCGCGCGCTCCCTGATGCGCCGGATTTGATGACCCTGCGCGCGGTTGAACGCCTGCAAGAGGCGGATGTGATTTTTTGCGATGAAGGGGCGGCGGATGCCTCGCTTGAGCTGGCCCGCCGCGATGCGGAACGCGTCGTTGTCTCGCTCTCGCACAAATGGCCGCGCCCCAATGTCATTCGCAGCATTGCGGTTGAAGTCGCCAAGAACAAACGCGCGGTTTTGATCGGCGATTTTGATCCCGTGGCCCTTGGCCGCGACTTCGAAGCGGTGGCGCAAGACGCGTTCGTCCTAGAGGTCGTCCCAAGCCCGCAAGCGGATGCGCCGCTCTCACAAACCGACCACACGCCGCTGGCAAAGGCGCTTTAGTGGCTTAGGCGCTTGGCGCTTTGGCCTCGCGCTTGAACGGATTGACCTCCGGCACCTCATAATCGAGCGGGATCTCGCCCTTGGCATGACCATCCGCCAAATAGCGAAACCCGCGCACGGTCATGCGCATCAGATGCTCGCCCGCCTTGAGCGGCGGGTATTTCGCCAGCGTCTCAGGGGTGCGGAATTTCTCTAGCGGCTCAACCACGGCGTGGTAATCCAGCCCAAAGAACAGCGGGAACGAGTAGCGCTCGCGCCCGATATTGGTGACACGGTGCTGGGTCGATTTGAACTGCCCGCCGGACCACGTCTCAAAAATATCGCCAATATTCACGATAAAACAACCCGGAATGGGCGGGGCCTCAACCCAGACATCCTCGGCGTTCATCACCTCCAGACCGGGTCCGCCCTGCAACAGGATCGTAAAGCACTCAAAATCCGAATGAGCGGTGATGCCCATCACGTCTTTGGTCGCGTCCATGTCGTTCTCAAGATAGCGCAGCATCCGCAGCTGCGAGGTCGGGTTGGTGATGTGTTTGGTCAGCTCTTCGGGCGGCACCCCCAGCTCGATGGCCAGCGCGTCCATCAAGGTCAGGCCGAGGTCAAAAATTGCGTCGTAATAGCCAGAGACCGCGTCTTTCCAGCCGTCGATGTCGGGCCAGATATTCGGGCCGGTCATGCGCCATTTCGCGAGGTAATCGGGATGATCGGCGGGGGCCTCGTAGGACATATCCCACGCCTCATTAAAATTGATCTCTTTTGGAAAATCGCCGCCGTTTTCCTCAAAGGGGACATAGCCGCGGTGATGGGTTGAGAAGCCGGACCAATATTTCATTTTGAACGAGCGCGGCTTTTCGTGAAAGGCCTTCGAGGCCGCCATGACCCCGTCGATCAGGCTTTGGGCGACGCCGTGGTCGGTGATGTAGAAAAACCCCGAGGTGCGCGCCGCATCGCCCAAGGCGCGTGCCACGCGGGCTTTGTCCGCCGGATCGCCCGAGCGCAGGCCCGAGATGTCGATGACCGGCAGGCTTGCCTCTTCGATTTTGATCGCTCTCAATTGTTCCGTTTCTAAGGTGGTTTCCAAGAGGCCCATCACTGATCCTTTCCTATGTGCTGTCCCAAGCTTCGACGGATTCGGGTCGCCATTTCAAGGGGCTTGCATAAAAATTAAACTTAGATCGAAAAATGCTGCCGTTATGAACATGGAGGGACAAATTCTGCCTAATAAATTCACAACTGGCCAATTTCGTTTTGGGGCCGCCAAGTTTCGCCGCCGCTTCATTGACACGGCGGGGGGCGCATTTGCCCAATGAACGCAAGCTCGGCGCGGCGGTCTTTTGCAATGCATCTTGAGGCAGATCATGAGGCTGGCGCGCCCGAGAGAGAAACCAAGTTTGCGACACGAGGGACCATCCATGACCAAGACCAATCGCCGTTCATTCCTGAAAACTTCCGCCAGCCTAGGCGGCCTCGCCGTGGCAGGCAGCACGCTCGCCGCCCCCGCGCTGGCGCAGGCGCGCACCCTGCGTGTCGGCTCTTACGGCGGCTATTTTGAGGACAGCTTCAAGTCCTTCGTCTACCCCGCTTTCACCGAGGCCACGGGGATCGAGATCGAAAGCATCACCCAGCCCAATTCCTCGGATTGGCTGATCACCATGCAGCAGGCCGCAGGTTCGGGCAACGCGCCCACGGACGTCTCGCTCTTTGCCCGCGACGCGCTGATCAAAGCCTCGCGCATCGGCGGTCTTTTGGCCCCGCTAGACCCCAAGAACATGCCCGCCAGCTCGAACCTCGACGATTACTTCGTCTATGAGGACACCACCGGCGTGATCGGCGTGGGCGCGATGTCGTGGTTCTCGTCCATGGTCATCAACCCCGAGCAGGTCACCACCGCGCCCACCAGCTGGGCGGATTTCTGGGATGGCGGCATGTATGAGGCCAGCCTTGGCCTGTCGAAGCTGTTCAACTCGAACCTTTTGGACGTGGTTGCGGCGACGTTCTTTGAGGGCGAGGCGACCTTTGCCACCAATGACGGCATCGTGGCGCTGGTTGAAAAGGCGAGCGAGCTTAAGGCCAATACCGCGCTTTGGTGGTCCGCTGAGAGCCAGATGGAGCAAGCGATGAAAAACGGCGATGTGATCGGCGGCATGTATTATCACGACGTCTCGCAGCTGATGGCGGCGGACGGCTTCCCGATCAAATCGCTCTTCCCCAAAGAGGGCAATCCGCAGGGATACGGCTCTTGGGTGCTCTCGCCCTTGTCGGAAAAATCCGCTGAGGCCGAGGCTTTCATCAACTTCTCGTCCGATCCGGCGACCCAAGCGCTGATGTCGCGCAACATTGGCACCGCGCCTTTGGTGGCCAAGGAAAAGACCGATCTGACCGACGAGGAATTCGCCTTTGTCTCGGGCACGCCCGCGATCCAGCCCGCCTATGAGGCCTATCTCGACAACGAGACCTTCATCAAGGAAACGTGGGAAAAGATGCTCGGTTCTGCGTAAGGCACGATGAGTGATCTGACGCTCAAAACGGTCCGCAAGGACTATGGCAAGGTCCGCGCAGTAGAGGGCGTGGACCTTGAATTTGCCGCAGGCGAATTGACGGCGCTTTTGGGCCCGTCCGGCTGCGGCAAGACCACGCTTTTGCGCATCATCGCGGGTCTTGAAGAGCCAAGCGCTGGGCGGATTTTGCACGGCGATCGGGATTTGACCGATGTGCCGGCCCATCTGCGCAAATTCGGCATGGTGTTTCAAAACTTCGCGCTCTTCCCGCATCTGAACGTGCGCGAGAACGTCTGTTATGCACTGACCATTGACGGGGTTTCCAAAAGCGAGGCCCATGCCAAGGCGGCGCAGCTTTTGGATATGGTGCAGCTGAGCGCCTTTGCGGATCGCCGGATCGGGGCTTTGTCCGGCGGGCAGCGCCAGCGCGTGGCCATTGCGCGGGCTTTGGCGCAAGAGCCGGATATCTTTTTGCTCGATGAGCCGATGTCGGCGCTCGATGCGAACCTGCGCGAGGCCATGCAGGTCGAACTGCGCATGTTGCAGCAGCGCCTTGGCATCACCACCATCGTCGTCACCCACGACCAGCGCGAGGCCATGACCATGGCCGATAAAATCGTGGTGATGTCGAACGGGCGCGTTGAGCAATTTGGCCCGCCGCAGGATATCTATCACAAGCCCCAAAACGCCTTTGTCGCGGATTTCATCGGGCGGGCGAATTTCTTTGACGCGGCTGTGCAGGACGGGCTCTTGAGCGCGGGGGGGCTGTGGCTGGGCGCGCGGCGTTTGAACTTTATGAATGGCTCCAAGGTGCGGGTCGCCTTTCGGCCAGAGCAGGCCGAACTGGGGGCTGCCCAAACCGGCGATAACATGATCCCCGCCAAGGTGACCTTTGTGCGCGATGTGGGATCGACCCGCGATATTTATCTCGATACGGGGCTTGGCCCGATGATGGTGGAACAGGCTATGAGCCAGAGCGCGCAGGCCTTTGCAATTGGCGATGAGGCTGCGCTTCATGTGCCGCCCGCTGCGCTGTTTGTGTACCCCGCTGCGAGCACCGCATGAGCAGCGCCGAGATCATCGACGAGTTTGTTCAGCCCGTCAGCGCAAAGCCCGCAATCTCGCCCTTCAAGCTGGGTTTATGGCTGATGGTGCTGACGTTTTGTATCGTGCCGTTTCTACTGGTCCTCGCCATTTCTTTCGGACAGAAAATCGAAGGCGGCGCGTGGGAATGGGCCTTTACCGGCGCAAATTACCAGCGGTTTTTCGTGGGCGCGGACTGGCCCAACAGCTCGACCATGCTCTATCTCAATCGGCTCTACTATTCGCTCTATTACGCGGTGATCGCCTCGCTTTTGGCGGTGCTGACCGCCTTTCCCTTCACCTATCTGCTCACCCGCATGTCCCGCGCCGCCCAAAGCCGCTGGCTGGTGTTCCTCTTGGCCACCATGTCGCTCTCGGAGGTCTTCATCGTCATGGGCTGGGACATTCTGCTGTCGAACCGCTCGGGCCTGCCCATGGTGTTTCGCGAGACCGGCCTGACCGGTTGGCTCAAGG
>CAYLLD010000177.1:0-5520 GCA_964384315.1 uncultured Rhodobacterales bacterium | reverse complement strand
ACGAATATCGCGCGGCGTCCAGCGGACATTTCATAGAGGCTTTTCAAGAGCTCAGAGATGCCTTGCAGAAACAGCAGAGCGGCGGCGAGGGGCATTGCGGTGCGCGCCGGGGCGAGGGGGGCCATCATGGTGGTGTCCATGGCCCGCTCCCATGTCGCCCAAGCTTTGTAGGTGAACTCGAAACTGACCCAGAAAAAGAACAGCATCGAGGGGAAGAAGAACAAAAGATAGAGAATCGCGTCGACGGTGACTTGGCGCTCGCGGCTCCAAGTGCGGTAGATGAAATCGGCGCGGATATGCACCCCGCGCATCAGCGCGTAGCCCGCGCCCAGCATAAACAGCACCCCGGCGAGCATGCGGGAAATTTCATAGACCCAAAGCGTTGGGCCAAGGCCAAGTTCGCGCGCCAGATCATCGCGGCCCCAGCCAGAGAGCAGCGAAAAGCCCTGACGGCTCAGGACCTCAAAGACGATGGCGAAAATCAGGGGGACGGCCAAGAGGCAGGCGATGCGCCCCACCCAGAGGTTCAGGCGATCAATGCCGCCCACGATAGGCCGCATCCAAGGCGTCATATCCTCGGGCGTCTCGCCGGGGGTGAAATCATTACGCTCGGCGATCAACTCATCGGTGATCTCCAGCTCGTGTGGTTTAACCTCGTCGGCCATTAGGGTCCCCTCCCGGTCGTTTGATCTGGGCGTTTTTTGGTTTTGCCTCAGAAAAGACGGGCCGCATGGGCCCGCCCCAAGTTTGTGGTCTTTGCGTTACGGATTTACTTCACGCTATCCGCAAAGGCTTTGCCAAGGGCCGCATTCGAGGCCTGCGCCCCCGCCCAGAACGGCACAGCGATGGCCGCAAAGTCCTTTTGGCTCTGCCATACCTCGGCAAAGAACGCGTTTTCGGCCGCGTTCTTTTCGAGCGAGGCGCGGGCGGCGTTCATATAGGCCGGAAAGTAATCCGCAGGGGTGTCATGCAAGATCACACCGTGGTTTTCCGTCAGATCCTTCAGCGCTTTGCCGTTTTCAAAGATCCGATAAGACATCGCCTTGGACAGCGACGCATTGGCCGCCACTTCGATGGCCTTTTTCTCAAGATCGGTCAGCCCGTTATAGACATCGCCATTGAGATAAAGATCGGCGTTCACGACCACCTGATGCAAGCCTTGCAGATAGTAATGCTTGAGCACCTTTTGGAAACCAAAGACGCTGTCAGGCTTGGGGCAACACCACTCAGCGGCGTCAATCGTCCCCTTTTCCAGCGCAGGCAGGATGTCCCCGCCGCCCATAGCCACCGAGGCCACACCGATGTCTTTATAGGTCTGACCCGGAATGCCCGGAGGTGTGCGGAAGGTATATTTGCGGAAATCATCCATCGAGTTGATCGGCTCTTTGAACCAGCCAAGCGCCTCGGGGCCCACGGGTTGCAGCATAAAGCCTTTGACGTTTACGCCCATCTCATCCCAGAGCTGGTCGTATAGCTCGCGCCCGCCGCCGTATTGGAACCAGCTCAAGAACGCGATGTTGTCGATGCCAACGCCCGCGCCCGCCACCGGCGAGCCAAAGAGCATCGCCGCTGGATGTTTGCCGGACCAGTAGTGGGTCCACGCAAAGCCGCCCTCGATCAGACCGGCATCCACCGCATCAAGGGTCTCGCGCACGCCCACAACGGCGCCCGCAGGCAGCACTTCGATTTTGACCGACCCATTGGTCAAGGCAGCCACATCGGCCGCGAACTCTTCAAGCATCACAACTTCGTCCGCCGCCGCCGGGATCACCGATTGCACACGGATAACGGTTTGCGCCATGACGCTGGTCGCCATCATGGAGAGGCCAACAGCCGCAGCTGCGAGGCCCGTGGTTAGTTTTTTCAGATCCATTTGATCCTCCCTTGTGTCGCCCTCTTTTTTGGTTTTTGGCTGGTCCGCGAAGGCTCTGAAACCAGCTTGTTTAAGACTAGGGCGCCTTCTGTGTGCGCCGTTTCGCCCCGTATTTATAAACCCTATTCGTCAACCCTAGGACCAGCGCCGCGCATCTGACAAGCTTTGTCCCTCATGCGCGCAGGTCCGCTTTGAGCATATCCGCCAGTTTTTCACCGATCATGATGCAAGGTGCATTGGTGTTGCCCGAGGTGATCACAGGCATGATCGAAGCGTCGGCGATACGCAGCCCCGGCACCCCGTGAACCTTAAGCCTGTCATCCACCACCGCGCCTTCGTCTTGGCCCATCTTGCAGGTGCCCGTGGGGTGATAAATCGTCGTGGCCGTGCGCCGCGCCCAGTCCAAAATCGCCGCGTCGTCATTAAGCCCGACATCAAGGCCCGGCGCATGTTCATCGGTGATCATCTGGGCCAAAGGCGCGGTGGCCGCGATTTTGCGTGCGATTTTGATGCCGTCTACCAGCGTGCGCTGATCGGTTTGGGTGGCCAGATAATTCGGATGGATCAGCGGGTGGTCGCGGTAATCCTTTGAGGCCAGCGCGATATGCCCCGCGCTTTCGGGGCGCAGTTGCAGCACCGAGGCGGTAAAGGCCGAGAATTTGTGGGGCCCATCCGAGGGCTTATCGGCGCTCCAAGGCTGGATATGGAACTGAATATCAGGGGTCTCAAGCTCGGGGCGGGTTTTGAGAAATCCGGTTCCAAGGCTGGCGGCCATGGTCATCGGCCCCGTGCGCCTGAGGGCATATTCCGCCGCCATCATGGCCTTTTTGATCAGGCTATTGGTCTCGGTGTTCATGGTCGAGGAAGGGGTTTTGAACACTGGGCGCGCTTGCAGATGATCCTGCAGGTTCTGCCCAACGCCGCTTAGCACATGGCGCGGGGTGATGCCGTGGCGGGTCAGTTCGTCTTCGGGACCGATCCCTGAGAGCATTAGGATTTGTGGGCTGCCGATTGCCCCGGCACTTAGCACAACCTCGCGGCCCGAAAAGCGCTGGGCCACGCCGTCAGCGCCCATAGCCTCAATGCCGCTGGCCCGCGCGCCGTCAAAGACAAGGCCCTTGACCTGATGATTGGGAAAGACCGTTAGGTTTGGCCGCTTTTGCGCATCGCGCAGATAGGCCACAGCCGCGCTACACCGCCGCCCGTTATGCGCGGTGAGTTGGAAGTACCCGACCCCCTCTTGATCCGCGCCATTGTAATCGGAGTTGCGCGCATAGCCCGCGTTCACCGCCGCCTCAATCCAACCATCAATGATCGGGCGCGTAAGCCGTGAGTTTGAAACCCGCAAAGGCCCGTCGCCGCCTCTATGGTCATCCGCGCCATTTTCCCAGTTCTCGGCGCGCTTGAAATAGGGCAGCACGTCGTCCCAGCCCCAGCCCGCATTGCCAAGCTGGCGCCACTGGTCAAAATCTTGCGGCTGACCGCGAACGTACAAAAGCCCATTGATCGAACTAGAGCCGCCCAGGACCCGGCCCCGCGGCCAAGCAATCGCGCGCCCGGCAATTCCCGCATCGGCTTGGGTGACATAGCGCCAGTCCGTCCCCGGGTTGCCCATGGTGCGAAAATAACCAACCGGGATGTGGATCCAAGGGTTGGTATCGCGTCCGCCTGCCTCAACCAAAGCGATTTTGAGGCTCGGGTCTTCGGACAAACGCCCCGCTAGCGCGCAGCCAGCGGAACCTGCCCCGACGATAACCACGTCAAATTGATGATTTTTGAGACTTTTGTTCTCGATTACCATATGATGACTGTGGGTGATTCGAATTCAAACAGCAATGGAATTTTGACGCCTGGGCTTTTTGCTCCTGTCTTTACCTGTGGTTTTGGAGGACGAATGACTGACGACCGGATCCCAACCAATCTGCGGATGCTCTTGATCCTTGAGGTTCTGGGGCGCAGCGACCGGGCGATGACGCCCACTGAGTTGAACGAACATGTGGGGCTGCCCAAGCAGACCATCCACAGGCTCTGCGCCACCCTTGAGGCCGAAGGTTTTTTGACCCGCGCGGAAAACCCCAAAAAGCTGCGGCCCGGGCGGCGGTTGCGCGAATTGGCCGCCGGGCTGATGCACGGCGATCCGCAACATCTTGCGCGGCATCAAATTTTAAAACGCGTTGGCGCGCAGATCGGTGAGACGGTGAATTTCGTCGTCGCTCATGAAACGGGGATGCAATATGTCGACCGGGTCGAGACCGATTGGCCGCTGCGCATTCAACTGCCCGTGGGATCGGCGGTGCCGTTTCACTGCACGGCTAGTGGCAAGGTATTTCTGGCCTCGCTAAAGCCAAAATCCCGCGAAGAGCTTGTGGGCACGCTGATGCTTGAGCCGCGTACACGCAACACCCATTGCAGTTCTGAGGCGCTTTTGAACGAGCTAAAGACCATCGCCCGTGACGGCTATTCGACGGATCGTGAAGAGTTCATGGAGGGCATGGTGGCGCTTGCTGTGCCAGTGCGTGATGCGCGTGGGCGCTTTATCGCAGCGCTGGCGGTGCATGGCCCGAGCCAGCGTCTGCATTTTCCTCAGGCTCTGGAGAAAAAAGAGATATTGCTCAACGGCGCGCAGGAGTTGCAGGCGGCGCTATTCTCTTAGACCGCTTCGTCAGATCCGCTGTTGCTTGGGCCGGGCCCTTCGGTCGCCGCGCGGTAGTGTTTGCGGCACAGCGACACATAGGTTTCGTTGCCCCCCACCTCAACCTGCGGCCCCTCGCGGAGCGCCTTGCCATCGGCCCCCATGCGCACGACCATGGTGGCCTTTTTGCCGCAATGGCAAATCGTACGCACCTCGCGCATCTCATCGGCCCAAGCCAAAAGCGCCGCCGAACCGGGGAACAACTGCCCCTGAAAATCCACCCGCAGCCCATAGCACATCACCGGCACGCCCAAATCATCCGCTGCACGGGCCAATTGCCAAACTTGCTCTTTGGAAAGCCACTGAGCCTCGTCAACAAAAATGCAGGCAATCGCCTCTTGGGCTTGGCGCGCCTCAATGCGGGCAAATAGATCCGTGTTTGCGCTAAAGGTATCCGCCTCGCATGACAGGCCAATGCGCGAGGCAATCTTGCCCGTCTCGGCGCGATCATCAAAATCGGCGGTGAGCAGATAGGTCTGCATCCCGCGCTCGCGGTAGTTGTGAGAGGCCTGCAAAAGCAAGGTGCTCTTTCCGGCGTTCATCGTGGAGTAATTGAAATATAGCTTGGCCATTGGGGACATAAAACACCACGCGTGGCGGGATTGGTCAAGTGGCGCTGCCGGGCTGAGGTTAGTGGCGCGACAGGTTTGGGCCAGCGGGGATTACACCAGCTTTGCCCGCCGCACCGCACGGCCCACACACGGCCATGCACGAGGTATTTACGTGCCCGACAGGTCACGAAATGCCTCGATACTTTACTGATGCAGCCCATCCACTTGGGTGAAAGGCGCTCAGAAATACTAGAGGCAGCCCCCGTAGGTAAATTTGGATTTATGTCGAATAGTCGTCCCGAGCCTTGCCAATTTTACCACAAAAAAATCGTGCCATGCGACGGCCCTGTTAAAAATGGGAAAAGCAGTCTAACTTTCCCCTGGAGACTGTTAAGATTCGACTA
>CAYLLD010000176.1:0-5526 GCA_964384315.1 uncultured Rhodobacterales bacterium | reverse complement strand
GCCACCGCGCCAAGTTCGGTCGGCGTGGCCTCACCGGCGATAATTTCAGAGGCATTGGTGATGGTGGTCAGCTCCATGAACCACGCATATGGCGAAGCGGTCGCCGGATCAGCGGCACGGCGCCACGCATAGACGAAATCGCCAGCGGTCACCGGATCGCCGTTGGACCATTTGGCATTGTCACGCAGCTTAAAGGTCCATGTCTTTTTGTCCGCGCTTGCGGACCATTCGGTTGCCACGCCGGGGATCAAATTGCCGTCCGCATCTTGATTCAGCAGGCCCTCAAAGAGATCACGCGCAACAGCCGAACCTTCAACGTCTTCGATGATCTGCGGGTCGATCGAGGGGAATTTATCCAGCACCATGTAGGTAAATGTCTGGTCCGACGCCAAAGGCTGGCCAGTCGTTGGGTGCGTCGCATGGCCGTCAGCTGAGGCTGTGCCTGCCGCCAAAAGCGACAGCATCGCTGCGCCCGAGAACACACTTGTGAATTTGGATGTCGTTGAATGCATGGAGTTTCCTTTCCTTGTGGCACCCGTGGGTCGCGCAAATGTTTGCGCCGGGCATTTTATGGGGAGGGCAGGGCACGAAGATAGATTCGCCCTGATTTCCGATAGCTGAGCGTTGCACAAGCTTAGAAAACAGGCAATTCCAAACCGAAACTCGGCCCACCCGCGCGTAGGCGGGCAAGGCCCTGCCAATATTTTAGACAGGGTTTTGCAAAAAATGCTTGTGGATTAGGGCGCATTGCCACGGGTAAGGCCACGGGCCACGGGCCACGGGCCACGGGGCAGAGGGCTGCTGCGTTATTGCAGCGCGCCCATAAAGGCCCCGGTCAAAATCGCTGTGCCGTTTTGCGAGGCCAGCACACCGCCCACTTCGGCAGGTGCGCTCAAAGTCGGGTCAAAGCCAAAGAACGTTCCGGCCGTATTCGCGTTGGTCCCGGTGGCATTGACCTGTGCCCCGTCCAAGCTTGTCGAGAACTGGCCCCCGGCAAAACCGTTACCGCTGATTGTCGCATCGGTCACCGTGATCTCATTGAAATCGCCAGCGCCGCCGCCTGTGACGGACATTCCAACGTTATTATTCGCAAAATCCGCCACCAAAGGCCCGTTCCAATTCGTCAGCTGCGCCACAGCGGTGCCGTCCGAGTAGCTGCCTTCGAATTCCACAGTATAGGTCGCTTTGGTCGAGCCGTTGACATCCGCCGCTGCCGTCGCAAGGCCAACCACGCCGGTGTAATTCGTGGTGGCATCGGCGACATCCACTGCGCGCGCGTAATCGTAGGTGTCAAAAGCAAAGCTGGTCGGCGTCACCACAAGCCCGGCCCCGCCAGTCGCGCTTGGCGAGGTAAGGAAAATTGAGCCGTCCGCGTGGGTATAGCTGCCTTGGATTGTCTGGGTTGCAAGGGTGGGTGAGCTGCCGTTGATTGCGGCCCCCGCAAGTTGGCTGGTCCCGCCTGCGGCGTCTGTGAGCGTGGCATAGGTGCTGCTTGGCGCGAATGCCCCGCCGCCCGTTGTATTGCTTTCGCCAGTTCCGCCGCCGCCGCAGGCTGCCAAAATACTTCCGCCGACAAGTGCAAAGCTAAGGTTGCGCGCCCCCGCCAAATCAAACCCAGCCAAATCAAACACAGCCAAATCAAACCTGATTGTCATAATTGCCCCAATTCCCTGATACCCAAATCCTATCGCAGGACTATCTGCGCTAGGGCCGTGATGATCAAGCCTGCGCGGGGCAGGGCGGGGTTAAGCAAGCGAGAAGTCGCTGGCCGATAGGTCCTCGATTTTCAAGCCATAGAGCAGAACGGAAGTCCCCTCGGCCTCGAACACAACACCGCTTTCGGTCTGGCTTAGATACTCACCATCAAAAATGGATTGCGCGTTGGTCATTTGGAAACCGCGCAGCACCATTTGGTCGGTGCCCGCCACAAAGTCCTGCCGATCAACGGTCGGCATTTGGCCCGGCTCTAGATCCCGCGGATCAAAGCTGCCGATCACGTCGCTGCCTGCACCGGGGGCAAAGATGAATTTATCCGCGCCGCGCCCGCCTTGCATGACATCATTGCCCGCGCCGCCCTCGATGGTGTCATTGCCCGCCAGAAACGCGCCAAAAACATCGCCCATGATAATGTCACGGCCCGCGCCGCCTTTGAGGTCGTCGTTCTGCATGCCGCCAACGATGACGTCATCGCCCGCCGCCCCGTCGATCTCATTTTGTCCTGAAATCGCAAGCATCACATCCGATTGGGCAGAGCCTGCGCGGGTGCCAGTGCCAAGGGTCAACGAGACGTCCGGTGCGGTGGGTTCCGCTTCTGGTTCGGGCTCTTTTGTCGGGACAGCTTCAATTTCAGGCTCCGGCTCAGGCTCAATCTCAGGCTCAATCTCGGGCCCAATTTCTGGCTCGGTTTGAACTGGGACGGGGGGATCGATTACCACCTCGGGTAGGGTCTCAACCGCCTCAACAGGCGCGATCACCCCGCCTACAGGCAGCACATCTGCGTCAGTGCCCGCAAGCCCGCCGATTTCGCCTTCGGTCAGTGCCCGATCATAAAGCGCGACATTCGCGATGGTCCCATCGAATACGTCATAAACATAGTCCGGTGATTTTGCATTGCGCCAACCACCGTGGCCGCCCAGCACGATATCGCTGTTGTTTTTGGTCCAATTGATGGTCTGATCCGGCACGGATCCGACTTTCTCGCCATCAACAAAAAGCTGCGTCCCCGCAGAGCCAAAGACGAGCGCAATGTTGTAGCTGGTGCCTACGCGCAGAAAATCACTGGTGTCGGCGCGCAGATAATACGACTTCGACGTGCTTTGCTGACGCAGATGCAAGATGCCGTTGTCGATATAAAGCGCCGTGTGCCCACCAGCCCCGTAATCCCGTGCATCCTTGGTCACCAGCGCCACCGAGCCATTTGTAGGGATCGTATCGGCATTGATCGTAAAGGCCAGCGTGCCTTGGGCCAGATTAAAGGCCGGATCATGGTCGATATTCTTCCAGCCATCGGTGCCATCGGGGGTAACGGGCGCGGTGTGCTCATATACCAGCGCATCTGCAAAACTGGCGGGGGCGGCATAAGCGCTGCCCACGTCATAAAGCCGTCCGGCGGCGAGATCATCTTCTAGAATGGCGCTCAGCCACCCGGCCATATCCTCAAGCTGCGCCTTGCCCTTGCCGCGCGCATCAAGGATCGTGCTGCCCCATTTCGTGCCAAACCCGATGCTGTAAAGCGCATCCGCCACCGTCGCGAGCCCATGCTCACCAAACAGCGGGCTCTTGGCGCTCCACGTATCTGCAAGGTCAAAGCCTTTGCCGTCTTGCCCGTTCAGCTTGCGCAGCTCAGCGATGCGGTTCGCGCCGATCCAATCGTCAAGCTCTTTGAGATCGTGAATATCCAAACTGCCGTCATTGGCGATGCCCGTGGCTTTGATCCCTTCGATCAAAATCGCGTTGATGTCATCCGCCGCCTGCGCGGCCTCGGCGATCTTGGTCGTTGGCAGCGCGCTTTTGAGCCCCTCATCGGTGACGATCAGCTCGACAATCGTATCAAGCCCGGTGCCTGTGCTGCCCGTGGGATAAAGCGCGGTGAGGCTGTTGCTCAGGGTCCCATCCGCCAGATCATCGGCCAAAAGAGCCTCTAGCCAATAGGCAACATCGCTCAAAGAGGCACTGTTTTTACCGTCTTCGCTCACAAGTCGATTGCCTTTGTGGCCAAAGCCCAGATGGTAAATCCCATCCGCAACCCGGTCGAGGCCTGCGATCCCAAAAAGCCGCGCATCCGCGCCCTCGGCCTGCACAAGATGGAACCCGCTCTTGCGGCCCCCATCATCATCGCCATCCGCACGCCGCCATGTCGCGCCGTAATTGGCCTTGATGTAATCCGCCAGCACCCGCACATCTGAGGCATCGATTTGGCCGTTGTTGGCAATGCCCGTGGCTTTAATCGACTGGATAATGATCGTGTTCATCGCATTGGCAGCTTGAGCGCCCGTATCTATATCCGCCTGCGACAGGCGGCGCGCTAGCCCCGGATCATCACTGATTAGATCGACCAGTTGGTCCAGCCCGGTGCCCGTGGTTGCCTCAATGCCAGTTTGGACGGCATTGTTGCTAAGCTTGGCAAAATCATCCGCCAAAAGCGCGTCCAGCCAATAGGCCACGTCCTCTACTCGAGCTGCGGTTTTGCCATCCTCATCAGCCAAACGGGTTCCCTTTGCGGCAAACCCGATGTGATAAATTCCATCTGCGATTGTGTTGACCGCGTTATGGCCCAACTCATTGGCCTCAGCGCCATTGCCCTGCACCTTGTGGAACCCGGTCTCGCTATTTTTCTCGTCGTCGCCATGGGCGCGGGTCCATTCGGCCTTGCGGTTCGCCTGAATCCAAGCGCTCATCGCGTGGACATCTGCCCCGTTAATCTGCCCGTCGTTTGCAACGCCTGTGGCCCTGATCGCCTCAACCAAAATTGCGTTCATTGCATGGCCCGCGCGCGCGCCAGCCTCGATATCTGCGGCGTTGGTGCGGTCAATTAGACCCGGATCGGTGATGATCCAATCCACCAACTGATCAAGCCCAGTGCCAGTTTGCGGCAAATCACTTGGCGCTTCGTAAAGCTCAACTTTAGTGAACTCGACCGCCAGCAGTGGGGCACCCTCGCGGGTGGTTGTGGTCTCGGCGGCGCGTTCAACTGCGCCATTCATCGCACGCGCTTTGGTGTCATCCACCTCAAGGGGCGCAATCGCCTCATCAAGGTCCGCAATTGTCTCAACTATCCCATAGGTGGGTGTGCTATCGACGGAAATATCCGCCTCTTTGACCAAAGCGCCCTGCACAGTGATTGTGCCCAGCCGGTCCTGATCGTGGGCACCGCCATTGCCGCCTTGATCCGAGATCAGATAGATCGTCGATTGATCATCCACGCCGTCGCCATTGGTGTCGTCATAGGTGATTGCGGCAATCTTGGTCGTGTGCCCGGCAATCTCAATCGTGTCGCCCTCAGCGGCATTGAAATCCGTGATCGTATCGTCGCCGATCCCGTCCATCCAGTGATCGTGATAGCGGTCGTTCTCGCCGGTCACCCCCGCCCAATTGATCGAGCCATCCTCGCGGGTGTGCTTAAGAATAATCGCCTTTTTCGCGTTCACCAGCGTCTGAAAGCGGAAAATATCCGCCCCCGCGCCGCCAGTTAGCACATCATCCGCTGCAATCGGCTGATCGGCGTAGAGTTTATGGGCCTCGGGGTCCAACTCGTTTTGCGGGTCCTCATTGCCCTCGGCAGGGCGGGTCGTGCCGCAAGAACAATGGCCGCCGCCGGTCACAGGGCAGGGGCCGCCCTCTGCACCGCCGCCTGCAAAGCCGCTTTCGTCCTCGGGGATGCCGTTTTTCCCGACCTCAAGCTGCGCCACGCAAGGCTCGCGCGCATCCGAGCGGCTCAGAATAATATCGTCGCCCGCGCCTGCATCCACCACGTCTTGGCCGTGGCCCGCGTCGATCAGATCGCTGCCCGCGCCGCCCTCGATGCGA
>CAYLLD010000175.1:0-5541 GCA_964384315.1 uncultured Rhodobacterales bacterium | reverse complement strand
TCCAGAGGGCAAACATCGACGCAAACGGTGCAGCCTTTATCGGCGATACAAAGGTCATCATTGACCGTGACAGGAACCATAGTGGCGGTTTGTGCGAGAGGCATTTTGATTACTCCGCAGCGACGGTCGAGGTGACCCGCTGTTTGTTATAGGCGTTCTTTTCGTCTTCACCGATTTCGACCTTGTAAGGTTCGACATCGCGCTTGGCGTGGGCAGGTTTGCCGTCATCGCCTTTGGTCAGGATCGTGTGGCAGAACCAGTTCTCGTCGTCCCGCTCATACTCCACGCGGTTGTGGTAGAGACCCCATCGGCTTTCAGTCCGGTAAAGCGAGGCCGAGGCGGCCATATCCGCACAATCCAGAATGGTTGAGGCTTCAAGCGCCCGCATCAATTCATGCGCATCCCGCGCCCACATGCCGTTGTCCATGTCGTCACGGACTTCTTCAAAGCGCTGTTGGGCCAGCTCCATCTTCGCCGTCACTTTTGGCGGTTGCAGATAGTCATTCACCAAACGGCGGGTTTTGTATTCGATCTGATTGGGCGGAATACCATCGTCGCGCTTGGTGGGGGCCAGCACACGGGTGCGCTCGGCCTCGACATCGCCTTGGTCAAACTTCGCGAAATCAACGTCGCCGATGTAATCCACCGCGTCCAGACCCGCAAAAGCGCCGTTGGTAAAGGCCCCCAGCATATAGTTATGCGGCACATTCGCCATGTCGCCCGCAGCATAAAGCCCCGGAATGGTCGTGCGGGCATGCTCATCCACGAAAACACCAGAGGCCGAGTGGCCCGAGCAAAAGCCGATCTCAGAGATATGCATCTCGATCATCTCTTTGCGGTAATCCGTGCCGCGCCCTTGGTGGAAATGCCCGCGCGTGGGGCGCTCCACGATGTGCAAGACGCGCTCAATCTCTGCGATTGTTTCCTCGGCGAGGTGGTTCAGCTTGAGATACACCGGCCCTTTGCCGCCTTGGAGCTCGTCATAGAACTCTTGCATCATCTGGCCCGACCAATAATCGCACTCAATAAAGCGCTCACCATTGGCATTGGCCGTGTAGCCACCCATGGGACCAGCCACATAAGCACAGGCCGGACCGTTATAATCCTTAATCAGCGGGTTGATCTGATAACACTCAAGGTTCGCAAGGCCTGCGCCCGCGTGATAGGCCATCGCATAGCCTTCGCCAGAATTCGAAGCGTTCTCGTAAGTGCCGTATAGATAGCCACTCGTGGGCAAGCCCAAACGGCCCGCAGCACCCAGTCCCATGATGACGGCTTTCGCACGCACCACGAGGAATTCCGCCGAGCGTGTGTTCACACAAATAGCCCCCGCAACGCGGCCTTCGCCGGTCAAAAGCCGCGTGGCCATGAAGCGGTTGATGATGTTGATCCGCGCCTTGCGAAGCTGGCGGTAAAGCGCCTTTTTCACCGTATCGCCATTGGGCATGGGCAGCACATAGGTGCCGATATGGTGGACCTTTTTGACGTCGTATTCGCCGTTCTGATCCTTCTGGAAACGAATGCCAAAGCTATCCAGTTCCTCGATGATCCCAAAGCACTCTTCCGCATAACGATAGACAGCCGCTTGGTCGCAGATGCCGTCATTCGCGATGGTGATCTCTTTGGTGTATTGCTCGGGCGTGGCATAGCCCGGAATGACCGAGTTATTCAGCCCGTCCATCCCCATCGAAATCGCACCAGAGCGTTTCACATTCGCCTTGTCGAGCAGAACGACATTGGCCTCGGGGTTCTTGCGCTTGGCCTTCAGCGCAGCCATTGGGCCAGCGGTCCCACCGCCAATTACCAGAATGTCGCAGTCGATCTGCGTCAGCCCGTCAAGAATCTCGTCCATAATCACTCCACCTCTTTCGAATAGCTTGCGCTGCAGCGCAGCACAGCAATGTCAATTACTTGTCAAAGCGCTCACAAAGTTCACGCAGAAAGGGTTCGGGGTAGATGGCTTTGTCGTGCCCGTCAGAGAACTGCAGGTTAATCCCGTAACCCATGTTGTTGATGTCGGTGATCGTGATGCCGGGGGCGACTTTAACCTCGCCATGATCAATTCTTTCGCGCTTTGACCACGCATCTTGGGCTTCGCGACGCAAAACCTCTGCTGGCAAGTGCGACTGCGCCCCACTCTGCCAATTCAACACCAAATGCCTCTGATCCAAGCTGGCAACGACCGTCTCTAACATCTCTTGCTCTCCTTTGTTGGGGTGATTGTGCACCGCAAAAACTTGCCCCAATAGCAATTAGTTGACGGACGCATCGTATTGCGCTGCGGCATAAGCGAAAAAACCAAGTGAGGGATCCGAAAATGACCTATGTCGTCACCGACAACTGCATCGCCTGCAAATACACCGACTGTGTGGACGTTTGCCCTGTCGATTGTTTCTATGAGGGTGAGAACATGCTCGTCATCGATCCGGCAGAGTGTATCGATTGCGGCGTGTGCGAGCCGGAGTGTCCGGCGGATGCGATCCGCGCCGATACCGAAGATGGCATGGAGAAATGGGTTGAGTTCAACCAGAAGTACGCAGAGATTTGGCCGGTCATCGTGGAAAGCAAAGACCCGATGCCAAGCGCAGAGGCCCTGGATGGGACCGCTGGCAAACTAGAGACGCATTTCAGCGAAAAACCAGCCGAGGAAGCCGCCTGACATGTCTGATGTAAGCGTGAAAGCACCGGCAAAACCGGCAAAAATCCTGCCCGACGCCCAAACGGTGACCTCTGTTACCCATTGGACCGACACATTATTCTCGTTTCGCGTCGCCCGCCCGCAAAGTTTGCGGTTTCGATCAGGTGAGTTTGTGATGATTGGCCTGCTCAAAGATGACGGCAAGCCGCTCTTGCGCGCTTATTCTATCGCCTCGCCCTCTTGGGATGATGAGCTTGAGTTCTATTCAATTAAGGTGCCTGACGGCCCGCTGACCTCAAAACTGCAAAAGATCGTGGTGGGGGATGAGGTTATTATGCGGCCCAAGCCGGTGGGCACTTTGGTGCTGGATGCGCTTTTGCCGGGCAAACGGCTTTGGATGATTTGCACGGGCACAGGCATTGCGCCCTTCGCCTCGCTCTTGCGCGACCCGGAGACGTGGGAAAGCTACGACGAGGTCATCATCGCCCATACCTGCCGCACCAAAGGTGAGCTGGCTTACGGCGCGCAAATTGTTGAGGCATTGCCGGACGATCCGCTGATTGGTGAACTGGTGGGCGACAAGCTGCATTACTATCCCACCACAACCCGCGAGCCGTCAGACATTGAAGGCCGCATCAGCGATCACATCCGCGACGGTCGTGTTTTTGAAAGCCTCGGATTTGAGCCATGGAACGCCGAAGAAGACCGCGTGATGGTCTGTGGCAATCTGGCGCTGAACAAAGACATCATGGCGCTATGCGAAGGATTTGGCCTAGACGAGGGTGCCAATTCCGACCCCAAGCATTTCGTGGTTGAAAAAGCCTTTATCGATTAAGCCAAAGCTTAACCAAAGCCTCTGGGTCAGTATCCCCAACGGTCACGCTGTTGGGGCTAACAAAGCCAGGCGTTCCCAAAATCTCTAGCGCGATGGCAATGTCGCGGTTGTGGTCGATGCGGGCGGTGATCTTAGCGGCATCCATAGCGGGTTCTATCGCGGCAAAGTCCAAACCCTCGGCCTTGGCGATCCGCTCAAACGCCGCTGCATTCAGCGGCCCCTTCGTGGTCCAAAGCCGGTCATGGACGCGGGTGTAGGCCTGCTCGCCGAAAATATCTTGGGTTGCCAAAGCAAAGCGCGCCGCGCGTTCTGATCCAGGTGACAAGATCGGCAAATGACGCATCTCAATGCGCAGTTCTGGAAACAATGCCGAGACCGCCAGTAGTTTTGGATGCATCGCCTTGCAGGGCGCGCACCGATAATCAAAGAACTCAATCACATGGGTAGGTGCGCCTTCCCAGCCTATCCCAAGGCCAAAATCATCGGCAAATAGGTCAGGAAACTTGGCCAAACGCGCAACGATCTGCGCTTGTTCTTCGCGTTCGGAAAGAATTGTCATCGCTTCAAGAATAATCTCTGGATTGTCCAAGATGAATGCCCGCACCCGCGCGTCAAAATCGTCCTGCGCCACAGCAAACCTAAGCGGCATCACGAGCGGCACCACGGCGAGCGACAAAATCAAAAGAGCGAAGCGGCAGGCGTTGAACATCTGGCAACCATGCGTCCGCTGCGCTTTGGGTGCTAGCAAAATTTCATCAAACGTCTAAATCGAAAGCGTCCCGCCCAAAAATGAAGCAACCGCCGCCCGTTTGCGCGCAAAGGCCCCAGTCTTTGAGCGGCTTTACCTTATGCGAACGGCTGCTTTGTCCCCCTCAGTTGCCGCTCGACAGACGAATGATTTCGCACCTGCCGCGAATGGCCGGATTGGGGAACGCAGTTGCAACAACCTAGGTGCATGTTCAGCGGACGCTTTTTGGCCGGCCTTGTCAGTTTTCTTTATGACTGGGAACCGGCGGCAGCTTCGGCAAGACCGCCCGCCAGGCTTGTGCAATAACAGAGCGTCGACATCCCGACACCCAAATCATCAGCCACCTGCTCACGCGTAAGCCCACTTGTCAGCGCGATACGCACCGCATCCTGGCGGAATTCGTCCGTCCGTTTCAGTCCCATAGTCAGTCTACTTTGTTGCAGTAAATGCTATTAAAGGAGCGGCATCAAACCGCGACAGGTCAATCGCTTCACGATTGGCGACCCGACAAAGGGCATTCACAAAAGTGCACTGATCAAGCGGCTGCAAGTGACGCTCGATAGCTTAGACGTCCCATTATCTCACGGGCACTTAGGGTTTCTTGAAAGCCGAGCTATAAGCGGCGATCTGACCTCTAAAAGCCCATCATAACAGCGGGCTCAGGGCGGGGTTTTTCCGCACTCTTTTTTGGGTCTGGGCACTCCACAATTTGGACGCCCGACAAAGCCACCGATCCCCCCCGCCGTCACAGGTTTGCCACCACAGATTTAGTGACAGGATTTGCCCAAAGCCTTTAAGCGCCAGTAGTTGTAGGGGACCGCCGCCAAAAAACCCGCCAGCAGCATGATCGGGATCACCCACCATGTCAGTTTTGCGCCGCCTGTGAGCAACACGTCGGTGATGTTCATCGCCAGTTCCATCGCAATCATTGAAATCAGCGACATGCCAATCGCGGTCTTAAAAGCGAGGCGCAGGGCCATCTGCCGCGAGAGGATCACTGTCTCAAGCACAATCGAGGTCAAAATCCCGTTGAGCATCGCCAGCGCCATGATTGCCATGGTCGGCCAAGGGATGCCTGTGAACTGGAAGAACGCAATGGTCCCCATATCCCCAATCGCGCAGCCCAAAAGGCACCAACAGGTGTTATAGCTCGCCCGCCGCCATGTCGGCTTGCAGGACCAATTGATCGAAAGAGAGGCGGCGATGCTTGTCATGATGTCCCGAACACGTCTGGTAAGGTTTTACTGATATGGGGCGAGGCGCAGGCTCGTCAAGGTCAGTAACGTCGCGGGTTGTCGCGGGACGCCCTTGGGGCTATGG
>CAYLLD010000174.1:0-5559 GCA_964384315.1 uncultured Rhodobacterales bacterium | reverse complement strand
CGATCTGCATGTGGCTGATCTGGGCGAGATGACCAACGCCGCGATCATCGCCCGCATCGCCCCGCGCGAGATGCTTTGCGCCGAAACCAGCGAAAGCGCCCTGCGCGATTTGGCCGATGACGCGGATATTTCGCTGACCCCGCTGGCCCCCGCGAGCTTCGACAGCGCCTCTGCCGCCCTGCGCCTGCAAAAGCAATTCGGCGTCGCCTCTTTGGATGCCTTCGGGGCCTTCACTAAACCGATGCTCGGCGCGCTCGGGGCGATCATCGACTACCTCGATTTGACCCAACGCGGCCAGTTGGCACGGCTCAAACCCCCACGCGTCGAAATCACCCAAGCCGCCATGGCCATCGACGCGGCGACGCGGCGCAATCTGGAACTGACCCAGAGCCTATCGGGCGGCACCGACGACACGCTTTTGAGCGTCATCGACAAAACCATGACCAGTCTTGGCGGGCGGCTTTTGCAGCAACGCCTGATGGCCCCGCTCACGGACCCCGCCGCGATCAACGCCCGCCTTGAAGAGGTGCAGTTTTTCGAACCCGCCGACCTGCGCGCCGATCTGCGCAGCGAACTGGCCGGTGTGCCCGACATTGAGCGCGCCCTCTCGCGGCTGGCCCTAGACCGAGGCGGCCCCCGCGATCTGGCCGCGATCCGCGACGGGATCACGCGCGCCAAGGCACTGGCGGATTTGCTGGATACGCATAAGCCGCCCACAGGCATCGCCGAGAAACTCAGCGCGTTAAGCGCCACCCATGATCTGCTCGCCCTGCTCGATCAAGCGCTGGTCGCCGAGCCGCCCCTTTTGAAACGCGACGGCGGGTTCGCCGCCAGCAGTTTCGATCCCGATCTGGCGGATGCGCGCAAACTGCGCGACGAAGGCCGCGGGGTCATCGCGCAAATGCAGGGCGATTATGCCCGCGACGCCGATGTGACCGCGCTAAAGATCAAGCACAACAATGTGCTCGGCTATTTCATCGAAACCCCTGCCACCCACGCCAAGAAAATGCTCGCCGCCCCCCTGAGCGAGACCTTTATTCACCGCCAAACCACCGCCAACGCCGTGCGCTTCACCACCGTCGATCTCTCTTCGCTGGAAACCCGTATGCTCAACGCAGGCGCGCGGGCGCTTGAGGTCGAGCTGGGGATTTTTGACCGTCTGGTTGAGGCGATTTTGGCCACTGACGAGGCCCTGACCCAAATCGCGTCCGGCATGGCAGAGCTGGACGTCGCCGCAGGGTTTATGGAACTGGCCGCCACGCAAAATTGGTGCCGTCCAAATGTGGACGACAGCCGCGCCTTTGCCATTGAGGCAGGGCGGCATCCGGTGGTCGAGGCGGCGCTGAACCGCGCGGGCACCACGCAATTTATTCCCAACGACTGCGATTTAGGCGGCACACCGGGGCGGGTTTGGCTGCTGACCGGGCCGAATATGGCGGGTAAATCGACGTTTCTGCGCCAAAACGCCCTGATCGCGGTCATGGCCCAGATCGGCTCTTTCGTTCCGGCGCAATCCGCCCATATCGGCGCGGTCTCGCAGCTTTTCAGTCGGGTGGGCGCGGCGGATGATCTGGCGCGCGGGCGCTCGACCTTTATGGTCGAGATGGTGGAGACGGCGGCGATCCTCAATCAGGCCGAAGACCGCGCTTTGGTGATTTTGGACGAAATCGGCCGTGGCACCGCGACCTATGACGGGCTGTCCATCGCTTGGGCCACCCTTGAGCATCTGCACGATGGCAACGGTTGCCGCGCGCTTTTCGCGACCCATTACCACGAGCTAACCGCGCTCGCCGCACGTCTTGACGGGCTGACCAACGCGACGGTTGCGGTGCGCGAGTGGGAAGGCGATGTGATTTTCCTCCATGAGGTTCGCGCCGGTGCGGCGGATCGCTCTTATGGGGTGCAGGTTGCGAAACTTGCAGGGCTGCCACCTTCGGTTGTCGCGCGCGCGCGGGCTATTCTTGATCGGCTGGAGGCAGGCGAGCAAACCGGCAGCGTCAAGGCCGAGACTTTGATCGATGATCTGCCCCTGTTCAACCTTGAGGCCCAGCCAGCCCCTGCCCCGAAACCCCAAACCGAGACAAGCGCCATTGAGACCCGTCTGCGCGATGTCATGCCCGACGCCTTAAGCCCCCGCGAGGCGCTTGATCTGATTTACGAGCTTAAGAACACGCTGGACGACTAGTCCAAACGCAACAAGTTATCCACAGACGCACCGCTAAATATATGGGCGCCTTAGACGTTTTCCAACAATATGCAGGAATTCCCCCAGCCGAGTGATCGGCCTAGGGGCAAGGGTGTTTTTTTGCGTCTAGTCTTTAGACGCGGGCGTCGAAGACACGCCCACTTGTGCCGGACGCAAAAGCCGTTCGCCGATATTGAACCCAGCATTCATCACCTGAATGATTGTGCCCGCTGGCGCATTAGGCACCGGCGCTTCGAACATCGCCTGATGCTGTTTTGGGTCAAACTTCTCGCCATACTCCGGCTCGATTTTCACGATGTTGTGCTTTTCAAAAACGTTCAGCAGATCCTTGCGGGTCAAATCGATCCCTTCGATCAGCGCCGACGCCTTTTCACGCAGCTCATCATCAATGGCCTCAATCGCGCGGTTCATATTGTCGTAAACCGACAGCAAATCCCGCGCCAATTTCGTGCCGCCATAAACTTCGGCATCGCGGCGGTCGCGCTCGCCCCGTTTGCGCGTGTTCTCGGCATCAGCCAAAGCCCGCATCAAACGATCGCGCATCTCATCGCGCTCTTGCACCAGAACTTCGACGTTGCTCGCCTCGATCTCTGGGTCACCTGCCTCATGATCTTCTTCAGGCAGGGCCAAAGGATCATCGCTAAATTGCGCCAATAGCTCTTCTGCGGTCATTTCATGGCTTTTAGCTGTCTTGCCAGCGCCGTTGCCTGAGTTTTCGTCGCTCATTCGTTTCTCCTAGAGATCAGACACGATCTTACCAACCATTTGGGCGGTGAAATCCACGATGGGAACCACCCGCCCGTAATTCAAACGCGTCGGGCCAATGACCCCAAGCGCGCCTATTATCTTACGATCAGCGTTCATATAAGGTGAAACAACGAAAGATGAACCCGAAAGTGAAAAGAGTTTGTTCTCAGAGCCAATGAAAACGCGCACACCCTCGCCTTCGTTGGTCAAATCCAACAGCTGAGACAGGGATTCTTTGCGCTCCAAGTCATCAAACAGATTGCGCACCCGCTCAAGCTCATCCGCCTGCGGACCACCATCAAGCAAATGCGACTGCCCGCGCACGATCAAACGGTCACCACTGCCGTTGGTTTCGCCCCAGCCAGCCACCCCCGCCTCGATCAGCTTTTTGGTCAAAACGTCGATTTCCTGACGCCTTTGGGTGATCTGCGCGAGGATCACCGATTTCAGCTCGGAAATCGGCCGTCCCTGCAGCGCGCCATTGAGAAAATTCGCCGCTTCGCGCATGGCTGATGGCGTCATGCCCGGCGGCGGCACGAACAGCCGGTTCTCAACCGTCCCATCCGAGAGCACCAGAACCACCAGCGCCTGTTCGGGCGAGAGCGCCACGAACTCTACATGGGTCACCGCCGCGTCCGATTTTGGCACAATCACCAGCGAGGCGCCTTGGGTCAGGTCCGACAGCACCCGCCCGGTCTTTTCCAGCACCGAGGCAATCTCTTCCTCTGCCCCCAGACTGTCCTGAATATGCTTTTGCTCAATCCCCGGCACATCGGCGACCTCTAAGAGCCCATCGACAAACAGCCGCAGCCCGCTTTGGGTCGGAATACGCCCCGCCGAGACATGGGGGCTGTCCAAAAGCCCAAACTCTTCGAGATCTTGCAGCACGTTGCGGATCGTCGCTGGCGACAGTTGCTCTTCGAGCTGACGACTGAGGGTGCGCGAGCCAATCGGATCGCCGCTTTTCAGATACGCCTCGACCACCAGCCGAAACACCATGCGGCTGCGATCATTCAGTTCAGATAAGGGCACCTGCGCGGTCATCGGGGCCTCGTAAATTGGCCTAACAGATTTAGATAGTCGCGCGCGGCGGGTCAACGCGTCTCTCATCTCTGGACCATTTGGGCGCATCCAAGTAAATGGCAGGTGAAAACTTTGAGCTTCAGGACAAATACGATGCGGCCATCTGGGCGGACCCAAGACGAGATGCGGGTAATCTCGATTGAAACCGGTGTGACGAAACATGCGGAAGGCTCCTGCCTGATCCGCTGCGGCGACACCCATGTGCTGTGCACCGCCTCGGTTGAAGACCGCGTGCCGCCTTGGATGCGCAACAGCGGTCTGGGCTGGGTGACGGCGGAATACGGCATGTTGCCCCGCGCCACCGGTTCGCGCACGCGCCGCGAGGCGACGGCGGGCAAGCAAGGCGGAAGAACCCAAGAAATTCAAAGACTTATCGGTCGCAGCCTGCGGGCTTGCGTGGACCGTGTTGTACTGGGCGAGCGGCAAATCACCGTCGATTGCGACGTGATCCAAGCCGATGGCGGCACCCGCTGCGCCTCGATCACAGGCGGTTGGGTTGCGCTGGCTTTGGCCTGTAAAAAGCTGCAAGCGGCGGATATGATCAAGGGCAACCCCCTGACCTCGAATGTGGCGGCGGTGAGCTGCGGTATTTTCGGTGGCCAGCCGGTGCTCGATCTTGATTATGCTGAAGATAGTGAAGCTGGAACCGACGCCAATTTCGTGATGACCAGCGGCAATAAGATCGTTGAGGTGCAAGCCTCCGCCGAGGGCGCAACATTTTCTCGCGAGGAACTGACGCAGTTGATGGATTTGGCCGACAAAGGCGTGGGCGAATTAATCGCGGCGCAAAACGCGGCCATCGCTTAACCCGATGCGCGTCTTCACCCAAGACAAACTCATCATCGCCTCGCATAATCGCGGCAAAATCGTCGAGATCAAGGCGCTGGTGGAGCCCATGGGCATCGAGGTGATTTCGGCTGGCGATCTGAACCTAGAAGAGCCCGCCGAAACCGAAGACAATTTCGCCGGAAACGCGCGGATCAAGGCGCATTATGCGGCGAAAACCGGTGGCCTGCCCGCGCTTTCGGACGATAGCGGCATCGAGGTCGACGCTCTGGACGGCGCACCTGGGGTTTATACGGCGGATTGGGCCGAAACCCCCAACGGCCGCGACTTTCCCATGGCCATGACCAAGGTTTGGACCCTTTTAGAAAAGCGCAAAGCCCCAGAGCCCCGCACGGCCCGTTTCGTCTGCACCCTTTGCCTCGCTTGGCCCGACGGTCACGACGAAATTTTTCGCGGCGAGGTTTCGGGGCGGCTTGTCTGGCCCATGCGCGGCGAGCTGGGCTTCGGCTTTGATCCCATTTTCCAGCCCACGGGCGAAACCGTGACCTTCGGCGAAATGGACCCCGCCAAAAAGCAAGCCATGAGCCACCGCGCCGAGGCCTTTGCGAAACTTATGGCTGGTCCTTTCGATGGGCGCGCCTAAACCGCCTGCTAGGCCTCTGGCCGTCTATATCCACTGGCCGTTTTGTCAGGCGAAATGCCCCTACTGCGATTTCAACTCCCATGTGCGCCGCGAG
>CAYLLD010000173.1:0-5561 GCA_964384315.1 uncultured Rhodobacterales bacterium | reverse complement strand
GCATATCCGCGCCGCCGATGCCCATGATCAGGTGATAGCCGATGAAAAGCGCAGCTACAGTCATCAAGAACAGCGGGAAGAACCCGCCGGAATTGAAGTACCAGATCAGGCAGATCAGCGAGATGATCGCCGCTGCCAGATTAAGCATGTGACCGCCGGGCAATTTAGTAGCCACCGAGTTCACCTGCCCCGAGAGTTTGCCATAGGCGATGATCGAGCCGGTGAAGGTGATCGCGCCGATAAAGATGCCCAAGAACAGCTCAACCCGCAGGATGTTGATCTCAACGGCGCTCTTTTTGGCGATCAGCGCCGCGAAAGTGCCAAGCTCTTTCACATCACCCGCGAAGTTGGCCACATAGCCGATCTCAAAATGCGCGTTAAAGCCGACGAACACCGCCGCCAAACCCACGAGGGAGTGCATCGCCGCCACTAGCTGCGGCATTTCGGTCATTTGCACGCGGTTCGCCACGACCCAGCCGACAGCACCGCCGCCTGCAATCAGGATCAGTGAGAACAGCCACAGCCCCGAGCCGGGGCCCATAAGCGTTGCCGCCACCGCGAGACCCATGCCCACAATGCCGTACCATACCGCGCGTTTCGCGCTTTCTTGCCCCGACAATCCGCCCAGCGAGAGGATGAAGAGCACCGCGGCCACCACATAGGCCGCTGTTGTAAATCCGAAGTCCATGTCCCTGCTCCGCCCTTAAGATTTCTGGAACATGGCGAGCATACGCCGTGTGACCAAGAAGCCGCCGAAGATGTTAATGCCGGCCATGAAGACCGACAGCGCGGCCAATAAGATAACCAACCAACTGCCCGAGCCGATCTGCATCAGCGCGCCCAGAATGATGATTGAGGAAATCGCGTTTGTGATCGCCATGAGCGGTGTGTGCAGCGAGTGGCTGACATTCCAGATCACTTGGAACCCGACGAAACAGGCGAGCACAAAGACGATAAAGTGGCTCATGAAGCTTGCGGGGGCCACAAGGCCCACCAGCAGCACCAAAAGACCGCCGCCTGCCAAAAGACCCACTTGCTGGCGCGTCGCCGTTTTGAAATCCGCCGCTTCTTTGGCTTTTTTCTCTTCGGCGGTCAGCTCTTTGGGCTTTTCCTTGGGCGCCGCCGCGATGGCCGCAATCTTGGGCTTGGGCGGCGGGAAGGTGATTTCGCCGCCATGGGTCGCCGTGGCGCCGCGGATCACATCGTCTTCCATGTCGTGATTGATCACGCCGTCTTTTTCCGGCGTCAAATCCGTCAGCATGTGGCGCACGTTGTTCGAATAGAGGTTCGAAGATTGCGTCGCCATCCGGCTTGGGAAATCGGTGTAGCCGACAATGACCACGCCGTTATCGCTCTCGATGCGCTCGTCTTTGACGGTCAATTCGCAGTTGCCACCGCGCTCTGCCGCCAGATCAACGATCACCGATCCGGGTTTCATCAACTCGACCATGTCGCGGGTCCAAAGAACCGGCGCGTCGCGGCCCGGGATCAGCGCCGTGGTGATGACGATGTCCATCTCGGGGGCCAGCTCGCGGAATTTGGCGAGTTGTTTTTCGCGAAACTCGGGCGAGGATGGCGCCGCGTAGCCGCCGGTGGCCGAACTGTCTTGGCTGTTTTCCTCGAAATCCAGATAGACAAACTCGGCGCCCATGGAATTGATCTGCTCCGCCACTTCGGGGCGCACATCAAAGGCATAAACAATCGAGCCCAGCGAGGTTGCCGTGCCGATGGCCGCAAGACCCGCAACACCCGCGCCTACAACCAGAACTTTCGCAGGGGGCACTTTACCCGCCGCAGTCACCTGTCCGGTGAAGAAGCGGCCAAAGTTGTTCGAGGCCTCGATCACCGCGCGGTAACCGGCGATATTCGCCATAGAGCTGAGCGCATCCATTTTCTGCGCGCGGGAGATCCGTGGCACCATATCCATCGCAATCGACGTCGCGCCAGTGGCGTTCAACGCGCCCAACAGCTCTTCGTTTTGGCCCGGATACAAGAAGGAAATCACCGTCTGGCCCTCACGGGCGCGCGTGACTTCATCGTTTTCCGGGGGACGGACCTTTACGATCACATCCGCCTTTTCCCAAAGCGCATCCGCAGATGCCACAACATCGACGCCAGCGGCCTGATAGTCACTATCAGAATACCGCGCGCGAACGCCCGCGCCCGCTTCGATGATGCAGGTATGTCCAAGTTTTTGTAGCGCGAGGGCGCTATCGGGCGTCATGGCTACACGGTTTTCATCCGCTGCCAGTTCTTTTGCCGCTCCTACGATCAAATCATCGCTCCCCTATTAATCACGTGTGAGATGTCCCACGGATATATTAACCAGTGACGCCCCGCTTACAGGTCGCGTGCACCAGACTTGAAAAATTGTGCCGTTTAAGGCGTCACTTGTGCCAAAGAGTCAATGCGTCCAAACGGCCCTACGATCATACGCAAAATTGTCGCCATAGCCACCATTGCGTAAAATATGAGCGCGCTTGTTGGGTGTCTGCAACTGATAGCTGATCTGATTCTTCTCAGCATGGGCAATCGCCGCCTCTTTGCTGTCAAAGGTCAAACGCACCTGCCCGGCCATATCACCCGAGCCAGTCCAGCCCATCAAAGGGTCGGTTTTGCGCGGCTCATTTGGCACAAACTCAAGAACCCAATGGTTGGATTTGCCCTGCCCCGATTGCATCGCATTGCGGGCGGGCTGGTAGATTTTGGCGATCTTGGACATGAAACCTCCTGGTGGCCGTGCTTTAGCCTATATCAAACCCACAAATAGACACTCAAGTCTAAAGAGACGTAACCAAAGTTCAGGATGTTAGTTTGAGGGGGTTTTGCAGCAGGGGAGGAAGTTGGTCGTCAACCCTCCGCGAGGGAGCGAGGGGTGGGGTGGGTGGTGCTGCTTCAGGTTGACGACCGTCTTGCTGCTTGCAAGAACATGGTTAACGTCAACAAAGACCACAAGCAACAGTTTTTTTTCTTTAGGGTTGTGTTTTTTTCGTTAACACAACTTTAACGCTTAAATTTCTGTTAATCTTTTCAACGGCTTAGCATTTTTGGCCCGATTCTGATGAGCAAGGATATGCCTATGACCGCTGAGATGCCCCTGCAAACACCAAAAAATATGGCAGAAAATGAGACGTCCGGCAGGCCTGAAAAGCTCGAAGCGGGGCGCCCTATTGTCATGCACACCGAGTTTTCGCCTGCAGGTGACCAGCCAAGTGCCATTGCAGAGCTGGTTCAAGGCGTAGATTCGGGCGAGCGGGATCAAGTTCTTTTGGGGGCAACTGGCACTGGTAAGACTTTTACCATGGCAAAAATCATCGAAGAGACTCAGCGTCCGGCGATCATTTTGGCCCATAACAAAACATTGGCGGCGCAGCTCTATGGCGAATTCAAAGGATTCTTTCCCGAAAACGCCGTCGAATATTTCGTCTCTTACTACGACTATTACCAGCCCGAGGCCTATGTCGCGCGCACAGACACCTATATTGAGAAAGAGAGCCAGATTAACGAGCAAATCGACCGGATGCGTCACTCGGCCACCCGCTCGCTGCTAGAACGGGACGACGTGATCATCGTGGCCTCGGTCTCTTGCATCTACGGCATCGGCTCGGTTGAGACCTATGGGGCGATGACCCAGAACCTGAGCGTTGGCGGCACATATGATCAGCGCAAGGTCATGGCCGATCTGACGGCCCAGCAATATAAACGCAACGATCAGGCATTCCAGCGCGGCTCGTTTCGGGTTCGCGGCGATAGTCTTGAGCTGTGGCCCGCCCACCTTGAAGACCGCGCGTGGCGCTTCAGCTTTTTTGGCGAAGATCTGGAGACGATCCACGAGTTTGATCCCCTGACCGGCGAGCGCAAGGATACGCTTGAGCGGGTGCGCATCTACGCCAACTCGCATTACGTCACCCCCCGCCCGACCATGCAGCAGGCGATGAAAGGCATCAAAGCCGAGCTGGCAATCCGGCTGGATCAGCTGATCAAAGATGGCAAGCTGTTAGAGGCCCAGCGCCTTGAGCAGCGCACGCAATTTGATCTGGAGATGCTTGAGGCGACCGGTGTGTGCAACGGCATCGAGAACTACTCGCGCTATTTGACGGGCCGTGCCCCCGGCGAGCCGCCTCCAACGCTGTTTGAATATATCCCCGACAACGCCATCGTCTTTGCAGATGAGAGCCACGTTTCGGTGCCGCAGCTAGGCGCGATGTATAAAGGCGATTATCGGCGTAAGTTTAACCTAGCGGAACATGGCTTTCGCCTGCCCTCTTGCATGGACAACCGCCCGCTTAAATTCGAGGAATGGGACGCCATGCGCCCGCAATCGATCTTTGTCTCCGCCACGCCGGGCCCGTGGGAGATCGAGCAGGCAGGGGGGGTCTTCGCCGAACAAGTGATCCGCCCCACGGGGCTTTTGGATCCACCGGTTGAGATTCGCCCCATCGAGACGCAGGTCGATGATCTGTTGGATGAGGTGCGCCTTGTTGCGCAAAAGGGCCAGCGGGTGCTGTGCACGACTTTGACCAAGCGCATGGCCGAGGATTTGACGGAATATCTGCACGAGCAAGGCATCCGCGTGCGCTACATGCATTCGGACATCGACACCCTAGAACGCATCGAGATTTTGCGCGATCTGCGGCTGGGGGCCTTTGATGTGCTGGTCGGGATTAACCTGCTTCGTGAGGGGCTGGATATTCCCGAATGCGGTCTGGTTGCGATTCTCGATGCGGATAAAGAGGGCTTTTTGCGCTCGGAGACCTCGCTGATCCAATCTATTGGCCGCGCCGCGCGCAACGCTGATGGCCGGGTGATTATGTATGCGGATAAGATCACCGGCTCGATGGAACGGGCTATCGCCGAAACCAACCGCCGCCGGACCAAGCAAGAGGCATATAATATAGAGCATGGGATCACGCCAGCGACGGTGAAAAAGAACGTATCCGATGTGATGGAAGGTCTGTGGGAGGGCGACACGGATCAATTCCGCGTGACCACCAAGGTGGAAAAACCGCTATTAGGCAACAACTTACGCGCCCATCTTGATGCAGTGCGCAAAGACATGATCAAGGCTGCGGAGAACCTAGAGTTCGAAGAGGCCGCGCGTTTGCGTGACGAGATCAAACGGCTTGAGGCGGTGGAACTGGCCGTGGCCGACGATCCGCTGGCGCGGCAAACGGCGGTAGAGCAAGCGAGTGAGGCTGCGGTGAAAGCATCGGGGCGCTCAACGGCTGGGCGGCCGGGGCAGCGCGGCGGAAATGTGAAGCGGAAGAAGAAGTTTTAGCGCTAAGCTGTTAAACTAAAACAGTAATTCCAAATCTGATTTTTGTCAGAGCAAGGACGTCGACAGCAAGGACTTTGGCCGTCAGTGCCTCTTGCTTTAGATAGGTGCGTCTTTGCCGCCGCGACCGCCAAGACGCACAGACTAATCCCGCCAATGGCCAATCCCGCCAATGGCCAAACCACAAATGACATGCCAACGGCGCGCCACTTCGAAATATAAACCTGTGTGAATGGTCGGGGCGGCGAGATTCGAACTCACGACCTACGGTACCCAAAACCGTCGC
>CAYLLD010000172.1:0-5565 GCA_964384315.1 uncultured Rhodobacterales bacterium | reverse complement strand
GACATGTCGTGGAGAAGCGACAGCGACGCAGCATCGAGGAACGCGGTGATCTCGAAGTTCGGCTCGACAATGATCGAGCCGCCGCCCAAAGGCACGACAGGGGATTTGAGCGCCTCAAGCGCGTCCCAAACACCGGCCTCTTCAAAGCTTTGCCCGCTTACATCCGCCACGGGCCACGCCCAAGCCCGCGCGGCAAGCGTCTCCAGATCGGCCTGCTCGCAGATGCCGGTCTCGCCGGTTGCAAGCGCCGTGGCGCAGGCGGCATTGCGCGCCAGCGCGTCCTCGTAATCCTCGCCCAGCGCCTCAGGGCTCGCGCCCATGGCCGCCTCGCGGATGATCACGCCGCAGGTCTCATCGCCCCAGTCGCTCACGAAATCCAGCAGATGCGCCCGCGCCTGTTCATCCTTGATCTTGCGCGACAGGTTCACGCCGGGCCGACCGGGGGTCAGGATCACGAAGCGGCCCTTGTGCAGGACATTGGGGCTGAGGCTCGGCGCTTTCCCGGTCTCGGGCAGGCTGACAAGCTGCGCCAACACCGCATCACCAGGGGCTAAATCACGGGCCTCTCTCAGGTAGCCCTGCTGGCCTTTGCCGATGGTGCAAAACCCAGCATTCTTGCCGGTTTTGCGATCCAGCCGCGCCACAAAAACATCACCGGGATTATGGGCGCCGTCTGGGCCAGCCACCATGAAATCCTCAAGACGGCCATCTACCATCAACGCCGCAGCGCCGCGCTCAAATGCAATCACGCGGCCCTTCATGGCGCGTCCAGTGGCACGGGATAGCCCGCCGCAGTCAAAAGCGCGCGGGTCTCGGTCAGGGGCAAACCCATGACGGCGGCGTGAGCACCCGAAATCCAAGGAATAAAGACACCGCCGCGCCCTTGGATCGTATAGCCGCCCGCCTTGCCGCGCCACTCATCCGAGCGCACATAGGCCGCGATGTCTTCGTCAGATAGGGATTTCATTTTCACCGCCGTTACCACGTCACGAAACCAAGTCTTATCGCCGCGCCCCAGCGCAACCGCAGTGATGACGCGGTGGCGACGTCCGCTCAAAAGCCGCAAAAACTTGGCCGCCTCCTCGCCGTCTTCGGGCTTGCCAAGAATACGCCGCCCCACCGCCACAGTGGTGTCAGCGCAAAGCACAATATCATCCGCGCCCGCATTAATCGCTGCGAGTTTCTGCTGCGAAATCCGCCCACAATAGGCGCGCGGCCGCTCGCCCTTTTGCGGGGTCTCGTCGATATCGGGGGGCTGCACCGCATCGGGCGTCACCCCCATCACCGCCAATAGCTCTTGGCGGCGCGGCGAGCCGGAGCCGAGAATAAGTTTGGGGCGTTTGTCATTTGCAACCATTCGCTCCGAGTGGCCCTAGCGCGCGCGAAGGTCAAGGGGTATCGCGCGAAAGATTGACTTGAAAAGCAGCCGCCTAGTCGCAAGACTTGGCCCAGTCACTGAAAGGCCCGCGCGATGCGTCTCATCACTATTCTGGCTCTGATCGCCCTTTGCGCGGCCCCCGCCCGTGCGCTCGATCCGAATGTGATTGGGGCGAATACGGTGGCGTCCTTTAAGTCTTGGATGGAGGATCTGGGGGTGACATCCGGGGCAATCGTCGTCTCTTTTGAGGGCAAGGTGATTGCCAGCGCGGGCATGGGGCGCCGCGCCGAAGCGCCAGCCAAACTGGCAAGCCTGTCCAAAGCGATCACCGCAGTTTGCACGCTCAAAGCGCTAGGCGCGCGCGATTTGAGCACTGATTTGACCCTGCGCGAGGCAATCCCGCAAGCGCTGGCGGGGGTGCGGCTCTTTGATCCGAAATTGGCGGATGTGACCATTGGCCAGCTCATGACCCACCGCAGCGGGCTGCACTCGCGCTATCATCGTGGCTTGGAGGTTTTGCGCACGTTCAAAAAGGAAAACAAGGCTTGGCAATTTTCCAAAATCGCCAAAGAGCGGCTTATGGCGCGCCCCGGTTTTGCGCCCTATCACTATAATAACGCCAATTACCTGACCCTTGGGCTGGTGATCGAAGAGCTTACGGGCGAGCCTTACGAAAGTTATTGTCGCAACGAAATTTTGGACCCGATTGGGGTGACCACCGCAAAGTTGAATGACACGTGGCGGGTGATGAGCGCTTGGGGCGGATGGGAGATGTCGGCGGCGGATTATATGCGCTTTGCGCAGGTCTATTTTGCCAAAGGTCGCCATTTTGACGCCGCCCAAGGCATCGCATTGACGGCAGCGGATTTGGAAAAGGGCCGCCACTATGGGCCGGGGGTTTTATTTGCGGCCAATCCAACCGGAACAACCACGGGCACAACCGTCTGGCACAGCGGCTCTTGGCGCTGGCACGGACGTTTGGCCGATAAGTTCGGTGCTTATTTTGCGCTTTACGACAACGGCTTTGCGGTCTCGGTCAATTATGACCATGACGCGTATAACGAATGGGCGGCATTGGATGCGGCACTTTACAACGCCACACATCCATAACCCAAGTTATTTGAAGCGGTAGTTGATCCGGCCCTTGGTCAAATCATAAGGCGTCATCTCGACCTGAACCTTATCACCAGCAAGCACACGGATGCGGTTTTTGCGCATCTTGCCTGCGGTATGGGCGATAATCGTATGGCCGTTTTCGAGCTCTACCCGGAATGTCGCGTTGGGCAGAAGCTCCTTCACGACGCCAGGGAATTCTAGAAGCTCTTCCTTAGCCATGAGGTCTCCATCTTTGGTTCATGTCATTTTGTTTCGGCTAGGCGTCCAAAAGGTGAACGCTAGCCCCGTGGGGTGTACATGGGCAGAAACGAGGCAAATAGCAAGGGGCAGCCAGCGCTCAAGGGGTCAACAATGTGCCCAAAACCGCAGATAAGTCGCGATAATGGCCCAAGGTCGCCTCTGGGGCGAAATCTTTGACCCTCTCGCCGTCCGGGCCGAAGGTCACCAGCACCACGGGCACATCAGCCGCTTGGCCGGTTTTGGCGTCGGTGACGGTATCGCCGATCAATGCCGCGCGGTCCCGCGTGCCCCCCGCCTGCTCGATCGCCGCCCATAAAGGCTCGGGGTGCGGTTTGCGAAGCGGCAGGGTATCTGCCCCGATTAGGGAGGCAAAGCGGTCGCGGATACCAAGGCGTTCAAGCAGGATTTGCGCCAGTTTCTCAGGCTTGTTCGTGCAAACCGCCAAGGCCCAACCGGCAGCGGCCAACTCATCCAGCGCCGCCTCAACCCCGTCATAAAGCACCGTATGCACATCTATGTGCGTTTCGTAATGGGCCAAAAGCTTGGGGTAATTGCGGTCAATATCCGCCGCAGCCCAGTCCAGCCCCAACACCTCTGCCCCTTTGCTAAGCATCGCGCGCCCCCCCGCAAAGGCCACAGCCGCATGATCGGCCTGCGTCAGAGGCGCGCCGTGGCCCTCATCCTCAAAGCAGGCATTGGCCGCCGCCAAAAGATCGGCGCTGGTGTCCGCGAGGGTGCCATCAAGATCAAAAACAGCAGTTTGCATGTGGAGTTCCTCAAATCGCTTTTAAATTGCCCTTGCGTTGCCACAACTCGCTGCTAACAGGCAATCAACAAAGAGCGGACGTAAGAACGGAGTTACGCCATGAGCGCAGCGCTAATTATTCTGGCGGCGGGCAAAGGCTCGCGCATGAAATCCGATTTGCCCAAGGTTTTGCACCCCATCGGTCTCGCGCCGATGCTGCATCACGCCATGCGCGCGGGGCTCGGGGTTGAGCCGGCCAAGGTGATTGTGGTGGCCGGTCACGGCGCGGAATTGGTGGAAGCTTCCGCCAAGGATTTCATGCCCGCAGCGCAGATCGTCTTGCAAAAAGAGCAGCGCGGCACCGCCGATGCGGCCAATGCGGCGCGCGAGGCGCTTGCGGGCTTTGACGGCGATGCGGTCGTGCTTTTTGGCGACACGCCTTTTATCTCCGAGGATACGCTGCGCGCGGTTTTCGACAAACGCGCCACGGGGGCGGATGTGGTTGTGCTAGGCTTTAAGGCGGCCACTCCGGGCGGCTATGGTCGGCTGATTTGCAAAGGCGATGAGGTCGAGAAAATCGTCGAGGCCAAGGATGCCAGCCCCGAAGAGCTGGCGGTTGATCTGTGCAATTCGGGGATCATGGCGGCCAAAGCCTCGGTGCTGTTTGATCTGATCGATCAGGTGCAGCCCAATAATGCCCAAGGCGAATATTATCTGACTGATATCGTCGAGCTGGCCCGCGCCAAGGGTCTCACAAGCGGGCTTGTGACCTGCGATGAGGCCGAAACTTTGGGCATCAACTCACGGGCGCAGCTTGCCGAGGCCGAGACGCTGTTTCAGAACAAAATGCGCGCTGAGGCGCTGGACAATGGCGTTTCCATGCGCGCGCCCGAGACTGTTTATTTCGCTTTTGATACGGCGGTGGGCCGCGATGCGGTGATCGGGCCCAATGTCGTCTTCGCCCTTGGGGTGACGGTTGAAAGCGGCGCGCGGGTGCGTGCCTTTAGCCATCTTGAGGACGCGCATGTGGGCGCGGGTGCGGTGGTCGGGCCTTACGCGCGGCTGCGCCCGGGGGCCGAGATCGGTCACGGCGCCAAGATCGGCAATTTCGTTGAAATCAAAGCGGCGCAAATCCAAGACGGCGCCAAGGTCAATCACCTCTCTTACGTGGGCGATGCGCAAATCGGCAGCGGCTCGAACGTGGGCGCGGGGGTTGTGACTTGCAACTATGACGGCGTGTTCAAACACAAAACCATCATCGGCGAGGATGTCTTTGTCGGCACCAATTCGACGCTGGTGGCCCCCCTCGACATTGCCGATGGGGCTTTTGTGGCGGCGGGCTCGACGGTGACCTCGGATGTGGCGGCGGGGGATATGGCGCTGGGACGCGCGCGGCAGACCAATAAGAGCGGTTATGGCGCGCGGCTGATGACGCTGTTGCGTGATCTGAAGGCAGCGGGGAAGCGGCCTTAACCCGCCCTAATACACTGCGCTAAAACACTGGCCTAAAACACTGGCCTAAAATAACGAGCCCTGATCGTCTTTCTTAGCCTTTGGCTTTGCGGGACGTTTGGGTTTGGACGGCTTTTCCGTTCCTTGCGCACCCACTGCCTGCGCCTCTAGCGCCCCATCGGCAAACTCGATGGATAGCGCCGCTGCGGCCTCTGCCGCCACCGCGCTTGATAGCACATCACCTGTCTCGCTGCGCACCACCGCATAGCCGCGCCTAAGCGTCGCGCGGTAGCCCAAGGTTTCGCGCAGCCGTTCCAGCCCGTTCAGCCGCTCGCGGTGACGTGCCACACTAGCGCCCGCCAGCGAGCGGAACTGCTGGGTGATCTGCCGCAGCGCCCGTGCCTCATCCCGCGCCCGCGCGGTCAGCTTATCGCCCGATAGATTACGCCCCAGCGCCACCACCCGCTCACGATTGGTTCGCAGGGCTTGGGTCAAAAGCATCGGCCCGAAGCGCCCCGTCTTTTCGCCCAGCGCAATGCGCCGCCGCTGGGTCAAATTCCCCAAGGCCCGCGGCAAGCGATCCGCCGCCCCGTCAAGCCGCGTTGCGTCGCGCGCGTTCAGCACAATGCGTGCC
>CAYLLD010000171.1:0-5644 GCA_964384315.1 uncultured Rhodobacterales bacterium | reverse complement strand
TCCAAACACACTGGCCGCGTGACCAACATCACCGATTACGGTGCGTTTGTTGAGCTTGAGCCGGGCGTCGAAGGTCTGGTGCACGTCTCTGAAATGTCTTGGACCAAGAAAAACGTCCATCCAGGCAAAATCGTGTCCACCTCGCAAGAGGTTGAGGTCATCGTGCTTGAGATCGACACTGTGAAGCGCCGCGTTTCGCTCGGCCTGAAACAGACCCAAGGCAATCCGTGGGATAACTTCGCAGCATCGGCGCCGATTGGCACCGAGGTTGAGGGCGAGGTCAAGAACATCACCGAGTTCGGTCTGTTTGTTGGTCTTGAAGGCGACATCGACGGCATGGTTCACCTGTCGGATCTCGACTGGAACCGCTCCGGCGAAGAAGCCATCGAAGACTATCGCAAAGGCGATCAGGTCAAGGCGGTTGTCACCGACATCGACATCGAGAAAGAGCGCATCTCGCTCTCGATCAAGGCGCTTGATGGCGATCCGTTCGTTGGTGCCACTGGCGGCATCAAACGCGGTGAAGTGATCACTGTGACCGTCACCAAGATCGAAGATGGCGGCATCGAGGTCGAATACGATGGTATGAAAAGCTTCATCCGTCGCTCGGACCTGTCCCGTGATCGTGCCGAGCAACGTCCCGAGCGCTTTGGCGTTGGCGACCACATCGACGCACGTGTGACCAACATCGACGCCAAGACGCGCCGTTTGGGTCTCTCGATCAAAGCCCGTGAAATCGCAGAAGAAAAAGAAGCGGTTGAGCAGTACGGCTCGTCGGACAGCGGTGCATCGCTGGGCGATATTCTGGGCGCTGCGCTTAAGGGCCAAGAAGAAGACTAAGTCTTTAGTCCTGCTGCAATTTGGCGGCTCAAATAATAAAACGGCGCTCTTTTGTAAGGGCGCCGTTTTTATTTGGAACAGATGTCCCACCGACCGATTCGCACGGCGGTTTCTCGACTAAATTGTATCATCCTAAGCCATTCCCCCAGCGTGACTTACCTAAACCCCCGCAAAATAATGATTTTTAGACACAGTTCGTCGGCAAGTTGGGCAAAAAAGAAGTTAATCCACCTCAGGCTGTTTTAATTCGCAAAAAATCCTGTCTTAATTCCTAGCGTTGCTAAGTGACTTTCGAATTGAAAGCGGCCGCCAATTGGCCGGATTGTTGTGGGGGGTCGGGAATGATTAAATCCGAGCTGATTCAAAAAATCGCGGACGAAAATCCCCATCTTTATCAAAGAGATGTGGAATTAATCGTCGGTACTATATTTGACGAAATCATTAATGCGTTGTCCGAAGGCGACCGCGTGGAATTGCGTGGCTTTGGCGCGTTTTCCGTGAAAAAGCGTGAGGCGCGCGTGGGGCGCAATCCGCGCACAGGTGATCAAGTATCTGTCGAAGAAAAGCATGTTCCGTTTTTCAAAACTGGAAAACTGCTGCGCGAGCGCTTAAACGATTGATATGTGCCGCACTCGCGCGCGTTTTCCCATTAAGATTTGGGGCGCGGCGGGTTAGGCAGAGCAGACACAATCGGGGGCTCGTAGCGATATGCGGTTCATTAAAACAACACTCTTACTTATCATCTGCGTCATCATTGCTGTGATGGCCGTGGCAAATCGGCAAGCGGTCACGCTCCAGCTGGTGCCAGAGCAACTGGCGGAACTTTTGCCGTTCCCAAACACTTACACTTTGCCGCTCTTTGTCGTGCTCATCGCCGCCATCGTGCTGGGCATGTGTATCGGTTATCTGGTCGAGTACCTGCGCGAGCGTAAGCATCGCCGCAGCGCCAAAACGTCACGCCGTGAAGTGACCAAGCTTGAGGGCGAGGTTGCCAAGCTCAAGAAAAAGCACGGCGATGAAGAAGACGATATTCTCGCACTGCTGAACTAAGCTGAGCTGTCCAAAACAATGGCTTTTCCGGTCAAGATATGCGGGCTGCGAGATGCCGGGGCCGTGAGCGCGGCGGTGGATGCTGGCGCGCGCTACTTGGGATTTAACTTCTACCCCAAGACCCCGCGCTTCGTTGAGCCACAGGTGGCGGGCGAATTGAGCAATCTGGTGCCTGCGGGGGTGTGCAAAGTTGGTCTGTTCGTGGATAGCACCGACGATGAGATTGCCTCTGTTTTGGCGCTCACACCTCTTGATATGATCCAGCTTCATGGCTCGGAAACATCCCAGCGTGTGGCCGATGTGCGGGCCCGCTTTGGCCTGCCCGTGATGCGGGCCATCGGCATTGGCAGCGAGGCCGACGTGCCGCGCATTGCCGAGTTTGGCGCGGTGGCCGATCAGCTTTTGATCGACGCAAAACCCGCCAACGGGTTGCCCGGCGGCACGGGGATCACCTTTGACTGGCGCTTGATCGAGAACCGCCGCTGGCCCGTGCCTTGGATGCTGGCAGGCGGTCTGACCGCTGACAATGTCGCCGAGGCGATTGCGAAAACCGGGGCGGCGCAGGTCGATGTGTCATCCGGTGTCGAGGCCGAGCGCGGCGTGAAGGATCATCAGTTGATCCGTGACTTTGTTGCCGCTGCGGCGCGCCAAGACGAAAAGGCATAAGCGATGTTTGGGGATATGTTGATCTGGGCCATGGTTTTGCCCGGAATGCTTTTGGGCGGTTTTGCCCAAACGCGGGTGAAGGCAGCGGTTGCGCGCTATTCGAAAGTCGCGCTGTCCAGCGGGCTCACCGGCGCCCAAGTCGCGCGCCACATCTTGGATCAACGGGGTCTGCAAAACGTCCGCGTTGAGCGGGTCAAAGGCGTGCTAAGCGATCACTATGACCCCCGCAGCAAAGTTCTGCGCCTCTCCGAGCCGGTCTTCGACATCCGCTCGGTCGCCGCTGCAGGGATCGCGGCCCATGAGGCGGGCCATGCCATTCAAGACGCGGATGATTACCTGCCCCTAGAGGCCCGCTCGTTCATCGTGCCTGCGGTGCGCTTGGGATCAGGCGTTGCCCCCCTCGTCTTTATGGGCGGCCTCGCAATGGGCTCGCAGCCGATCATCCTCGCAGGCGCGCTTTTGTTCGGCCTGTCATCGCTGTTCTCGCTGATCACCTTGCCCGTCGAATTCGACGCCAGCCGCCGCGCGCTCAAGCAGCTTGAGGGCCTCGGCATCATCCGCGACGACACAGAAATGTCCGGCGCGCGCAAAGTGCTGGGCGCTGCCGCATGGACCTATGTCGCCGCCGCCGTCTCGGCCATCGGCGCTTGGGCGATGTATCTGATGATGAGCAGGCGGCGCTGATTACGCCGCCAGCCGGTAGCCACCGCTTTCGGTCACCAAAATCCGCGCGTTCGAGGGATCAGGCTCGATCTTTTGCCGCAGCCGATAAATATGCGTCTCTAGGGTGTGGGTCGTCACCCCCGCGTTATAGCCCCAGACCTCATGCAAAAGCGTATCGCGCGGCACAATCGTCTCATTGGCGCGGTAGAGAAACTTCAGAATATTGGTCTCTTTTTCCGTCAGCCGGATCTTTTTCTCGGCCTCATCCGTCAGCATCTTCATCGCCGGTTTGAACACGTAAGGCCCGATGTTGAACACCGCGTCCTCGGATTGCTCATGCTGGCGCAGCTGCGCGCGGATGCGGGCCAGAAGCACCGGAAACTTAAACGGCTTGGGCACATAATCATTGGCCCCGCTGTCCAGCCCCAAGATCGTATCCGCGTCCGAGACATGCCCCGTCAGCATCACCACGGGGCATTTCACCCCCTGTTTGCGCATCAGCTTACACAGCTCGCGCCCGTCCATGTCGTCAAGACCCACATCAAGGATCACCAGATCGTAAGTGGCCTCATTGGCTTTTTGCAGACCCTCCGCCGCCGTCGAGGCCTCAAAGACGTCAAAGTCCTCGGTCAGCACCAACTGATCCGCGAGCGCCTCGCGCAGGTCAACATCATCGTCAACCATCAAGATTTTCTTTAGATTACTCATTTCGGCTCCTGCGGCGGAATTGGTTCAAGCTTTGATGTAACATTTTGTCTCCGTTGAGATTTTCGCAAGGGGCTTGTAACTAGCCTCACGCGCATGTGGGCCAGCTGGGGCAAATGTTTCAGTTTTAGCGGCTGCGGGCGTGCAAATATGTCAAAGATTTCAGGGCAAGGACGACGTTTTGAGCGATGCGCGCATCAAACCGGACAAACGGCAGAAAACGGGGCGGATCGTCAGCGATCTGATTCTCGGTCTGCCAGTGTGTCTGGAACTTGGTGAAACGCAGCTTGTGGTGGCCGCTGCCCAGACCCTTGGGGTGGCCAGTTTCAAGGCGCTGCGGGATCATACCCCGCATCTGGCGATCACCGCGCGGCGCGCCAATGTGCTTAAGGCCAGCGTTTACGACGGCGCGCTGACCCGGATCCGCCTGCCCCGCGATGCGGATACCACGTGGCTGCGGGCCATGGCTGATCCTTCGCTTGACTTGCAGGTCCCGATGAAGGGCCCCTTTACTTATCATCGCGACGGCAGCGCCGCGCTTGATCTGGTGGCGATTGAGCTGTGCAAACTTGCGCGGCTCTTGCCTGCGGTGCTTTGTGTGGCATCGCCCTCGCCCGATCTGATCGCGGGTCTCACGCGCCTTGATGTCGAGGCGGATTATGCGCCTTTCGAGGCGGACACCACCATGCATGAGGTCGTCGGGGCGCGGGTGCCACTGAATGTCTTTGACGAGGCGCAGGTGCGGATTTTTCAGCAGGACAACGAGTTCCAAGACCACTACGCCGTGATCATTGGCGCGCCGCGACCCGAAGATCCCGTGCTCACGCGGCTTCACTCGGCTTGTTTCACCGGCGATGTGCTGGGCTCGCGCAAATGCGATTGCGGGGCGCAGCTTGATGCGGCGCTTCAGAAAATGGCCGATGAGGGCGGCGGCATTTTGCTCTATTTGAACCAAGAGGGCCGCGGGATCGGCCTGGCCAATAAACTGCGCGCCTATGCCCTTCAGGATGAGGGTTATGACACGGTCGAGGCCAACCACCGTCTCGGCTTTGAAGACGACGAGCGCGATTTGCAGACCGGTGCGCGGCTCTTGCGCGCTATGGGGTTTGGCAAGGTGCGGCTGATGACCAACAACCCCGCCAAGGTCGAGCGGATGCGCGCGGCGGGCGTCACCGTGACCGCGCGGGTGCCCCATGTTTACGGCGTCCATGAGGGCAACGCCCATTACCTTGATACAAAGGCCAAAAAGAGTGGCCACATTCTGTGATCTGATCGTCGGCCGCTGGTCGGTGCGGTATCGCGGGCGCGTGTTGCCCTGCGCCGTGGGGCGCGGCGGCATCGGGGTAAAGCGCCGCGAAGGCGACGGGATCACGCCCATTGGCACCTTCCGCCTGACCTCGGTGATCCAGCGGGTGGACCGGACGCGCCCCTTGTTTGGCGCGACACCCTGCACCCATGATCTGATCTGGTCGGATGATCCACGCGATGCGGCCTATAACACCGCCCTGCGAAACCGCGCTCATGACCATTCCCACGAGCGGCTTTTCCGCGCCGATCCGCTTTATGACCTAATCGGCGTGTTGGATTACAACAGCGACCCGGTGGTGCGCGGCGCAGGTAGCGCGATTTTTCTGCACCAATGGCGCAAACCGCGGCATCCCACCGAGGGCTGTGTCGCGTTTTCTCGCGCTAATTTGCGCTATGTGTTGGAAACTTGGAC
>CAYLLD010000170.1:3069-5715 GCA_964384315.1 uncultured Rhodobacterales bacterium | reverse complement strand
GGGGTGCCATGTTTTCCGTTTTTGCAATGCTGTGCCTGTCGTCGATGCCCGATGCTTGCCGTGAGGTGATGATCCCTGCGCCCGATATGAGCGCGGCGGTTTGCGCCGCTGCGCCTGAGGTGGCGGTGCAGAACTGGCTGGGGACGGCGCGGGACTATGAGGTGCGGGCGGTGAGTTGCCGCGAGGCGCAAGGCGGGCTGTCCTACCAAGAGATCGCGCCCGGGGTTTATGTCCATATTGGCCAGATAGGCCTGCCAAGCCCTGAAAACTTAGGTGATCTCAGTAACTTAGGCTTTATTGTTGGGGACCAGAGCGTCGCGGTTTTTGACGCCGGCGGCTCACGGGCGGTGGGCGAGGCGGCTCTGGTGGGCCTGCGGGACATCACCCCATTGCCGATCTCGCATGTCTTTTTGGGGCATATGCATCCCGATCATATTTACGGCGCTAACGTCTTTGCTGAGGCGGGCGCGCGGGTCGTTGGCCACCCGAATTTGCAAGAGGCGATGGCTGTGCGGGCAGAGAATTATGCGCAGAGCCTGTCGCGTCTTATTGGCCCTGCGGGGTTCTTGGGCAGCGCGGTTCCACAGGTGGATGAGACGGTCGATGAGACGGTCGATGAGACGGGCGATTTGTCACAAAAATTTGATCTTGGGGGGCGGATTTTGGAGGCGCGCAGTCTCAAAACTGCCCATACGAACACGGATTTGGTGGTGATTGACCCCAGCACAGGCACGCTTTTTGCGTCTGATTTGGTGTTTTTGGTCCATACCCCCGCGCTTGATGGCTCGCTGCGCGGGTGGCAGAGCGTGCTGAAGGATCTGGAGGCATTGCCGGTTAAACAGGTGGTGCCCGGTCATGGTCCGGTGACGGGGTTTCCCCGCGCATTGCGCCCGACGCAGGGCTATTTGGATGCGCTGGCGGCTAGCACCAAGGCGCAGCTTGACGCGGGGGTCAGCCTCAGCGAAGCCGCGCCGCTGATCGGCCAGTCGCAGCGGGAAAATTGGGAGCTTTTCGACGAGTTCAACACCCGCAATGCCACAGGCGCCTATGCGGAGATGGAGTGGGAGTGAGCTAGTCGGCCCAATGGGTCTGGATCGCCTTGGCCACCGCGAAGGCGCGCTTTTCCAAAAGCACGGGGGACTCGCAGACATAGGTCAGGGCGCGGGTGCGGTCGTGATAGATGCGCTCGTCCCAATCCAGCCGTTCCTCGACCGCGTCCATCGCATCGTAATCGGGGGTCTCGGCCTCGTTTAGGGCCCGCATTTTGCTGCGCTGAAGCTCGATCTGATCCGAGAGCGCCGTCTGTTTTTCGGCGTAGCGCGCGATCCCTGAGATGATGGTTTTGCGCTGTTTGGTGATCCGCTCGAAGGTCGCGTTGAACAGCGCGCCTAGGGCGGCGTTGTCTTGATGGCTGGCGGCGAATTCGTCGATCTGCGGGATCAACTCCTCGACTTCAAAGCGGCGCAGGGCCAAGCGTTGCGACAGGGCGGAGATATCTTGCGCGCGGCCCGCATCCTCGCCGATCAGCGGCGGGATCACAAAGGGGAACATCTGCCCGACGGATAGCTCGACGACCTTGCGCTGGACACAGGGCCATGTCGGGTCGGAAAAATCCGCAGCCCAGATCGGTTGCGCCAGCATCATAGCGGTTACACTTGCGAAAAGACCCCGAAAACCCATCCCAACTCCTATGTTTCTTATTATCCAAACCACTGCTATCGATTGGTGTCTAGAAAAACGTCTACCATTTGCAGACTAAGGTATGAGTGGAGTGTCAAAGACCGCTCCTTATAAACTTAAGACGACAGTGATTGGAGGATCAAATATGCGCACGAAAGCAGCCGTCGCCGTAAAAGCGGGTGAACCGCTTCAGGTTATGGAAGTTGAACTTGAGGGGCCAAAGGCCGGTGAGGTTCTTGTTGAGATTAAAGCGACGGGGCTGTGTCATACCGACGAGTTCACCCGCTCTGGCGATGATCCTGAGGGGATTTTTCCAGCGATCCTAGGCCATGAGGGCGCGGGCATTGTTATGGAGGTGGGCGAGGGCGTGACCTCGCTTGAGGTGGGTGATCACGTGATCCCGCTTTATACGCCTGAGTGCCGCGAGTGTGACTATTGTTTGAACCCCAAAACCAACCTGTGTCAGGCCATTCGCTCGACCCAAGGTCAGGGGCTTTTGCCCGATGGTGGCACGCGGTTCAAGATGCTCGATGGCACGCCGATTTTTCACTACATGGGCTGCTCGACCTTCGCGAACCACACGGTTGTGCCCGAGATTGCGCTGGCCAAGGTCCGCAAGGACGCGCCGTTTGACAAGATTTGCTACATCGGTTGCGGTGTGACCACGGGCATTGGTGCGGTGATCAACACGGCCAAGGTCGAGATCGGCTCAACTGGCGTGGTCTTTGGTCTGGGCGGCATTGGTCTGAACGTGATCCAAGGGCTGCGGCTGGCGGGCGCGGATCAGATCGTTGGTGTTGATCTGAACGACAGCAAAGCGGTGATGGCTAAGAAATTTGGCATGACGGATTTCGTGAACCCCTCAAAGGTTGACGGTGATCTGGTGGCGCATCTGGTTGAGCTGACCGGCGGCGGTGCGGATTATTCTTTTGATGCCACCGGCAATGTCGGCGTGATGCGCACGGC
>CAYLLD010000170.1:0-3059 GCA_964384315.1 uncultured Rhodobacterales bacterium | reverse complement strand
CCTTCCGCCCGACCCGGTCAGACATGTAGCCCAAAGGCACTTCCAGCTTGTGACCGGTCGGTCGTGGCGCGGCACGGCCTTTGGCGGGGCCTCGGGGCGCACGGATGTGCCCAAGATCGTCGATTGGTACATGGATGGTAAGATCGAGATCGATCCGATGATCACCCATAAGCTGAAGCTTGAGGACATCAATCACGGGTTTGATCTGATGCACGAAGGCAAGTCGATCCGCGCCGTTGTAGAGTTTTAAGCATGGAAACCGTGTCGATGAATGCGTGCTTTGGCGGCAAACAGGCCGTCTTTAAGCACGCCTCCGAGGTTTGTGGCTGCGATATGACCTTTGCGGTCTATCTGCCGCCCCAAGCGGAAAAGCGGTCGGTGCCGGTGCTTTGGTATCTCTCGGGGCTGACCTGCACCCATGAAAACGCCATGACCAAAGCGGGTCTGCAACGGGCGGCGGCGCAGCGGGGGATTGCGATTGTCTACCCCGATACCTCGCCGCGCGGTGAGGGTATCGCCGATGATCCGGCCTATGATCTGGGGCAGGGCGCGGGGTTTTATGTGAACGCCACGCAAGCGCCTTGGGCCAAGAACTTTCAGATGTATGACTACATCACCGCCGAGTTGCCGGCGCTGATCCAAGGGGCGCTGCCTGTGACCGAGAAATTCGGCATCACGGGTCATTCCATGGGCGGGCATGGGGCGCTGACCCTCGCGATGAAAAACCCCAAGGCCTATAGCTCTGTGTCGGCCTTTGCGCCGATTGCGAACCCCACGGGGTCCGATTGGGGGCGCAAGCAGTTTGAGGCCTATCTGGGCGATGACGAGGCGCTTTGGGCGGGGCATGACAGCTCGCTTTTGGTGGCAGAGACCGGCTGGCATTCGGACATGTTGATCGATCAAGGCACGGACGATCAGTTCATTGATCTGCTCAAGACCGAGGTTCTGGCCGAGGCGGTTGCGAAGGCCCGCGTTCCGGCGACGATCCGGCTGCACAAGGGTTACGATCACAGCTACTTTTTTGTTTGGAGTTACGGCGAAGACCACGTGAATTGGCATGCCGACCGGCTGCTTTGAGCGGCCAAAATAATCTGGGAGGACCAAAAGTGAGTATGTTTACATTTAAGGTTTTGGGGGCGGCTTGTGCTGCTATGATCGCGGCGGCACCTGCGCTGGCGCAAGACACAGTGACCACATCAAGCGGGATCGAGGTCGTTGGCGATATTGCCAAGGGCGAGAAGGTTTTCAAGAAATGCAAAGCCTGTCACGCGGTTGGTGCGGATGCGCAAAACAAGGTCGGCCCGCAGCTAAATGCGATCCTTGGGCGCACGGCAGCAACGGTTGACGGGTTTAAATATTCCAAGGCCTTGGTCGAAAAGGCAGCGGCGGAAACGCTGGTTTGGACCCCTGAGTTGCTGGATGAATTTCTGAAGAAACCCAAGGACTTCGTGAAGGGAACCAAGATGTCCTTTGCTGGGATTCGCAAGGACGAACAGCGCGCGGATGTCATCGCCTATCTGGCGGGTTTTGAGTAGGTTTTCCAAATTATTTGGCGGCCAAAACCAATACTTTCGGATTGAAACAAGTCGAAATTAATTGACGCTGCGAAGGCCGCCTACTCAACTGGAGAAGGTGAGACAAATCACCACACCAAAAAAAGCCTCTGCTTAATCAAGCAAGAAAATTGGCAGGGGATCTGGGAGGAAAAATGAAAAAGTTACTGACAGGAAGTGCCCTGGCATTAATGCTGTGCACGACTTCGGCTTTTGCAAATGACGGTTTGCAAGCGGCCATCTCGAACCCGAACAACTGGGCAATCCAGACCGGGGATTACAAAAACCAACGCTACTCGAAGCTTGATCAAATCAACAAAGACAATGTTGATGAGCTGCAGGTGGCTTGGACCTTCTCAACCGGCGTTCTGCGCGGTCACGAAGGGTCTCCGCTTGTTGTTGGCGACACGATGTTCGTTCACGCGCCATTCCCCAACACGGTTTACGCGCTGAACCTTGCCGACGAAGGCAAGATCATCTGGAAGTATGAGCCTAAGCAAGACCCGGACGTGATCCCGGTCATGTGCTGTGACACGGTAAACCGTGGTGTGGCTTATGCGGACGGTAAAGTGTTCTTGCACCAAGCTGACACAACAGTTGTGGCTCTGGACGAGAAAACCGGTGCGGTTCTTTGGTCGGTGAAAAACGGTGATCCGGCAATAGGCGAAACCAACACAGCAACCGTTCTGCCAGTGAATGACAAAGTCATCGTTGGTATTTCTGGTGGTGAGTTTGGTGTTCGCGGTTCTGTAACTGCTTACAACATGGCCGACGGCAGCCTTGCATGGCGCGCTTACTCCATGGGGCCAGACAGCGACATTCTCGTTGATCCAGAGACCACAACGCACCTTGGTCAGCCCATCGGCGAGAACAGTGGCCTGAACACTTGGGAAGGCGATCAGTGGAAAATCGGTGGCGGCACAACTTGGGGCTGGTACTCATATGACGCCGAAACCAATCTCGTCTATTACGGGACCGGTAACCCATCCACATGGAACCCTGCACAGCGTCCGGGCGACAACCGCTGGTCCATGACCATCATGGCGCGCGATGCGGATACAGGTATTGCCAAGTGGTTCTACCAGATGACCCCGCACGACGAGTGGGACTTTGACGGCATCAACGAGATGATCCTGACAGAGCAGGAAATCGACGGTGTTGAGCGCAAGCTTTTGACCCACTTTGACCGTAACGGTCTGGGTTACACCCTTGATCGCGTAAGCGGCGAATTGCTGGTGGCTGAAAAGTTCGATCCCAAGGTGAACTGGACAACTGGCGTCGATATGGATCCCTCTTCGGAGACATATGGCCGTCCGCAAGTTGTTGCGGCTTACTCGACCGAGCAAAACGGCGAAGACGTGAACTCGACAGGGATTTGTCCGGCGGCGCTTGGCTCGAAAGACCAACAGCCAGCGGCCTATGATCCTGAGCTGGAGTTGTTCTTGGTCCCCACAAACCACGTTTGTATGGACTATGAGCCCTTCCGTGTAAGCTACACAGCTGGTC
>CAYLLD010000169.1:0-5838 GCA_964384315.1 uncultured Rhodobacterales bacterium | reverse complement strand
GACTACGTTCTGGCAGGCGGTGAGCCGATTGAGATCGAGATCATTTCCGAGACCGATTTTGTCCTGAAACTCGCCGCGCCCAAGCCCGGCCTGTTGGTCCACCTCGCCACATCTTATGCGCAAGCCTTCCAGCCCAAGCATTTTCTGGGCCAGTTCCACCCTGCGGTGAACCCCGATGCAGACGCGCGCGCCGCCGAATTCGGTTTTGAGAGCGGCTATGAGGCGGTGAACTACTACTATGGCGGCTCCGATTGGACCGACACCCCCTCGCCATTGCTGCGTGATCCGGCCAAAGCGGCGAGCCTGCCTGCGGGCACCCACCCGACGCTCGAAAGCCACATCTACACCGCTGACACCACCGAAGGCCGCAAGCTGGTCGCCAACCCCTACTTCCACCAAGTGGACACGACCGGTCAGCAGCTGCCATATATTTCGCGTCAGGACGAGGTCTATAAAAACGACAACGAAGTGCGCATCTTGGCGCTTGTGAACGGCGAGGTTGATTATAAATCGCAGTCTGTTCAGCTGCCGTCCGCGCCTCTGTTGCTGGAAAACCAAGAAAAGGGCGGATATTCGGTCCAACTCAAGCCGACCATCGCGATCCCGACCTTCTCGTTCAACGTGACCTCGGATGATGAGGCCAAGCGCGATGTGTTCAACAGCATCGACTTCCGCAAAGCCATGTCGGTTGCGATCAACCGCGATGAAATCAACGAAGTGGCCTTCTTTGGTCAAGGCACACCAACCGCCAGCATCGCCTTCTCGCCTGCCCCTGAATGGGCGCTGGATAGTGCCAAAGCGGGCACCGAGTTTGATCCCGCTGCAGCCAATGCGGCGCTTGATGCCATTGGCATGGCCGACACCGATGGTGATGGCTACCGCGAGTTGCCCAACGGAGAGAAAATCGTCCTGAACATGCAATTCGCCACCCAAGGCATCGCCGGCGAAGTGGTTGAGCTTGTGGCGCAGCACTGGGCCGATGTCGGGGTTCAAACCACCGTCAAAGAGGTCACCCCCGACGAGTACCGCGCCGCGCAATCGGCCAATGAGCTGGACGTGATGATGTGGGGCCGCGGCGAGCCTGTGGCCTTGGCGCTGGGTAAAGCCGCCTATTATGTGCCACCCTATGGCACGTATTTTGACATGCGCACGGGTATGAAATGGGCGGAGTGGGTCGATTCCGACGGCACAGCAGGCATCGAGCCGCCGCAATACGCCAAGGACATGATGACCGATATCGACAAGCTGCAGCAATCGGTGCCGGGCTCTGATGAGGCCGCGGCCATTGGCGCGAAAATCGCTGCGAATTTCGCCGATAGCATGCTCTTTATCGGCACGGTCAACGCGCCTGCCCCGATTGTTGTGCGCAATGGTGTGAAAAACGTGCCCGAGTTCCAGACATGGTCCTACGAGTACTACCGCACCTACCCCTACCGGCCGACCCAGTGGTTCCTCGAAACCGACAACTAGGCTCTAAGGCACTGGTTTAAAAATAAAAAGGGCCGGGCAGTCGTCCGGCCCTTGCTTTGTCCGCCGCTTCACCTAACATCGGTCAAGCAGCGGGATCACGGGTGGGGATCAATGACAAATTTTGCACGATTCGTGGGTATCCGCGCCATTTTGGCGATCATCACGCTGCTTTTGGTATCGCTGATCGTTTTCACCTTGATGGAGGCGGTTCCGGGCGATTGTGCCGAGCGCTATCTGGCCTATAAAAATACCCAAGGGCAAAATCTGACCCGCGAAGATATCGACATCGAGCGCGCCCGCCTTGGGCTCGACCAGCCGTTTTTTGTGCGCTGGGGCACGTGGATTTCCGGCGCTTTTGTGGGCGAGTTTGGCGAGAGCTGCATCCTGCGCGTCAGCATCAGCCAGCTTTTGGGCGATAAGTTCTGGATTTCCGCCGCCATTTGCTTTGCCGCGCTCTTGTTCGCCTATCTCATCGCCATCCCCGTGGGCATGTATGCCGCCGCCGCGCGCAGCCCCGTGACCAACAACTTTCTGCGGTTCTTTTCCTATCTGGGCCTCGCGATCCCGAATTTCCTGCTCGCCCTGATCATCATGCTGATCTCGATGATCTATTTTGGCGACACACTCACGGGGCTGTTCTCGAAAGAATACCGCGACGCCCCTTGGGACATGGCAAAATTCATGGATTTTCTTAGCCGCGCATGGCTGCCGGTCTTTGTGCTGGGCTGGTCCGCCACCGCCTTTGCGCTCCAGACCGTGCGCGCCTTGATGCTGGATGAGCAATCCAAACTCTACGTCACCGCCGCCCGCGCGCGAGGGCTTTACGGGCGACGTCTATTATGGCGCTATCCCGCCCGCCACGCGCTGGGGCCGATCGTTAACAGCCTCGGTTTCGATCTGAACCGCATCTTCAACGAGCTGCCCGTGGTCGCCCTGATCCTCACCCTGACCGAGGCAGGTGGCCTTTTGATCGAGGCCCTCGCCCGCTCCAACGACCAACAACTCGCCGGCGCGATCATCTTTTTGCTCACCGCCACCATCGTCGGGCTCAATTTCATCACCGATGTGGCCCTCGCGGTCCTCGATCCGCGTATGCGCAAATCAGTTTTGGGAGCCAGAGCATGAGTACGGAGAGCATGAGCATTTCAGCGCCAGCGGTCGATCAAAAGGCCAAAGAGGCCTATTTCACCGCCTCACAATCGCAGCTGATCTGGGCGCGGTTCAAAAAGCAGCGCGCCGCCATGGTCGCCGCCGTGATCCTCGCGCTCATGGTGTTTTTGGGTTTTTTTGCGGATTTCATCGGGCCCTATAACCCGACCATCGCGGGGGCGAACAAAGACTACACCAACGGCGCGCCGCAAATTCCACGGTTTTGCGACGATGGCGGCTGCTCGGCGCGGCCCTTTATCTACGGGGTGAAACGCGAGCGCTCTATGGCGACGAATTTCCGCTGGGAGAGCACCATCGACACCGAGGACCGCCGCTATGTGCAGTGGTTCGTCAAAGGCGACAGCTATAAATGGTTCGGCGTGACGCTGGATCGGCATCTGTTCGGCGTCGATGAAGGCACCGTCCACCTGTTTGGCACCGATGACACCGGCAAGGACATCTTTAGCCGCACCCTCCACGCCATCTACACCTCGCTGGCGGTGGGCACTTTGGGTGTGCTGATCTCTTTTGTGCTGGCGCTGATTATCGGCGGGGTGGCGGGCTATTTTGGCGGCATCGTTGACGGGGTTTTGCAGATGATCACCGACGCGGTGCGCACCATCCCCTCGATCCCGCTCTTCATGGCGCTGGCTGCCTTTTTGCCCGACACATGGTCCGCCGAGGCGCGGTTCTTCTTCATCGCCTGTATCCTTGGGCTGATCGGCTGGCCGACACTGGCGCGGCGGGTGCGCACCCATTTGCTGGTGGAGCGCAACCAAGAATATGTCCTCGCCGCCAAACTCGCAGGCGCGCGCCCCGGCCATATCATCGGGCGGCACCTCCTGCCCTCCTTCACCAGCTACATCATCGTCGATCTGGTGATTTCCTTCCCCTATATGGTGCTCTCCGAAACCGCGCTGTCCTTCATCGGGCTAGGGCTCAAAGACCCCGTGAATTCGCTGGGGGTCATGCTGCAAAACACCACGCAGGCGGATGTTCTGTTGAACTATCAATGGTATTTCATACCGGTGATTTTCTTTGTGACCCTCGTGATGGCTTTTGTCTTTGTGGGCGACGGGCTGCGCGATGCCGCTGACCCTTACGGGAGCCACGGCAAATGAGCGCGCCCTTGATTTCCGTCGACGATCTGACCATCCGTTTCAAAACCGATGAGGGGCTGATCACCGCCGTTGAAAACGTCTCTTTTGACATCGCGCCAGGGGAAATTCTGGGGCTGGTGGGCGAGAGCGGCTCGGGCAAATCGGTGACCGCCAAATCGCTGATGCTGCTCAACGGGCAAAACACGGTCTACGACCCCGCAAGCCGGATCTCCCTGAATATCGACCCGCCGGTGGATGTGCTGTCCCTCAAACGCGAGCGCGACATGCAGCCCATTCGCGGCGGTGCCATCTCGATGATTTTCCAAGAGCCCATGGCCAGTTTTGCCCCCGCCATTACCGTGGGCAAACAGATGGTCGAGCAGCTGCAAATCCACACGTCGATGTCCAAGGCGCAGGCCAAGGCGCTCTCGATCGAGATGCTCGACCGCGTGGGCATCACCGAGCCTGCCAAGCGCTTTGACCAATATGTCTTCGAGTACTCAGGCGGGATGCGCCAGCGCGCGATGATCGCCATGGCCCTGACCACCAAGCCGCGGCTCTTGATCGCCGATGAGCCGACCACTGCCCTTGATGTGACCATTCAGGCGCAGGTGATTGACCTGATCAAAGAGCTGGTGGCCGAGTTTGGCATGGGCGTGCTGTTCATCACCCATGATCTGGGGGTGATTGCGCAAACGGCGGACCGTGTGGCGGTGATGTATCTGGGCCGTATCCTTGAAACCGGTCCCGTGCGCGATGTGCTGCGCCGCCCCGCCCATGCCTATACGCGCGGGCTGTTGAACGCGCTGCCCAAGCTCGACCGTCTCGATGCGCCGCTCACCCCTATTCCGGGCGATATCCCCTCGCCGCTTGAGCGCCCTGCGGGCTGCGTCTTTCACCCGCGCAACACCGAATTGGCCGCAGGCTCGCGCTATGAAACCGAAGTGCCGCCCATGAGCCAAGTCGGCCCCGACCATTACGCGGCGCTTTTCGCCGAGGATGTGCCCCAATGACCCCGCCTCTGGTCTCTATTCGCGATCTCACCGTGGCCTTTCCCCTAGAGCGGCGGCTAATCGGCCCGCCGCCCATGCTCAAAGCGGTCAAAGGCGTCTCGCTCGACATCCCCAAGGGTAGTTTTGTCGGGCTGGTGGGCGAGAGCGGCTCGGGCAAGACGACGCTGGGGCGCGCCATCCTCAAAGCCGCCCCGATCACCGAAGGGACGATCACCTATAACGACGGCGAGAATGTCTTTAACATCGAGCGCATGACCCGCCACGAAGAGCGCGCCTACCGCGCCCATGCGCAGCTGATTTTCCAAGACCCCTATGCCGCGCTCTCGCCGCGCATGACCGTGCGCGACATCATCGCCGAGCCGCTTGAGGTTTTGGGCCTGACAAATTCCCGCGCCGAAACCGATGAGCGGGTGCGCGAGATTGCTGGCAAATGCCGCCTGAATCTAGAGCACCTGCGCCGCTATCCCCATGCCTTCTCGGGCGGGCAGCGCCAGCGGATCTCAATTGCCCGCACCCTCGCGGCCAAGCCGGATTTCGTGGTGGCCGACGAATGTGTGGCGGCGCTGGACGTGTCCATTCAGGCTGATATTCTCAATCTTTTGAAGTCTTTGCAGCGCGATCTTGATCTAACCTATCTGTTCATCAGCCACGATCTATCCGTGGTTGCCCATGTTTGCGACTATGTGGCGGTGATGTATCTGGGCGAGATTATCGAGCATCGGCCTACCCGCGATCTATTCGCCGATCCGCATCACGATTACACAAAATCGCTGCTTGCCGCGATCCCCTCGCTGGACCCTGACCGCAAGTCGCGCATCCCCGCCTTTGAGCGCGGGGCAGTGGACGTAACTTAAGGCGCGCCCATGGCCGATTATGATCTCGATAATGCCTATGAAATCAACGGACCCAAGGACGCCAAGGCGCGTTATGGGGCTTGGGCCGAGACCTATGACGATTTTTTCGCTCAGGGCTGGGGCTATGTCGCGCCGCAGCGGATCGCCGAGATTTTTAAGGCTCAAAGCGATGGAAACGAGCCTGTTCTGGATATTGGCGCAGGCACGGGGCTTGTGACTGAGCATCTGGGGGGTATGACCGCTGATGCCTTC
>CAYLLD010000168.1:0-6002 GCA_964384315.1 uncultured Rhodobacterales bacterium | reverse complement strand
ATGAGCTCAGCGCCCTGCTGGCCAAAACCCCCGAAACACGGCTGGTCGCGGGGGCCACGGATGTGGGGCTCTGGGTGACCAAAGACATGGCTGATATTGCGCCTGCCGCTTTTATAAACCAGCTGCAAGAACTGGATTTCGTGGCCTTCAAGGGCCCCAGCGTTTCCATAGGCGCCACCACCAGCTACGCAAAGCTCCTGACAAGCCTCGCCCCGAAACTGCCGCAAATGACCACCCTTCTCCATCGCATCGGCGGCGCGCAAGTCCGCGCCATGGGCACGCTTGGGGGCAATATCGCCAACGGCTCACCCATCGGCGACCTGCCCCCCGCCCTCATCGCGCTGGGCGCACAACTGCGACTGGCAAGCGCTGCAGGCACGCGGGACATCCCCCTCGAAGATTTCTTCATCGCCTACGGCCAGCAAGACCTGCGACCCGGCGAATTCGTCCATAGCCTCACCTTCGATCTGCCCCGCGCCACCACCCATGCCGCGTTTTACAAACTCTCGAAACGCAAAGACGAAGACATCTCCAGCGTGTCTGCAGGGTTCGCCATTGAAATGGGCGCAGGCCGCATCACAGGCGCACGTCTCGCCTTCGGCGGCATGGCAGGCACCCCCAAACGCGCTAGCCGAGCCGAGGCTGCCCTGATCGGCCAAAGCTTCGATGAAACCGCCATCGAGGCCGCCCGCATCGCCCTCACCAGCGACTTCACCCCGCTCTCGGATGTCCGCGCCAGTGCCGAATACCGCATGAAAGCCGCGCAAAACATGCTGACCCGCCTTTTGGCTGAGGCTCAAACATGACCCCCAAACATGACCCTGACAAAAACGCCCCGCCGCACGACAGCGCCGCTAAGCATCTTACGGGCCGCGCGACCTATATCGACGACATGGCCGCACCGCAGGGCTGTTTGCACGCCTATCTGGGCTTAAGCCAGATTGCGAAAGGCGTGGTGCAGCGCATTGATTTTACGGATGTTTTGTCTGCGTCTGGCGTTATTGGCTGCCTCGATATTTCCGACATCTCCGGCCCCAATGATATCAGCCCCAGCGGCGCAGGCGACGATCCGATCTTTGCCAAAGACATCGCATTCCACGGCCAACCCCTCTTTGCGGTAATCGCGAAAACCCGCGCGCAGGCCCGTGCAGCGGCGCGGCTCGCCAAGGTCGAGACCACAGCCGCGCCCCCCATTCTCGATCTGAACGATGCCACCGAGCTTGTGACCGAGCCCCTTGCTCTAACCCGCGGCGATGCGGCGAAGGCGCTTGCCACGGCGCAAAATCGTGTGACCGGCCAGATGAACATCGGCGGGCAGGACCATTTCTATCTCGAAGGCCAAATTGCCCTCGCTATCCCCGGCGAGGACACGGATATGACCGTTTGGTCCTCGACCCAGCACCCCTCCGAGGTGCAGCACATGGTCGCCCATGCGCTTGGCACAAACTCGGCGGCGGTGACGGTGAACGTCCGGCGCATGGGGGGCGGGTTTGGCGGCAAGGAAACCCAAGCCAATCTCTTTGCCTGCGTCGCGGCCCTTGGGGCGCGTAAATTTGGCCAGCCGGTGAAAATCCGCCCCGACCGTGATGATGATATGCGCGCCACGGGCAAGCGGCATGATTTTATCGTGGATTATGACATTGGCTTTACCAAAAGCGGCCTGATTGAGGGCGTCGTGGCCAAATTCCGCGCCCGTGCAGGCAACTCGGCTGATCTGTCGGGCCCCGTGACCGACCGCGCGCTGTTTCACGCAGATAATTGCTACTATTACCCCAATGCCGCGCTCACCTCGGCGCCGCTGCGCACCAACACCGTCTCGAACACGGCGTTTCGCGGCTTTGGCGGGCCCCAAGGGGTGGTGATCGCCGAGCGCATGATCGAAGAGATCGCCTATGCCACGGGGCAGGACCCGCTTGCGGTGCGCAAGGCCAACCTATACCGCGACGATCACGACATAACGCCGTACCATCAACAAGTTACGGATAATATCTCATCCAAAATCATAACTGAGCTTGAGGAGAAATCCGACTACCAAGAGCGGCGCAAAGCGGTGCTAGAGTTCAACGCGCAAAAAGGCATTTTGCGCAAAGGTATTGCGCTGACCCCCGTGAAATTCGGGATTTCATTCACTGCGACTTGGTTTAACCAAGCGGGCGCGCTGGTGCATATCTACCGCGACGGCTCGCTGCATCTGAACCACGGCGGCACGGAAATGGGCCAAGGGCTGAACACGAAAGTGGCGCAGATTTTGGCCTCTGAGTTTGATCTGCCCCTAAGCGCTGTGTCGATCACCGCCACAACGACGGGTAAAATCCCGAACACCTCGGCGACGGCGGCCTCTTCGGGCAGCGATTTGAACGGGATGGCCACGCTGGATGCCGCGGCCAAGCTAAAGGCGCGTTTGGCCGATTTTGCTGCCGATCATTTTGGCACAAAAGACGTCACTTACAAAGACGGGCGGGTCATCGCGGGGGCCCGAGACATGAGCTTTGCGGATTTTGTCGAGGCGGCTTACATGGCGCGGGTGCCCCTGTCTGCGACGGGATTTTACAAGACGCCAAAAATCCACTGGGACCGCAAAAAGGGTCAGGGCCGCCCGTTTTACTATTACGCTTATGGTGCGGCGGTGTCGCAGGTGCAAATCGACACCCTGAGCGGCGAATATACCCTTGAGCGCGTCGATATTCTGCACGATGTGGGCCGCTCGCTAAACCCTGCCGTGGATATCGGCCAGATCGAGGGCGGGTTCGTGCAAGGGCTGGGCTGGCTGACCAGCGAAGAGTTGGTTTGGGGCAATGACGGCGCGCTGCGCACCCATGCCCCTTCGACCTATAAAATTCCGCTGGCCTCGGATGTGCCTGACGAGTTCAACGTCTGGCTCGCGGATTGGTCGCAGAACCGCGAGATGACTGTCCGGCGATCAAAAGCCGTGGGCGAGCCGCCGTTTATGCTGGCGATTTCGGCGCTTGAGGCGCTCTCGATGGCGGTGGCGAGCGCGGCGGATTATCAGATTTGCCCAAGGCTCGACGCCCCCGCCACGCCAGAGCGAATTTTGATGGCATTCGAGCGGCTGTCATCCCCATGAGTGCGCTTGAATTTTTAGATCGGGCGGGGCCTGCGATCTTGGTTCAGGTCACCGAGGCGGCGGGCTCAACCCCCCGCGATCAAGGTGCGTGGATGCTGGTGAGCGCTGCTGCGTCGCACGGTACAATCGGCGGCGGTGTGGTCGAGCATCAGGCGATGGCTGCGGCGCGGGCGATGCTCAACGGTGCGACGACGAGCAGCCAAACCTTTCATCTTGGCCCTGATATTGGCCAATGTTGCGGCGGGCGCATGACCGTGAGTTATAATCTGGCGACGCGCACGCGGCTGGATGCGCTTGCGCCCCCGACACCTCAGGTGCTGATCTTTGGCGCGGGCCATGTGGGCGCGGCGTTGTTTGACACCCTGTCAAATTTGCCACTCGCAGCGCAGCTAATCGACGAGCGGCCCGATTTTTCCGGCCTCACCCTGCCCGCGCCCGAGATTGCCGTGCGCGAGGCCCGGCCCGGCGCGGGGTTTGTTGTCGCAACCCACGCCCATGCCAGCGACTTTCTGGTGACCGCCGAGGCGCTTAAACGCGGCGATGCAGCTTATGTCGGCATGATCGGCTCAAACTCAAAGCGCGCCCAATTCGAGCGCTGGCTCGCCAAAGAGGAACCGGACGTGAGCGCGGAAAACCTCACCTGCCCCATCGGCGCCAGCGGCCTTGGGGACAAACGCCCCGAAGTCATCGCGCTCCATGTGGCCACCGAGCTTGTCGGAGCATTGTCATGATCCTGCGCGGCCGTGTTCTGAGCTTTGATCGCGCGCCGCGTGATATGGATGATGCGGCGGCGTTTTCCTATCACGAGGACGGCGCGGTGGTGATCGAGGATGGAAAAATCAGCGCGGTTGCCCCCTTCGAGACGCTAGAAAACCCAATCGATGTGATCGACCACCGCCCGCATCTGATCATGCCCGGCTTTATCGACCTGCACCTGCATTTTCCGCAGGTCGAGGTCATTGGCTCTTACTCTGCCGAGCTGCTGGACTGGCTGAACGACTATACTTTTCCGGCCGAGATTGCTTTTGCAGACCCCGCCCACGGGGCGGCCATGGCGCGGGCGTTTTTTGATGAGCTGCTGCGCAATGGCACGACGACGCCTGTGGCCTTTTGCGCCTCGCAACCCGCCTCGGTGGAGGCATATTTCGCTGAGGCCGCGCGGCGCAATATCTGCGCTTTGGGCGGCAAGGTGATGATGGATCGCGGCGCCCCTGCCGCGCTTTGTGACACGGCGCAGAGCTCATATGATGACAGCCTTACGCTTGCGCAGAACTGGCACCGCAAGGGCCGCGCGCGCTATGCGATTTCGCCGCGATTTGCGATCACCTCGACCGAGGCGCAGCTTGAGGCCGCCGCCGCCTTGACCCGCGCCCTGCCCGATTGCCACCTGCAGACCCATATCAACGAGACCGCCGCCGAGATCGAAACGGTGGCGCAGCTTTTCCCGAAGGACGCGGATTATCTGGCGGTCTATGAGCGCTTTGGCCTTGTTCACGAGCGCGCGCTTTTGGGCCATTGCATCCATATGGACACGCGCCAAACCGCGCGCATGGCCGAGACCCGCGCCGTGGCGGTGCATTGTCCGACGTCGAACCTGTTTTTAGGCTCGGGGCTTTTTGACAAACGCGGGCTTGAGCAAAGCCACGTACGCACGGGGGTCGCGACGGATATTGGCGGGGGCACCAGCTATTCGATGCTGCGCACCCTTGATGAGGCTTATAAAATTGCGCAGCTGCGCCGCGACCGGCTGGATCCTTTGAGCAGTTTTTACTGGATGACCCGCGGAAACGCGGAAAGCTTGGGGATGGTGGGCGAGATTGGCACACTGGATGCGGGCAGTTTTGCTGATCTTGTGGTGCTTGATGCGGCTGCCACCCCCGCCATGGCCCTGCGGCAACGCAGCATCGAGAGCCTCGCCGAAGAGCTGTTCCTCTTTCAGACAATGGGTGATGATCGGGCAGTTGCGGCGGTCTATATCGCAGGTTTGCCGCAAAAACCGCTCAAGATTGCGTCAGATACCCCCTAGCCAGCTTGGCCTATCCGTTATAGAGGCGCGCGAGCACGGCACGAGTGGGCCGCCAAGCACGAGCAGGAATGAGACGATGGACCTCCGAAATATCGCGATTATCGCGCACGTTGATCATGGCAAAACGACATTGGTCGACGAGCTTCTAAAGCAGTCGGGGTTGATCCGCGATAATCAGGCTATGGACGAGCGCGCCATGGACAGCAACGATCTCGAACGCGAGCGGGGCATTACGATTTTGGCTAAAGCCACGTCGGTGGAATGGGGCACGACGCGGATTAATATCGTCGACACGCCGGGCCACGCGGATTTTGGTGGCGAAGTTGAGCGTATTTTGTCCATGGTCGATGGTGTTGTTCTGCTGGTGGATGCAGCCGAAGGGCCGATGCCCCAGACGAAATTTGTGACCGCCAAAGCGCTGGCGCAGGGTCTGCGCCCGATTGTGGTGCTGAACAAGGTCGACAAAAATGACGCCGAGCCGGACCGCGCGCTTGATGAGGTTTTTGATCTGTTTGTAGGCCTTGGGGCCACGGATGAGCAGCTTGATTTCCCAACGCTTTACGCCTCGGGCCGCTCGGGTTGGGCCGATGAGACCCTTGAGGGCGCGCGCGAAAATCTCGATGCGCTTTATGATTTGATCGTGGCCCATGTGCCCGCGCCTAAGCAGCAAAACGAAACTGATAAGCCGTTTTCCATGCTGGCCACCACCCTCGCGGCGGATAGTTTTCTGGGTCGGCTTTTGACCGGTCGGATTGAAACCGGCACTGTGAAAACCGGCGACAGTGTGCGGGGCCTCTCGCGCACCGGCGAGGTCATCGAGAGTTTTCGGATCAGCAAAATTCTGGCCTTTCGCGGTTTGGCGCAAACCCCGATCGATCAAGCCGAGGCGGG
>CAYLLD010000167.1:0-6028 GCA_964384315.1 uncultured Rhodobacterales bacterium | reverse complement strand
GAGGCGCTTGAGGCGGGGCTTGACGATCTGGACGGGTTTTACACCTTTGTGGTCGGCACGAAATCCGGCTTTGGCGTGTTGCGCGACCCGATTGCCTGCAAACCGGCGGTATTGGCCGAGACCGATCACTACGTCGCCTTTGGCTCGGAATACCGCGCGCTCGTGGGCCTGCCGGGCATCGAGGACGCGCGAATTTGGGAGCCTGAGCCGGCCACCGTTTACTTTTGGGAGCGCTAAGAGATGCAAATTGTTGATCTGGAAACCGCGACCCTGCGCGAGTTAAACGCCGCCTTGCAGGCGCAGGCGGGTATGACCAATCAGACCGCTTGGGAGGTTCACAATCCCAAGGGCAGTCATTCCATAGCCGTCGGCCTCGACGCGCCCATTGAGGTGACCGTTAAAGGCTCTACCGGCTATTATTGCGCGGGGATGAACGCGCAGGCGCATATCCATGTGGCCGGAAACGCGGGACCGGGGGTGGCCGAGAATATGATGTCGGGCCGCGTGGTGATCGATGGTGATGCCAGCCAATATGCGGGCGCCACGGGGCGCGGCGGGCTTTTGGTGATCAAGGGCAATGCCTCGTCACGCTGCGGGATTTCCATGAAGGGGATCGACATCGTGGTCCACGGCAATGTCGGGCATATGTCCGCCTTTATGGGCCAAAAGGGCGCACTTGTGGTGCTTGGGGATGCGGGCGACGCCTTGGGCGATAGTCTTTATGAGGCGCAATTGTTCGTCCGCGGTTCCGTGAAATCTCTGGGGGCGGATTGCGTTGAAAAAGAGATGCGCCCAGAGCATCTGGCCCAGCTAAAAGCGCTATTAAAGCAGGGTGAGGCGGATGCGAACCCTGCGGATTTCCGGCGCTACGGCTCGGCCCGCAAGCTCTACCATTTCGACGTCGATAACGCCTCTGCCTATTGAGAAATTTCCATGACCGACAACGCAAAAAAAACCATACCGCAAACCGAGCCACGCCAAAGCTGGACCTTCTCGCGCGAGGTAAACGCCGAAATTCGCCGCGCCGCCGAGACGGGGATTTACGACATTCGCGGCGGCGGGGCCAAACGCCGTGTGCCCCATTTCGATGATCTGCTGTTTTTGGGCGCGTCGATGTCGCGCTATCCACTTGAGGGCTACCGCGAGACCTGCGGCACCGGCGTCACGCTGGGCACCCGCTTTGCGCAAAACCCCATTGAGCTGGATATCCCGATCACCATCGCGGGCATGAGTTTTGGCGCTTTGTCGGGCGCGGCCAAAGAAGCGCTGGGGCGCGGCGCGACGGCGGCGGGCACGTCGACGACGACCGGCGATGGCGGCATGACCGAAGAGGAACGCGGCCATTCGCAAAAGCTGGTCTATCAGTATCTGCCCTCGCGCTACGGTATGAACCCCGATGACCTGCGCCGCGCGGACGCCATTGAGGTGGTGGTCGGCCAAGGCGCAAAGCCGGGCGGTGGCGGGATGCTTTTGGGGCAAAAAATCAACGAGCGCGTGGCCCATATGCGCGATTTGCCCCAAGGGGTTGATCAACGCTCTGCCTGTCGGCATCCGGATTGGACGGGGCCGGACGATCTTGAGATCAAAATCCTTGAGCTGCGCGAGATCACCGGTTGGAAAGTGCCGATCTATATCAAAGTTGGCGGGGCGCGGCCCTATTACGACACGGCCCTCTCGGTCAAAGCGGGGGCGGATGTGGTCGTGCTTGACGGGATGCAAGGCGGCACGGCGGCCACGCAGGACGTCTTTATCGAACATGTCGGCCAGCCGACCCTCGCCTGTATTCGTCCGGCGGTCAAAGCCCTGCAAGATCTCGATATGCACCGCAAGGTCCAGCTTGTGGTGTCCGGCGGCATCCGCACCGGCGCGGATGTCGCCAAGGCCCTAGCATTGGGGGCCGATGCGGTCTCGATCGGCACGGCGGCTTTGGTCGCGCTGGGGGATAATGATCCCAAATGGGAGGCCGAGTACAACGCCCTTGGCACCACGGCGGGGGCTTATGACGATTGGCACGAGGGCCGCGATCCGGCGGGCATCAGCACCCAAGACCCTGCGCTTGCGGCGCGGCTTGATCCTGAGGCGGCAGGCCGGCGGCTGCGCAATTACCTCAAGGTGCTGACCCTTGAGTGCCAGACTTTGGCGCGCGCCTGCGGCCATAACCATGTGAATAACCTTGAACCCGAGGACCTATGCGCCCTAACCGTTGAGGCGGCCGCCATGGCGGGCGTGCCGCTGTCGGGCACAAATTGGATCCCCGGCCAAGGCGGCTATTAGACTTTAGGAGCAGACCATGACCACCGATCTGGGCAAGTTCGCGAAAGACCGCGGCATCAGCTATTTTATGATCTCTTTCACCGATCTGTTTGGGGCGCAGCGGGCTAAACTGGTGCCAGCCGCCGCCATTGCGGATATGCAGGCAGACGGGGCGGGCTTTGCGGGCTTTGCCACATGGCTCGACATGTCGCCTGCCAATGCGGACATGCTGGCGGTGCCCGATCCTGAGGCGGTGATCCAGCTGCCGTGGAAGCCCGAAGTCGCTTGGGTGCCCGCCAATTTGGTGATGGAAAGCGCCAGCGTTGAGCAAGCCCCGCGCAATGTGCTGCTAAAGATGGTTGAGGCCGCCAAGGCCCAAGATCTGCTGGTGAAAACCGGCATCGAGGCCGAGTATTTCCTGCTGATGCCCGATGGCACGCAAATCTCGGACCCCTATGATATCGCCGAAAAGCCCTGCTACGATCAGCAGGCGGTCATGCGGCGCTATGATGTGATCGCCGAGATTTGCGACTATATGCTTGAGCTGGGGTGGGGCCCCTATCAAAACGACCACGAGGACGCCAATGGCCAGTTCGAGATGAACTGGGATTTCGACGACGCGCTGGCCACCGCAGACAAGCATAGTTTTTTCAAATTCATGGTCAAATCCGTGGCTGAAAAGCACGGGCTGCGCGCGACCTTTATGCCCAAGCCCATCGAAGGTCTGACCGGCAACGGCTGCCACGCCCATATCTCGGTTTGGGATTTGGACGGCGCGAAAAACGCCTTTGCGGATGATGCGATGGAGCTGGGACTATCGGCCCAAGGCAAGCAATTTCTGGGCGGCATCATGGCCCATGCCCAAGGCATGACCGCCCTGACCAACCCGACGGTGAATAGCTACAAGCGGATCAACGCGCCGGTGACCTCATCCGGGGCAACCTGGGCGCCGAACACGGTGACATGGACCGGCAACAACCGCACGCATATGGTGCGCGTGCCGGGGCCGGGGCGCTTTGAGCTGCGGCTGCCCGATGGGGCCGCGAACCCCTATTTGCTGCAGGCGGTGATCATCGCCGCTGGTCTTTTGGGCCTAAAAGGCAAAGCCGATCCGGGCCCGCGTCTGGACATCGATATGTATGCCGAGGGTCACACGGTCAAAGACGCCAAGCGCCTGCCCCTGAACCTTTTGGACGCCGTGCGCGCCTTTGAGGCGGATGGCGCGCTGACATCTATGTTGGGGGCTGAGTTTGCCACAGCCTTCGCCAAGCTGAAGCGGCGCGAGTGGGACAGTTATGTGGCGCATTTCTCGGAGTGGGAACGGGCCAACGCGCTGGATATCTAAACCGGCGGTAAAAAAATAGGGGCGCAAAACCGCGCCCCTACCCTATTTCGTAAGCATCGTGAGCTTAGCTCTTTGTGCGCCAGCTATCGACGTAGTTCTCACGCGCCTGTTTCGAGTAAGGCGTGTCCGACACCCGCACACGAATGTCTGCCTGCTGGTGAACCTCGGTCGAGGTCTTGCCAGTGGTCTCAGGCTCGCCCCATTTCATGGTCAGAACGTCGCCAACTTGAACCGACTGATCGACAACACCCAGCGAAAGCAAGCAACGCTCGTTCCAGCTGTAGCCCGCAAACATCGACATGCCGAGCATCTTGCCCGCGTCGTTGCAGACCATATCCGCCGAAGAGGACGCATAGTTTGACTGCGGGAAATCGATCCACTTGTAAGGCACACCATCGTCAAAGGCAGACGCGATAACCTTGAGCACGTCTTCTTTGTTCCACTCAAAGGTAACCTTTTTGCGGTTCGAGGCGCTGCCCTTCATCGCGGTCAGGGCGTCTTTGCCGACAAAGTCGTCCTTTTTCCAACCGATATAGAAGTCATAGCCCAGCTCGAATGGGTTCACATAATAGTCTTCGATCTTGTCCGAGACATATGACCCACCGATGGCACCAGCGGCTTCGTAGCTATCTGCGCCCAACCAATCGCGGTAATCCGCAACCATGCCGTCACCCGTATAGATGCCGGGCAGAGGCGATGGGATCCAACCGGATTCCAGCGTGTTCGTCGAGTAAGCGCGCGACCCACATTGCACCAGATCAACGCCAGCGTCTTTTGCCGCCTGCAGAATTGTCGAGTGAATGTAGTCTTTGTCTTTGTAAGGGCCCCAAATTTCGAGGCCAGGCGCGCCGGACATGCCGTGACGCAGGGCTTGCACCTTGCGCGAACCGACATTGATCCAATCAACGTGGAAGAACTTAATGTCAGGCACTGGCCCGCCATTCATCTTGGTAAAGATCGCCGTGGCCTCTGGCCCTTGGATCTGGAAGCGGTAATGCTCACGCAGCACGCGCTCACCTTCGGGGCGCGAGTTCGAGCGCGGGTCATAGCGCAGACGCACGTTCCATTTGCCGTAAGAGGCACAGAACATCAGCCAGTTCGAGGTTGGCGCGCGGCCCACCAAGATGTACTTGTCTTCGCGCTCACGGAAAATGATGTGATCGCCGATGACGTGGCCAGCTGGTGTGACAGGCACATAGTGCTTAGCGCGGTTCAGGTCGAAATTACCGAAGCTGTTGATGCCGTGATAGGACAAAAACTCGGTCGCCTGCGGACCCTCGACGATCAACTCGTCCATGTGGTGCGACTGATCGAACAAAACCGCGCCATTGCGCCATGCGTCTTGCTCTAGGCGCCAGTTGCGGAATTCAGGGGCAACGACCGGGTAGACATACATCCCGACCTTTGAGTTGCGCAGCATATCAACCGGGTTACCGGCTACGGCCATCGCTGTGGACAAACTTTGTGACATGAGACTTCCTCCATATTGTTATGTATACATTCATAGGATTGTTTACCGATTAAACAAGTCAAATTCTTAAGGAGGCCAAGAATTTTGCACAAAACCGTATACATTATGGATTTTAAGGGGTCAGAATGGCCAAACCGGACACACCTTCGCGCAGCGCCGCCTCTTGAGTGGTCAAAAACGTGACGTTGCGCCGCGCGGCTCTGGCGTGCTCGCGGGCCAATGATTCGGCCCGCGATCCCTCGCGATTGGCGATGGCATCTATAATGGCCTTATGCTGCTGCTGCGCCGCGGTGAGGTTGGACAGCAGTTGTTCCGCATGGGCATCATCATCCAAAAAAGCCGAGGGCGAGGCAAAGGGCAGCGAGGTCACCCGCGCGATTTCTCGGGCTAAGGCATCGCTATTGGCCATACGGACCAAAAGCTTATGAAACCTGGTATTCCACGACGAATATTCATCCATATCAACGGTTTGCGCGAATAAAACACGGTCAATATTACTGATGATGTTCTGCGCTTCGGCCAATTGCTCGGGCAAAACACCGCGTTCGGCTGCAAAGCGCGCCGCCGTGCCCTCAAGAACGCCGCGCAGCTCAATTGTGTCGATCACATCGGCCAGATCAAAACTGCGCACCACAAAGCCGCCACCCTTCGGGCGATCCAGCAATCCCTCTTCGGCCAATTTGGCAAGGGCCGCGCGCACGGGGGTGCGTGAGATGTCCAACTCTTCGGCCAGCGCCACCTCAAAAAGCCGCGTGCCGCCAGGCAAGCCGCCTGCCAAGACCCTTTGACGCAGGGCGGTCAGGGCGCGTTCGGTGTGGTTTTTTCCAATGGCTGACATGTGACGGCCCTCATCAATGTATACATTATGACTATACGTCGCTCTCTTCGGTATGTATACATACTACAACGAATCAAAAGATGCCACCAATGGCTCAAGTCTCGGGAGTGACGATGTCTAT
>CAYLLD010000166.1:0-6045 GCA_964384315.1 uncultured Rhodobacterales bacterium | reverse complement strand
TGCGGGCGTGGTGAAATTGGTAGACACGCCAGATTTAGGTTCTGGTGGCGCAAGCCGTGGGGGTTCAAGTCCCTCCGCCCGCACCAAAACGCCGCCCGTATCTGAAATGGTCGTCCCAAATTCTCAACAACAGCCTGCCATAAAGCTGTTCAATCAGGCTTTCGAGTTCTGCGTCCTAGTTTTGGTGTGCCTGAAGCTGTCAGAGTTCAACCACAGAACCGATTTCCAACTATAGGGTAGCTGTTCGGCCAAGCTCCTGAATATATTGGTAAAAAACCGGGCGCTGAGAATAAAAAACCATCCACATTTTTCATCGAAATGGGCACTACCGCGTCGTGGCGGTCAGGAAGTTCGTGAGCTTCATGATTTGCCACTGAACATGTGGGTCATGGATGGCCACCTCGGTTAGAAAATCGGCAACTTCTTGGGTGAGCACCCAATTTAACGGCGCAGATTGGTTGTCGCACACTGGCTTGTGGAGGCCGATGTGAAAAAACCGGTCGGTGTCGAAGCGGTTTGGGGGGATTTGCCCGGGCAAGAGGTCTTCTGGCGCGCGGCAGAGCATGTTTTGTGCCTCCAAGAGCGCCTGTGTCCCGTGGGAATCACGAATACCAAACAAACCAGCGATTGGGGCGAATAGCTCAGGCACTCGGCTGTTTTTCCCCGCTCGATCGGCGGCGGCGGTAAGCCCGTTAACACTTTGATCCTCACAGGTCAGAGTTTCGACATGAAAGAGCCGATTATGCGCAGCGGATTTGGTTTGCGCTGGAGGGTCAATCGTCGTGACGGATGTGCCGTTCTCATCTGAATTTAAGCACACACCGGCCACCGGCTGGGCCACGGCGCTATTGGTGATCAACAAAAGCGCAGGCAGCGGTTTGAATGTCAGTTCTCCCGCGTCATACAGGGTCTCGATTTGCTTGATGACCGCGAGTGCCGTTTCAACACCGTTGTTTTCATAATAGCCGCCATCGATGATTTGACGTTCGATCAAGTCGCGGCGTCCGCCGACATTGGCGTGGGCGGTGTAGCGGCCCGCTGGCGAGATCAGCGGAAACCTCGCAGAGTTCATCACCGCCGCAGGGATGCTGATGTCACCTCTGAATTCGTCGAAAAAATCGAGCGCATTGGGAATCGTGGCGCCCGGTTGGCTGAAATCAATGGTTGAGGTTAAAATCCGGCGCCCCGACTTCACATCGACCCCATTGATCAACAGATGCGGCGGGCAATTGCGTTCGCAGGCCATCTGCTTGGGCTCCAGCGCGCGCGCGGGACTAAGCGCCTGTAGAAAATTCTCACCGACTAGGGATGCTTTTATGGACCACCCCGTTTGCCAATGATTGATAAATCTCTTCTCAAGGGCTTGATTACGGTCATCCCAATCGCTCAGCATATTTGCCAAAACCGGAACTCTGCGCAACAGATCCACGGGAAACTGGCTTGCTGGCGCGGTTAGCAAATCTGCTTTGGCCAAGTTTGCAATGTGCCGCGTTGAAACTTGGCTGCGCCCATTGGCGGCGTTTAGGGCATATGTCACCGCCCCAAGCGAGCCACCCGATACCGACGACATTGCAAAAATATGCCGTGATGGCGCAAAATCATCCGTCGTCGCCGATTCAATGTCATCTAGCACGGTCAAGGTCCAAGCCGCCGCGCGACTTGCGCCGCCAGAGGCCGCAACGATCAAAAGCGGTATCTCTTCTTGGGGATCATCGCCCGGAAACCTGGTGGCACGCCACGAGTTGAGCGCCTCTGTTAGGGCAGGGCGCTCAACCGATCTTGGATCAGGAAGGGTTTTCCGTTCAACCATGTAAAGCGAGCACTCCGCCGGAGTATTGTAGCCATCGATGCCTGTGCAATCCGGGCTTGCCACTTCGTCAAAAAATCCGCTGAACAACGCATAGGCCATGGCCAGCACAGCCGTTTGCCGTCCCAAGCCACGCAAAGGGTGCCTAGCGCCATGGGGGCGGTCTTCGAGGTCAGGCACCTCAGAGCCAATAAGTTTGCTCACGACGATGCCAATGACCTGAAAGACCCTTTCGAATAGGTCACGTAGTATTGTTAGAAAGACAACCAATGGCCCGACGACGCAGGCCATTGCCAACAGAACAACGCTTGGCGGCGTTCTGAAAAGTTCCGAAAAATTTCTTTCCCCCAGCGTTTGCGCCGCGATCAAAAACATGGTGGTTGCCAGCATCAGGACCGCCAGAAAAATGCCCATATATGACCGTTTTCTATGGGAAAAATCGTAAGGATCATCGGCTTTTTGCCCACTGGCTTTGAACAAAACATACCCAAGCCAAGCGTCGAAGACATTGTAAATAAACAGCGCAACAATCGCGAATAAGATAAATGCAAACTGCGTGTATCTGACTTCGTTCCACTCCATTGCAAGGCCATGGCTAGCGATTGCCAAAAGGCCAAAAACCGACGCCGCGAGCATTCCCGCAAACGCAAAAAAGCCCAGGCCCAAAAGGTTACAAGCGGCGGAGAGGAGCTGAATTCTCAGATGCGCATGCCAGGGTTTGAACCAGCCAAACGTGTCCCGCATGGACCTAAGCTCTTCAAAATTGCGCAAGCGCAAAGCATCTCTTTGGGTAAGGGGTTCTCGCCCCCAACCATCCCCGGTCATTGCTGCGATCGTGTAGCCAAGACCAAGGGAAAAGCAGATCAAAACCGCAAAGTCGACGCCCAATAGGATCAGACCTGTTCCAAATACGCTCTCCATCGAAAAGCCCGAAGCGGCCGCCAAACAGGAGAGGAAAATCATCGACGAGGATGTCGCCGCCGCCATGCGGTAGGGCATCACCGAAAATGGAAGTCTTGGGTTGTTCAAAGTGCAAACAACGCGGCCATTTTCGTCGAGATAATCATCGAGCCGTCCGCCCCTGATTGCGATCTCGCATCGGTTCACGGCGCTTAACCAGAACCAAACGGTACAAGCCAAAATGGTGGCGCAAATCAAATATCCAAAGAATGCAGGAAGGCTTTGCGGCGCAGAGCAGCCATCGGCTGTGCAGATCACAATTGGTGCCAACATGTCGGAAATTTGGCTCGGCAACCGCAGAACAAAGAATACCAAAATTGCGAAAATTATCCCGATGGGCTCTTCGGATATGCGTTTAACGACGTGAAATAAAAGGGACCACATGGGATGTCTCCGGCTTTGGGCGCATGGATTTCGGCAAAAGAGGCGGGGGGCTGACTATTTTTGGCAAGGCAATCCCATTTCGGGAAAGCGGAGGCTTAGACGCTTTATGCCATCCTCCAAACTGGCCAAATCCATGCTGTCTAAAGATGGATGGGCCTTGGTGAATTCGGTAATATTGGCCCTGATGGCGTCGCAAACGAGGGTTACTTTTTCTAAGGCCACGTTGTCGGCGGTGATCAGCATCGCCTCTACGGCAAAGGTGGGAATGCTGCCGGATTGTCCTAAGAAATTGTCTAGGCCAAAAGCCTCAGGATTGATTTTTGCTTGGCTGGCATTGTCTTTGATCTTTTCCCAGTTTTCGCCCTCAACCAGATCGGGTGCGGGCAAAATCGTGGCCCCATCGCAGTCCGCAAGGATTTCATTAATCGGGTCAGACGGTGTGCCAATCACATAAATGATCGTGTCCAGATGTAGCGTACTGGGCACGAGATTGCTTTGGCATAAGCGATCCCCCAGCGAGTAATCGTCGCTTGTGGTGTGAACATTCTGCTTGGGATGGTTGCCAAGTTTTTCAGTAATCGATTTGAACGTGTAAAAATGCCCAGATCTCTCCGAGCCGACAAACACTCTTTTATCTTTAAAGGCCTCAAGAGCTGATATTTGCCCGGTCTCGTCTTCGCCCCCTTGTTCGAACGGGTCGCGCTTTACAATGACAACGAATTTCTCTTGGTGAAGCGCATACAGGGCTTGTAGCCGTTTTGGCTTAAAGACGTCGCCCGCCTGACTGCGTGCCAATTGGTTTTCATCATCGGTGCTTGGCGTTGCAAACACGATGTCGGATTGACCAATTGCAAAGTCCGCGTGGGTGCCTAACATTTCGAGGTTCTGGGGCGTGCCGTCCGTCGGAATAACTACGCATCGCTTACGCTCGGATGTTGGTTTTTGCCCTTCGTGTACGTTGATGACGCGGCAAATTGATGTGCCTATGGCGTAGTAAACGCCCGTAAACCCGCCGGTGGCGATGCGAATGAATTTGTCGGGCCCTTGCGAGAATACCGGTCCAGAGGCTAAGATTCCAACAGTCAGAACGATGCGCAATAACGCAGAGTTAAGGGGCATAGCCACCATTCCTCAAAAAATTGTTTTTTAAAAAAAGCATTAAAAATAATGTAGTTACTATAGGTTTTGTTCCAAACTGGATCAATGTTTTTTTAAAAGCGGCAAATTTGCCCGTCCTATGACGGGCTTTTGATGATTGCTTTTGCAGATAGGTTCAGTGTTTTTGCCTCTTGGATTACAGCACCGAAAAACACCCACGTTAGGGACATCATTTCCAAGCGATTTTCAGAATCGGCCAGTCGTTTTTCAAAAATCGGTGCGCATAACGCCTGTTTCCACGTTATGCTTGCTCAAATCGGTTCTGCGGTAATGAAAGAGCGATCTATGATCTATCTTGATCTCTTGCTTCGAGGCGGTGGCATTGCGGTGTTGATGCTCTTGACCATCTTGCTTTGGCGCGCACCCATTGGATGGGAAGGCCGTTTTTCCATCGCGGCGGTGGCCCTGACCCAATCAGCATTCCTGATCGCCAAGACCGCGCTACCCCTTGATCTGAACCCGGTTGTTCTGGCCAACCTCACATTTGTGATCAGCCTTACACCTGCGGCGACTACATGGCTGATTGTGACCATTTTTCTGGATGCGCCGGGGCGCCGTTGGCCTTGGATAGTGGCATCTCTGGCGACCTCTGCTGCGTTTTATGCGCATTTGGTAGAGCCAAGCTTTTTCCCTTTTTGCTTGCTCATGTCCTTGGCGCTTTATGGGGCGTTATTTATCCTGTCTCTTTGGTCCAACCACGACGATCTGGTCGAGTGCCGCTGTCGCGCCCGGCCCGGATTTGCGACGGCAATTGCAGGGCTAGCGCTGTTTTTGACAGTGGGGGAGGCGGCGGGAGGAGAGGCGACAGGTTTTCTTGAGGGAAATACCGTTTGGCTCGCGCTTCTGCAGGCAAGTGGCACGCTTGGGATTGCGCTCGCATTTGCTGTGTGGTTGCTGCGCCCGGATGCGAATATGTGGCCGGGGGAAGTTGACCCCCAAGTTAGGGGCCACTCGAGCGTTCAACCCAATGTCGTTGATCTGGCGCTTACGGCGCGCATTGAGGCGGCTATGGCTGCGGAAATTTGGCGCGAAGAAGGGCTTACAATCGGGACCCTCGCCAGCAAGCTCGCGGTGCCCGAGCATCGGCTTCGGCGCGCGATCAATCAAGGGCTGGGTTATCGCAATTTCTCAAGCTTTATCAACCGCGCCAGAGTGGACGCGGCCAGTGCCGTTTTGACCGATCCTGCAAAATCGCACACGACGGTGTTGGAGATTGCCTACGATGTCGGTTTTGCCTCGGTTGGGCCGTTCAATCGGGCGTTTCGCGCTGAGTTTGGCCAAAGCCCAACGCAATTTCGATACATGTCGCAAACCGGCTCACGCGCCGATTCCTCTAAAATATCTCCGATTATCGAAAATCTGCACTGATTTCCAAAACCGAGGCGCATGATCGCCCCAAACGATAGAAATACAGGTCTCCCGATGACAAAACGGAGACCGTCATGCGTCACTTTCTTATTGCCACATTTGTTGTGTTTACAAGTTTGTCTCACGCTCAAGCCCAAGGGGCATCGCCTTTCCCGCCCACGACCTATCCTGAGGCTGGCACGTTTTGCGGATGGTTTAAGCTCTGCACGTCGACGGAGGTGACCCCGGATAAGGATGTCTGACGTCAGCGCCTATGAGACCAAACAGGTCTATTTGCTAAAAGAGGGTTTGTTGCTCATCGTAACCACTGAGGAGTGGACGATGAGAAAGACAACGAAGAGCCCTGGCGAGAAGATCGTCAAGGACAT
>CAYLLD010000165.1:0-6055 GCA_964384315.1 uncultured Rhodobacterales bacterium | reverse complement strand
GGCCCCAACACGGCCCCAACACGGCCCCAACACGGCATCGTGAATAATTCGCTACATATTCGGATAGTTAGGTCCCTCGCCGCCTTGGGGCACCGCCCAAGTGATATTTTGGCTGGGGTCTTTGATGTCACAGGTTTTGCAATGAACACAGTTTTGTCCATTGACCTGAAAGCGCGGGTTGGACCCGTCTTGATCGCGCAAAACCTCATAAACACCCGCCGGGCAATAGCGTTGCGCAGGCTCATCATAGATGGGCAAATTCGTATCGATGGGGATCGCTGCATCGCCCAGTTGCAAATGGCTGGGCTGCTCTTCGTCATGGGCGGTGGCCGAAAAGCTGACGTTGGTCAGACGATCGAAACTGAGCACGCCATCGGGTTTTGGGTAGGTGATTTGCGGGTGATCAGATGCCTTGCCCGTGGCCTGCGCATCGGTTTTGCCGTGCTTGCGCGTGCCAAAAAGCGAAAAACGGCAGATCGATTGGAACCACATGTCGAACCCACCAAGGGTCAGACCGCCCAGTGGACCGAGCCAGCCGTTAAGCGGCGCCACATTGCGCACAGGCTTTAGATCGCGGCCCACGGGGCCCTCGCGCAGCTCGCGTTCATAAGCCGCAAGCGTGTCACTGCTGCGCCCCTCGGCCAGCGCCGCTGCCGCCGCCTCGGCCGCCGCAATGCCCGAGAGCATGGCGTTGTGATTGCCTTTGATGCGCGGCAAGTTCACCAGCCCCGCCGAACAGCCCAAAAGAGCGCCCCCCGGGAAAGCCACCTGCGGGATCGATTGATAGCCGCCCTTGGTGACCACCCGTGCGCCATAAGCGACCCGTTTGCCGCCCTTTAGCAGCTTGGCAATCGCCGGGTGATGCTTGAAGCGCTGAAATTCCATGTAGGGGAACAGATGCGGGTTTTTGTAATTCAGATCGACGATATAGCCGACGTAAACCTGATTATTTTCCAGATGATACACGAAAGAGCCGCCGGAGTTTTTCCAGCCCAAGGGCCAGCCCAGCGTGTGCAACACCGTGCCCTCGCGGTGGTTTTCAGGGTCCACCTCCCAAATCTCTTTCATGCCAAGACCAAACTTTGGCACATCGCAGTCTTTATCGAGGGCAAATTTCTCGATCACCGCCTTCGACAGCGAGCCGCGCGCGCCCTCAGAGAGGAAGACATAGCGCCCGTGCAACTCCATGCCCGGCTCATAGGACGGGCCCGGCGTGCCATCAGGGGCCAGCCCAAACTCGCCCGCGACCACGCCTTTAAGTTCGCCATTCTCGCCGTAGACCACCTCAGAACAGGCCATGCCGGGGAAAATCTCAACCCCCAAGGCCTCTGCTTGTTCCGCCAGCCAACGGCAAACATTGCCCATGGAAACAATATAATTGCCGTGATTATTCATCAAAGGCGGCATCAGGAAATTGGGCAGGCCCAGCGCGCCTGCGGGGCCGAGAATTTTGAACTGATCCGATTTAACTTTGGTTTTAACCGGCGCGCCCTTGGCTTTCCAATCGGGGATCAACGCATCCAAACCGCAAGGATCGAGCACCGCGCCCGAAAGGATATGCGCGCCTACCTCTGACCCTTTTTCAAGGACAACCACCTCAAGATCAGCATTGATCTGCTTAAGCCGGATCGCCGCAGACAGGCCCGCCGGACCCGCCCCCACAATCACAACATCGTATTCCATCGCTTCGCGAACCGGACCTGTCATCATATTCTCCCAAACCGTCACAGCTTTGTAACCGTGGTTTTTGGCACGCGCAATTTTTACGTCGTTCGATTACAGATTTGCTAAAATTTCCGGTGCAATTTGTAAATAATTCACGCCGCAGGCCAGAAATCTTGAAATATCACCAAGGCGGGTGTACCAATTGCGCGGATTTTGCGCCAAAACAGCAGCGCAGCACCAACAACAGGCCAGCAAAGTACATTTATTTCATGCAGAAGATTCCTCTAACAAAGGCTGGTTCAGATCGTTTGAACCACGAGTTGAAGCGCCTCAAAACCCAAGATCGCCCGCAAATAATTCAGGCCATTTCTGAGGCTCGCGAGCATGGGGATCTGTCCGAGAACGCCGAGTATCATTCCGCCAAAGAAAAACAGGGCTTTATCGAAGGCCGCGTCCAAGAGCTTGAGGCTATTTTGGGACGTGCTGAGGTGATCGACACGTCGAAACTCTCGGGCACAATTAAATTTGGTGCACAGGTGACCATCGTTGATGAAGATACGGATGAGGAAAAATCCTATCAAATCGTGGGCGAGGCTGAAGCGAATCTTGAGGCGGGGTTGTTGAATGTAAACTCGCCCATCGCGCGCGCGCTCATTGGCAAGGATGAGGGCGATAGCGTCGAGGTGCGCACGCCGGGCGGCGAAAAGAACTACGAAATTCTGAAAATCGAATACAAATAGACGCAATAAAACGACAATAAGCCGCGGGAAAACCGCGCCAGAACAGGAGCCATGAATGGCCGTTCAACATAATCCACAAAAACCCACCGGGCTGACGATGCAATTCTTGAATGTTTCCAAAACCGGGCTTGAATGGATCGTAGCTGGATTTCTGACACTTCTGTGGCTCTCGGCGCTTTTGACCTATGGGGCCGGCTATTTTGGGTGGTTTGACGCCGTCAACACCCGCACGACCACGCTTTTAGAGGTGCTGATGTTTGTCTGCGCCTTGGTTTTGCCGATTATCTTATGCTGGATTGCGGCCTTTTTCGTGGCCCAAACTTTGCGCATTCGCGATGACGCGCAGCAGTTGCGCCTTGCGGTGGATGATTTGGCCCTAGCGCTGAAAACCCAAGGGGTTGCCGGGCGCCAAGAGATTTTAGCGGCTGTGGCTCAAGGCGCTGATGAGGCCGTGAAGGCCGAGGGCAAACGCCTAGATGCTCAGATGGGCACAGTGACAAAAGCACAACAAGAGATTGCCGAGGGGCTCAAAGGGCTCATGACGCAATCGGGTGTAGAAAAGCAGGAGCTGACCAAGCTCGTTGAAACTGCCCAGCATGTCGCCGAGCAGGCTACGCAAAAGGTTGAGGCGGCCGATCAAGGGGCCAAATCCCGTGCGGCGGCGGCCCCTTTGGCCCTTGTTGTCAATCACGCCCAAGACGAGCTTTTGCCCCTTGAGGCCGAAGAAACCCCCGCCCCGGCAGCGCTGGATTGGGCGGATTTGAACCGGGCGCTCAATTTTCCGGTGGATGAAACCGACCAAGAGGGCTTTTCCGCTATCCGCCGCGTCTTACCCCACCGCAACACTGCACAGTTGTTGCAATCTGCCGAGGACGTGCTGTCGGTCATGGCCCAAGAGGGAATTTTCATGGACGATTTGGGCACGCCCCCGTCTGATCCTGACCTCTGGCGCAGGTTTGCACAGGGCGAGCGCGGCACGGCGATTTGCGACATTGGCACCGTGGACGATCAAGCGGCGATTGCCTTGGTTCGTGGGCGCATGCGCACAGATGAGCAGTTCAAGGCCAAAACCCTCGAATTCCTACGTGCCTTTGACCGCGTGCTCACCGAGCTTGGCCCCCAAGCCACGGATCGCGAATTGACGGATCTGGCAGGCACCCGCAGCGGCCTAGCATTTTTGCTTTTGGCGCGGGTCAATGGGGCCTTTGGCTAACCCCAAAAGTTAGATCGCGCGCCCAAGGCCAAAGCTGTTGTAGGGAATAAACCGCACAGGCGTCTCTTGCTTGATGGTGGCCGCCTCATGGGGCAGCTCTATTAGCCCTGTCGACCACGTCAGCCCCGAAACACGGCCCGACCCTTCGGAGCCGAAAACCTCTGCCCGCCCCTCATCATCAAGCCGCGCGCGCAAATATTCCATGCGACCGGGCTTTTTGGATTTGGCAAAACCCGCAGGTACCAAAACCCCGCGCGGCGCATGCCAGTGGGCCCCTGCAAGGGCGCAAAACACCGGATGCGCAAACAAAAGCGTGCAGACATAGGCCGCCACCGGATTGCCCGGCAGGCCAAAAATGGGAACGCCGTCGATCATGCCAAGCGCAAGGGGGCGCCCCGGTTTGATCGCGATGCGCCAAGTTTCTAACTGGCCCAAATCGGTGATGACCTGCGCGATGTGGTCTTCGTCCCCTGCCGAAGCACCGCCCGAGGTGAGCACCGCATCGCATGATGCCGCCGCCGCGCGTAGACAGGCGGCAAGGGCTTCAGGATCGTCAGGCGCGCGGCCCAAATCCAACGGTTCAAAGCCCCAGCCACGCAGGAGCGCCAAAAGCATGGGCCGATTGGCATCAAAAATCTGCCCCGGCCCCAGTGCGCCGTCACCACGCAGCTCATCGCCCGTCGACAGCACACCAACGCGCAGCCTTTCATAGGCAGTGACCTGATGCACCCCGCCCGTGGACAAAACCGCCATAGCAGGGGCATCAATGAAACGCCCCTGCGGCAAAATCGCCTCGGCCTTGGCAAAATCCTCACCCGCTGGGCGCACATTCGCACCGGGTTTCAAACGCGCCGCAAGGGTCAGCGCTGCCGCCCCCTCACTGGTCTTAACATCTTCTTGCAAGACAACCGTATCCGCCCCCGCAGGCAAGGGCGCGCCCGTAAGGATTCGCAAGCCGTAACCGGGCTCCACCGCCCCGTCAAAGGGCTGACCTGCCGCGGCGCGGCCGGGCATCACCTTTAGGTGCGGCGGCCCATCTGCAACGCTGGCGGCGGCAAAGGCGTAGCCATCCACTGCGCTATTGGCAAAAGGCGGATGGGCATTTTTCGCCGTCGCCGGGCGCGCCAAAATGCGCCCAAGCGCATCGTGCGTCGCAATCTCGTGGGCCTGCACGACCGGGCGCGCGACAGCTTTGAGCCGCGCCAAAGCCTCGGTCACAGGCGTCCAATCGACCCCCGGCGGCAGGGCAAAGCAATCGTTTGGCAGCCGCCCTTCATACGACCCTTCATTCGGCCCTTCATTCGGCCCTTCATTCGGCCCCTGATCTCGCGGTCCCGTCAAAGCTTCAGCCCCAGATCACCCGCGATAAACCCCGCGATCCCGGCAATGTCATTGAGATCAAAGATAGGGCGGTCCATTTGCGGCAGGGCCACGTCCGCAGCAATGGCCCGAATGCTGGGATCATTCGGCGCCAAAAGCGGCCTGTCGGCGGCGGCGCGGTGGGCCTCGATTTTCGGGTGCGGGCCAGATTTAAACCCCTCCACCAGCACCAAATCCGCTGGGGCAAGCATGGCCAATAACTCATCCAGCGTCGGCTCCGGCGCGTCTTTTAGCTCGCGCATCAGCGCCAGCCGCGCCGAAGAGGCCACCAGAACTTCGCCCGCCCCAGCGGCGCGGTGGCGATAACTGTCGCGGCCCTCGTGATCCACATCAAAAGCGTGATGGGCGTGTTTGATGGTCGAGACTTTCAAACCAGCAGCCGCAAAATGCGCCACAAGCCCCGTCACCAATCCGGTTTTGCCAGTGTTTTTCCACCCTGCGACCCCGTAAAGCTTCATGCGCTCAGCCCTTTGAGCCGCGCTTTTGCCTGCGCCAAATCCTCAGGGGTGTTCACGTTGAAAAACGGATTGTCTTGGCCGGAAAACCCCGCCTGCCCCAATCCGTGACGCTCAGCCCAGAGCACGATTTTGCGGGTGCCGCTTGCCAGAGCCGCGCCCAGATCATCGGCCAAAGCCGAGGGCCAAAGCGCGATGGTCGGCTGCAAAGGTTTCGGCGCGCCGGTCAGCGCCGCCATGACAATTTGCACCTCATCAGACAGCTCAGCCTCCAGCCGCGCCCGAAGATCATCGGGGATAAACGGCGTGTCCCCTGCGACCGACAGGACATGGCTGATGCCCTGCCCCCGCGCCCAGCGCAGCCCCGCGTGAATCCCCGCAAGCGGCCCAAGCCGCTCTTCGCTCGCATCGGTGAGCACCGCGTGGCCCAGCGCCTCATAGGCCTCAAGCGAGCGGTTGGCGCTGATCGCCACCGGCCCCACTTGCGGTGCCAGCCGTGCCAGCACCTAGGATCAGCAGCTCCTTCATGGGGCCTCCCTGCCTTGTCAGAAAGCAAGGGGCGTGCCACCCGTGTGGGCGAGGTTCCCAGGTTCGCGGATGCG
>CAYLLD010000164.1:3803-6063 GCA_964384315.1 uncultured Rhodobacterales bacterium | reverse complement strand
AATACATGCACAACCGCGGCCTGATCGACATGGGCGACCGCAAGGTTTGGGCCTTTTTGGGCGATGGTGAAATGGATGAGCCCGAGAGCCTCGGCGCGATCCATCTGGCCAGCCGCGAGGGTCTGGACAACCTGATTTTCGTGGTGAATTGCAACCTCCAACGGCTCGACGGGCCGGTGCGCGGCAACGGCAAAATCGTCCAAGAGCTTGAGGGTAATTTCCGTGGCTCGGGTTGGAATGTCATTAAACTCTTGTGGGGCAAGGGTTGGGACGATCTGCTTGAGCGGGACGTGACGGGCCGTTTGCGTCAGTTGATGGATGAGACCGTCGACGGTGATTACCAGACGTTCAAATCCCGCGATGGCGCCTATATCCGCGAGCACTTCTTCGGCAAATATCCTGAAACGGCCGAGCTTGTCGCCGATTGGACCGACGATCAAATCTGGGCGCTGCGCCGTGGCGGCCATGAGCCACACAAAGTTTACACCGCCTTCAAACACGCCACTGACACCAAAAACCAGCCCACGGTGATCCTTGCCAAAACAGTCAAGGGCTACGGCATGGGCACGGCAGGCGAAGGTCAAAACACGACCCACCAGCAAAAGAAAATGGCCACCGACCAGTTGCGCGCCATGCGCGACCGCTTTCAGGTGCCGATTTCCGACGAAGACCTGCCAAACGCGCCTTTCGTGGCGCTGAACAACGCGCAAAAAGCCTATCTGGCGGACCGGCGCAAAGCCCTTGGCGGCTCGTTCCCCAAACGCGAATGGCGCGAGACGCCCAAACTGGACATCCCCGCCCTTGATAAGTTCGAAGCCCAGCTCAAAAGCTCGGGCGAGCGCGAGATTTCCACGACCATGGCCTTTGTGCGCATCCTGACCACGCTCTTGCGCGACAAGGCCATCGGCAAGCAGGTCGTGCCGATCGTCCCAGACGAGAGCCGCACTTTCGGCATGGAGGGCCTGTTCCGCTCGGTTGGGATTTATAACCCCAAGGGCCAGCAATATACCCCCGAAGACAGCGAACAGATGATGTTCTACAAGGAAACAACCAGCGGTCAGGTGCTGCAAGAGGGTATCAACGAGGCTGGCGCGATGGCCGATTGGATTGCGGCGGCGACGTCCTATTCCAACCACGGCGTGCCGATGATCCCGTTTTACATCTACTATTCCATGTTTGGCTTCCAGCGCGTCGGCGATCTGTGCTGGGCCGCAGGCGACAGCCGCGCGCGCGGCTTTATGCTGGGCGGCACCGCGGGGCGCACCACGCTCAACGGCGAAGGCCTGCAGCATCAGGACGGCCACAGCCATATCCTTGCGGGCACCGTGCCAAATTGCATCAGCTATGACCCGACATTCCAATTCGAGGTCGCCGTGATCGTCCAGCACGGGCTGCAGCATATGTTCGTCGATCAAAACGACGTCTATTTCTACCTGACTTTGATGAACGAAAACTACGCCCATCCCGAAATGCCAATGGGCGCGGAAGAGGGTATCATCAAGGGGCTCTATCGCCTGTCGCAAACCAAAAAACCGAGCAAGAAACACGTCAATCTGATGGGCTGTGGCACGATTTTGGTGCAGGCGATGAAGGCGGCGGAGATGCTCAAGGAAGACTTCGGTGTGACCTCGGATATTTGGTCCGCCACCAGCTTTAACGAGCTGGCCCGCGACGGTCAGGACGCCGAGCGGCACAACCGGTTGAACCCGCTGGCCGAAGAGCGCGTGCCCTATATCACTAAGGCGCTTTCGGATGCGACAGGGCCGATCATCGTGGCCACGGATTACATGAAAAACTACGCCGAGCAGGTGCGCGCCTTTGTGCCGGGCCGCTTTACGGTGCTGGGCACCGACGGGTTCGGGCGCTCGGACAGCCGCGAGAATTTGCGGCGGTTCTTTGAGGTCGACGCCAAGCATATCGCTGCGGCGGCGATGGTCGATCTCTACCGCGAGGGCGCGATCACCAAGGCCGATCTGACCCGCGCGTTGAAAACCTATGACATTGATGGCGGCAAGCCAAATCCACGTCTTTCGTAATGGCAGCGCACAGCAGCCATACGCGTGACGCAAAAGGAGATTTCGAAGATGAGCGTTGAAATTAAAGTGCCAGATATTGGTGATTTTTCCGATGTTCCCGTGGTCAGCGTGCTGGTCAGCGTCGGCGATACCGTGGCGCTCGAAGACCCGCTGATCGAGCTTGAAAGCGACAAGGCCACCCTCGAAGTGCCCGCCTCGGCGGCAGGTGTGGTCAAAGAGATCAA
>CAYLLD010000164.1:0-3703 GCA_964384315.1 uncultured Rhodobacterales bacterium | reverse complement strand
GCCCCTGCCCCGAAACCGGCAGCACCAGCGGCAGCCCCCGCAACACCCGCCGTCACCGACGCGGGCTTCGGCAAAGTTCACGCCTCGCCATCGGTGCGCGCGTTTGCTCGCACCTTGGGCATCGATCTGGCGCAAGTGAACGGCACCGGCCGCAAGGGCCGCATCCTGCGCGAAGATGTCACTAAAAACTTCAAAACCACGGCGGCCCCTGCTGCCAGCGGCGCACAGGGCGGTATGGGCATCCCGCCGATCCCTGCGGTGGATTTCTCGAAATGGGGCGCGGTCGAAGACGTCGAGATGAGCCGGATCAAAAAGCTCTCTGGCCCGCATCTGCACCGCTCGTGGCTCAATATCCCCCATGTCACCCATAACGAAGAGGCGGATATCACCGAGCTTGATCTTTACCGCAAAGAGCTGGACACGGCGGCCAAGGCAGAGGGCTACCGCGTCACGCTGTTGAGCTTTGTGATGAAGGCCTGTGTCTCGGCGCTCAAGGATCACTGGGAGCTGAACGCCTCGATCCATCCCGATGGGGATAAGCTGATCCGCAAACATTACATCAACCTTGGCTTTGCTGCCGACACCCCCAACGGGCTTGTTGTGCCGGTGGTCAAGGACGCCGACCGCAAGGGGATCGTTGAGATTTCCAAAGAGCTGGGCAGCCTCAGCGCGGCAGCCCGCGAGGGCAAGCTGAAGGGCGAGGATATGCAAGGCGCGACCTTCACGATCAGCTCGCTTGGCGGGATCGGCGGCACGTCGTTTACCCCGATTGTGAACGCGCCCGAGGTGGCGATCTTGGGTCTGACGCGCTCGAAAATGGCGCCTGTGTGGAACGGTACTGAGTTTGAGCCGCGCAATATGCTGCCCCTGAGCCTGTCCTACGACCACCGCGCCATTGACGGTGCGCTGGCGGCGCGGTTTGCGGCCAAGCTGAAGTTTCTGATGGGCGATCTACGCCGCTTGATGCTGTAAGGAGCGCGCATTATGGACGTGAAAGTTCCCGATATCGGCGATTTCGACGAAGTGCCCGTGGTCAGCGTTTTGGTGGCCGTGGGCGATGAGATTTCCCCCGAGGACCCGCTGATTGAGCTGGAAAGCGACAAGGCGACTATGGAGGTGCCTTCACCTGCGGGGGGCCGTGTTGCTGAGATTTTGGTGGCCGAGGGCGATAGCGTTTCCCAAGGCTCGGTGATCATCCGGCTTGAAGGGGCGGCGGCCTCCTCAGATGCCGCCGAGGCGGCAGCTTCGTCACCCGCGGGGGGAGCGCCTGCGGCAGCACCTGCGACAACACCAATGTCTGCGGCATCGCCAGCTTCATCGAACGCAAAAGGCGACATCCACGCGCATCTCGTCGTTCTAGGCTCTGGTCCCGGCGGCTACACAGCGGCATTTCGCGCCGCTGATCTGGGCCTTGATGTCGTGCTGATCGAGGCTGATCCGATGCTTGGCGGCGTTTGTCTGAACGTGGGCTGTATTCCCTCGAAGGCGCTGCTGCATGCTGCCAAAGTGATCACCGAGGCCGAAGAGATGGCCGATCACGGGGTGAAATTCGCCAAGCCCAAGATAGATCTGGACCATCTGCGCAGTTGGAAAAGCGACGTTGTGACCAAGCTCACCGGCGGGCTCGACGGGCTGGCCAAGGCGCGCAAGGTGCAGGTCGTTCGCGGCTATGGGCGCTTTGCCAGCACCAATTCAATCGAGGTGACCGGCGACGAGGGCACCAAGACCGTGAGTTTTGATCAATGCGTGATCGCTGCGGGCTCGGAGCCGGTGAAACTGCCCTTTATCCCCCATGACGATCCGCGGGTGATCGACAGCACCGGCGCGCTAGAGCTGGCGGATATTCCGCAACGGCTCTTAATCCTTGGGGGCGGCATCATCGGGCTGGAAATGGCCTGTGTCTACGATGCGCTCGGCTCAAAAATCACTGTGGTCGAGCTGATGGATCAGCTTATTCCGGGCGCGGATAAGGACATTGTGAAGCCGCTGCAAAACCGCGTTAAACCGCGCTACGAGGCGATCCTGCTCAAGACCAAGGTGACCGCTGTCGAGGCCCAGAAAAAGGGTCTTAAAGTCACCTTCGAAGATGCGGCGGGCGAGACCACCACCGATACGTTCGACAAGGTGCTGGTGGCGGTCGGGCGGCGGCCAAATGGCGCGTTGATCGAGGCAGAGCGCGCGGGTGTGGCAGTGGATGAGCGCGGCTTTATCGCCGTGGACAACCAGCAGCGCACCAATGTGCCCCATATCTTTGCCATTGGTGACGTCGTCGGCCAGCCGATGCTCGCCCATAAGGCGGTGCATGAGGGCAAGGTGGCGGCTGAGGTCGCTGCGGGCAAGAACCGCGCCTTTGATACGACGCTGATCCCCTCGGTGGCCTATACGGACCCTGAGGTGGCATGGGTTGGTGTCTCGGAAACGCAGGCCAAGGCCGAAGGTCTTAAGGTTGGTAAGGGCGTCTTCCCTTGGGCCGCCTCAGGCCGGTCGCTGTCGCTTGGGCGTTCGGAGGGGCTCACAAAGCTGATCTTTGACGAGGCGGACGACCGTGTGATCGGGGCGGGCATTGTTGGCCCGAACGCCGGTGATCTGATCGCCGAGGTCGCGCTGGCCATTGAGATGGGGGCCGATGCCACCGATCTGGGGCACACGATCCATCCCCATCCGACCCTTTCGGAGACGGTGAATTTTGCCGCCGAGATGTTCGAGGGTACGATCACCGATCTGATGCCGCCTAAAAAGCGCTAGAACGGCTTAAGTAAATGAGGTGCCTCCGGTTTGACTTGGGGCGCCTCAGAACCCCGAAAAACCTTTCGGTTCAGTTTTACCAAATCGAAGACATCTTGCGCGATACTCATCGCGATGATTTTTCTGCGACGCCAAAATGTGATTTTTCTAAAGACCCGCAAAACCGCGGGCACCTCGATTGAGGTGGCGTTTTCGGCCAATGCGGGTCCCGGTGACATCCTGACACCCCTTGCGGGCAAGGCAGAGACCATGCGCCTCGCACCACCCTTTAGACCCGCCCAAAACTGGTCATCCGATCCCTCCGTAGAGGCGGAATATGTCGCTCACGTCCACGAAGGACGCGGGCGTGGGCCGCACCGGGTTGCGTTGCGCCAAGCTATGGAAACCCGGATGGAGGACGTACGGCGGTTTTCCAACCACATGTCCGCAAAGCGCCTGCGCCAAACCTTGGGCCGCAGTTTTGATCGGGCCTTGAAGGTGACGGCGGTTAGGCATCCCTACGAGGTGGTGGTGTCATTTGCTTGGATGAGCTTTGATGGGCGCATAACCTTCCGCGAACAGGTCGATCAGGTGCTGCGCGATCCAAAATTGCAAAACTGGGCGATCTACGCAATCAAACAACGCCCCGTCGCGGCGCATGTGCTGCGCCATGAACAGCTAGAGGCCGATTTGCAAGCGCTTGAAAACAAAACGGGGCTGTCTCTGGTCGCGCATCTGCCTCAAACCAAACATCTTGCCCGAAAAGACAAACGCCCTGCGCGCGACCAACTCACCCCGGCGCAGCGGTTACGGGTTTTCGACCTGTTTGAACCAGAGTTTATGACCTTTGGATATCGTCCCTAGCAGATTGACGCCCAAGGACCGATTGAAACTCTCGAAGAGCTACCATATACAGACGCTCACGCACCCGTAGCTCAGCTGGATAGAGCGCTGCCCTCCGAAGGCAGAGGCCAGAGGT
>CAYLLD010000163.1:0-6166 GCA_964384315.1 uncultured Rhodobacterales bacterium | reverse complement strand
CGGCACAAGGCCACCGAAAACACACTCTTGGGAATTGGTGTTTTTGCGTTGATGATCGGGCTTTTTTACGGGGACGATGATAACCGCATCTTAGGGCTTCTCAATTTTTAACGCCTCGCATTGTTACAACTTGAGCCATGACAAGTTGCGAAAAGCCCGCTAAACCCTTGCACAGTAAAAATTCTTCTGGGTGGGAAAGTCTACGACGATGACGGCGCTTGACCGGTACGACCGGCTAGAGGCGTTGGGCCAGTGGCACAACAACCTCGACGGGCTTGGACAGGAAGTTGTCGTCAAATTCGGCGAGGCCAGCCTCGTGATCCTCTCGCTTGACGATGACCCACTGGCGCATTGGTCGCTCTCGGCAATCAGGCTTTTGCGCAGCAAGGCAGATCATTCCATTTACGCCGTCGATGGCGATAGCAGCGCGCAACTGACCATCGTGGACAGGCCCATGCGCGATGCCCTAGCGACGGTGGTCGCGCGGCTCGATGCCGGAGGGCAGTTGCATGACCGCCCGCAATCACGCACCCGGTTTTTTGCGGGCATGGCGCTTTTTTGCAGCCTGGGCATGCTCATTCTGATGAGCCCCGCACTGATGCGCGATCTGGCCCATAGGCTGATCTCGCCGCAGCGCTCGGCGGTGCTGTCCAACGAGATGCTGCCGCTGATTGAGGATCGCACAGGCCCCGCCTGCCGATCCGCACGCGCCAATGCGGCCCTAACCAAACTGGCCTTGAGGATCGAGCCGCAGATGACAGGCCGCATTCATGTGCTGGATCTGGGCGATGCGCCGCTTTTGGCTTTGCCCGGCGGGGACGTGGTGCTGAACGCAGGCATCGTTGAACGTGCCAAAATGCCCGACGAGGTCGCTGGTTGGATCGCGCTGGGGCTGGCGGGCAGCAAAAACAGTCCGGCGCTGCGGGGGCTGTTTGATAAGGGCGGCACTTATGATGGGATAAAGTTCATTCTCTCGGGCGATCTTCCCGAACAGGCCATGAACCGCTCGATCAACAGGCTCTTGATCAACCCAAAAGTGATCTCGCCCAAAATTGAGGCCGAGGTTGCCAATATGCTGACCCGTGCCCGTATCAATTCCGCGCCCCTGATCACAGGCATTCGGCGCGAAGGTCTATCGACCTCTTTGACCCCGTGGCAAAACACCGTGCCCCCTGAAACGTTGCTGAATGACAACGAATGGGTCGCCTTGCAGAGCATTTGCGACGGCTGATCCGCCGCAAACGTTGATTTTTCCAAAAGCCTATTTACCGTTAGTTTTGCGTTAAACATATACGAGCGCATTTTTAATCGATCAATTTTGGGAAAATGACATGCCTACTAGAATTTTTACCGACACCGATAATAATAAGCCGTGGTCTACCACTCAAATTGAGCTCAGCGATGAGGGCACACGTCTCTCGCGCACCGTGCTAATGGATGACGGCGAGCAGCGGATTTTCACATTTGATACGACGGGTAATCGGATTAAGTCTTACGAGACCATCGACGGGCCGCTTGATGCCTACAACTGGCAAAACCGGGTGATCACTTATGCCACAAATGGCGAGCTGGCAGGCGCGAAAATCTCGACCGCACTGCGTCTGGATAACGGCAATACAACACAGACAACTCACAACTCAACCGCGGGTGACCATTGGACCGAAAGAGACTTGGGCGACAATTACGACTGGCGGCAGGTTGAACGCAAATTCAATGACAACAACGAAAGCTTGGCCTACGAGCGGATTTCCTATGACGATGGATCGGTATCGGCAAAATTCTACGACACCACTGGCGATCTGACCCGCACCAATGATGTGACGCCTCTGGGGGTAAGCACCAAAGTCTTTTACACGGACCAAGCGGTCATTACGGAAATTTCCGACAGCATCCGCTTCCCTGGCGTCCTCGACTTTAGTTTTCGCAAAATTACCGACTTCAATGATGACCGTTGGGACGAGGTTTATACCCCCTTCGGCCCGTTTTTTTCCTTCATTCAGGAAAAATACGACGAGGCAGGCACCTTGCGAGAATACACGCTGCATGACGACCCCTCCACCGTGACAACGACCTATGATGAAAACGGTGTGATTGAGAGCCGCTATTCAGATAAGTTTTCCCAGCGGTTCTATTTGAACGAGATCTTTGAGGATGGGGTGTTGCGCATTTCAGAACGCACAGAATTATCGAAAGAAAACTTCAATGAGGATGTGGACACGCGCCACGTGCGCTATTTCGACGAGACCGGCCAACTAGAGCTACGCGCCGAGATTGACGTGGAAAAGGCCCTTGGCAAGATCATGAGTTATGAGGACGGCAAGATCACCGACCGTGTGCTTTTGGACATTGACGATGAAAAGCCTTGGGCGGTCATCGACATCGATTACAATGCGGATGGGTCAGTGGCCTCGCGTGAGATTTATCGCGATGGGGATGCGCTGCCCGAGGGTCTGAACGTCGATATCCAGAGCTATTTCGACTACGACACGATTGCCTAAAACGCTTAGGGTTGCGGGCGCTTAGGCGCTCGCGATCTGACCGGCCTCTAGGCGGATCACGCGGTCCATACGCTCGGCCAGTGCCAAGTTATGGGTCGCAATCAGCGCCGTCAGCCCCGTGCCCCGCGCGATCTCGATCAGCATTTCAAAAACCATATCCGCCGTGGCGGGATCAAGATTGCCCGTGGGCTCATCCGCCAGCAAGAGCGCGGGGGTGTTTGCCAAAGCGCGGCAAATCGCGACCCGCTGTTGCTCGCCCCCTGATAGCTCTGCAGGACGGTGATCCGCGCGGGGGCCAAGGCCAACCATCTTTAAAAGCTCATCCGCACGGGCCAAAGCGGTCTTGCGGCTGATCCCTGCCCCGCGTTGAGGCATGGCGATGTTCTCGGCGGCGGAGAACTCGGGCAAGAGGTGGTGAAACTGATAGACAAACCCGATGCGCTCGCGGCGGAGGGTCGTGCGGGGACCGTCCTTGAGGCGGCTTGCATTCACCCCTTCGATCACCACATCGCCGGTGCTTGGCACATCCAAAAGCCCCGCAATATGCAGCAGCGTCGATTTACCCGCCCCCGAAGGCGCAACCAGCGCGACAACCTCGCCGCGATTAAGCGTCATATCGACACCGCGCAGCACATCAAGCGGCTCGCGCAGGCCTTCGGCGTAGCGCTTCGTGACGCCGCTTAGGGAGAGAACCGGCTCACTCATAACGCAGCGCATCCACCGGATCGAGCTTGGCCGCATTGCGCGCGGGGATCAGTGTGATGACGAGGGACAGCACCAGCGCCATGCCCATGGCCGCGCCCACGTCCTGCCAACGCAGCCGCGCAGGCACTTCGGTGAGCATCCGCACCTGCGGGTCCCAGACCTCGCCGCCAGCGAACCATTCCACAATCGCCTGAATTTCCGAGATGTAATAGGCAAAGAGGCAGCCGAGGATCACGCCCAAAATCGTGCCGATCACACCGATTGAAGAGCCGCAGATAAAGAAAATCCGCATGATCGCGCCGCGGGTCAGGCCCATGGTGCGCAAGATGCCGATGTCGCGGCCCTTGTTTTTGACCAGCATCACGAGGCCCGAAATGATATTGAGAGCGGCGATTAAAACGACCAGCGAGAGGATGATAAACATCACCCGACGCTCTACATCCAGTGCGCTGAGAATCGCGCCATTGGCGTCCTTCCAGCTCCACAGCACCCGCCCCGAGCCGATGGCCGCATCGATCCGCCATTTGGCGTCCTCGACCTCGTCGGGGTCCGTGAGCATCACCTCAACCTCATCCGCCGTGCCTTCGCGGTTGAAAAACACCTGCGCCTCATCGAAGGGCAGATAGGCGCGCACGCGGTCGATGTCGAAGCGGCCGACGCCAAAAATATAGGCCACTTTATAGTCGTTGAGCCGTGGCATGGTCGCGCCAAAGGCGGTTTTGACCCCATCAGGCGAGATCACGGTGATCACATCGCCCAAAGTCACCCCCAACTCACGCGCAACCCCCGTGCCAATGGCAATGCCGCCGCTTTCAATCTCATCGAGCGCACCAAGCGCCGTCTCGGGGGCTGCCATCAGGGGCAGCGCTTTGATATCCGCCAGCGCTTGGCCGCGCAGGTCGATGCCCGCGTTGCGCCCGTTGAAACTGGCCATGATCTGCCCGCGCACCATGGGTGCCGCATGGGTGACGCCGTCCACGGTTTTGATCCGCTGGGTCAGAGCCTCGTAATCGAGAATGGCGCGGCTGGTGCCACCACCCTCGGTGGCATAAAGCGCGTTATATGTCGTCAGATGGGCATTCGCGCCCAAGATGCGGTCGGTGAATTCCTCGCGAAACCCAACCATGACCGCCTGCACGACGATCAGCGTCGCCACCCCCAGCATCACGCCAATCAGCGCATACCAAGCGATCACCGAAATGCCGCCCTCTTTGCGCCGCGCACGCAAATAGCGTCCGGCGATCAGCCATTCATGGGAAGAAAAAGGTCCAGGTGCGTTAGCCATAGGCGACTGCTTGGCACATAAGAAAACTCTGCGCCACAGGTTTTAGTTATGCCCCATAGCGCCGCCCGTATCGCCGCCCATATCATGACCCATCTCATGACCATGATCGGCGTGATTGGCACCTGCGGGGGCCAAATTCGAAACCGGCACGACCAGCTCCAGATCGTCCGCCCCGTCAAATTGCAGCGTGACAGTGACCTCATCACCCTCACCTAGCGCCCGCGTGGGCCGCATCAGCATGACGTGAAGCCCGCCCTCGCGCAGGGTGGCACGCTTGCCCGGCTCAACGGTGATCCCGTCGCGGTGGACCATCTTCATGACGCCATCCTCTTCGATGCTCTCATGAACCATGACCATGCCAAAATCCGGCGAGCGGCCCCCGATCAAGGTGAAAGGCGCGTCGGTGTTGTTGGACAGGCGCATATACATCGCCGCCGGTTTCATCGGCACCAGCGCGCGCACCCATGCCCCGCGCACGGCCACAGGGTCCGGCCCGGGCAGGGTCAGCATCGCTTCGACCACCGCGCCATCTTGGGTCACATCCGCATGGGAATTTTGGTTCAGGGTCACGTGGATTTTGTTCTCGCCGCGCGCCAGCATGGTGTCGGGCAGATGCACCCAATTGCCATAGACGCGGGATTTTTCGCCGTTCACATAAAGATGCGCATGGCCCTCGCCCGCGGCAGGTTCAGCGCCCGCATGGGCCGGCGCAAAGCGAAAATTCTCGGTTTTCAGCCAGAGGTTATAGCCCGACATGGTGTCTGGCAGAGCTTCGAGCGTCAAAGCGATGGGGCCGGTTTCTTGCGCGAGCGCGGGGGCATCGGTGGGGGGCGCAACGCTTTTGCTCAGGACCAAATAGGCCCCCAAAACGATCGCAAGCGCCCAGCCCGCAAGACCCATTCCCGAAAGACCAAAATTGTTCATAGAGACGTTCCTCGAAATTCTAACCGAGAGAGATCAAATAACGCCCTTATAGATTTCGGCAATCCGCGAAATTGCCGCATCCACGGACATCTCTTCCGCATCGCCTGTGCGCCGCGAGGTCAGCTCGACCACGCCATTGCCCAAACCGCGCGGCCCGACGGTGATGCGCCACGGCACCCCGATCAGATCCATCGAGGCAAATTTCGCGCCAGCGCGCTCTTCGCGGTCATCGTAAATCGGGTCGAGACCATGGGCGATCAGACCGGCGTAAAGCTTTTCACAGGCCGCGTCAGTGTCGCCATTGCCCTGCTTGAGGTTCACAATCGAGGCGTGGAACGGCGTGACGCTCTCGGGCCAAATGATGCCCGCATCGTCGTGGCTGGCCTCAATCAGCGCGCCTATGAGGCGGCTGACGCCGATCCCGTGCGAGCCCATATGCAAAGGCACCCGCGCGCCCTCTTCGTTGACCACTGTGGCCCCCAGTTTTTCGGAATACTCGGTGCCAAAGTAGAAAATCTGACCAACCTCGATGCCGCGCGCCGTCCGGCGGCGGGCCTCAGGGATTTGCGCAAAAGCCGCCTCGTCGTGGGTCTCATCGGTGCGGGCATAGCGCGAGGTGAATTCCTCAAGCACCGCCGCGCAGGCGCTGTGATCCGTGTAATCAATCGCACGGTCGCCGAATTTCAGATCGGTGATTTCGCTGTCATAAAAGACCTCGGATTCGCCAGTATCGGCCAGCACCAAAAACTCATGG
>CAYLLD010000162.1:0-6207 GCA_964384315.1 uncultured Rhodobacterales bacterium | reverse complement strand
ATCGACCTGAAAATGCGTGATCGCGTGACGCCCGCCGCTCTTTAGAACCGCCATTTTCTTGCGATCATGGGGGTGACGGCCCAGCTGCGAGCGCAAGGTGAAGCGCCCTGCCGCATGGCTCAGCCCGCCTGTACCCATCAATCGCGGATCACCCGCATCCGGCACCCCGTGGCACAGCGCCACATAGGCGCGCTCAACCGTATGGGCCGCGAATTGCGCCGCCAGTTTGCCAAGGGCCAAATCGGTCTTGGCCACCAGCAACAGCCCCGACGTGTCTTTATCGATCCGGTGGACAATCCCCGGCCGCAGCGCCTCGCCAATGCCCCGCAGCCGCTCGCCGCAATGATGCAACAGCGCGTTCACCAGCGTGCCCGTTTCACTACCCGGCCCCGGATGCACCACAAGCCCCGCCGGTTTTTCAACGACGATCACCTGCTCATCCTCAAAAATTATCTCTAGCGCAATGGCCTCGGGCTGCGCCTCAATGGGCTGCGGCTGGGGCAAATGCAGGGTCACCGCCAGCCCCGGCTCGGGCCGCGCACCGGGATTGTCCAAGACCCGATCCCCCGCGCGCAACCGGCCCTCGCGAATATAGCTGGTCAGCCGCGAACGGCTCAGCCCCAGTTCCGCTGGCACCTGCGCGGCAATCTCTTTATCAAGACGCGCAAGCGGCGCATCGCCCAGCGTAAATTCGACAAGACGGGACGTCATGGATCAAAGCAACCAATCAAGTGAACAGACGCCGGTGCCACCGATGGTGCGGCGGCTGAACCTGCTCGTTACAACGCTGACGATAACCATGATTTTGGGCCTGATTGCGATCACTGTGATGATCTTTTTGACATTTCAGCGCGCGCGAAACAATGGGGCAGATTTGGCGCTGCCTGATGAAATTGCACTGCCTGCGGGCGAGCGCCTCCAAACCCTAAGCACCACGGAGCGCTGGTTGGTGGTCGTCACCCAAGATGAGGCGGGCCAAGAGCGGGTGCATATTTATGAGCCGGACGGCCAGCGCATCTTGCAAAGCGTGACAATCCGCAACAACTAGCGCTGCGCCGTTTCCCAATCGGGATGCACCCAAGGCACGGCATTATCCCGCGGCAAAGGCGGTTTGCCCAAAATCGCATCGGAGATTTTCTCGCCCACCATGATCGAGGGGGCGTTGAGATTGCCATTTGTGATGCGCGGGAAAATCGAGCTATCCACCACGCGCAGCCCCTCGGTGCCAATCACGCGGCCCTCATTGTCCACCACCGCCATCGGGTCATCCGCCGCCCCCATCTTACAAGTGCCGCAGGGGTGATAAGCGCTCTCGACATGGGCGCCAATGAACTCATCAAGCGCCGCATCGCTTTGCACATCTGCGCCGGGCTGTATTTCGTGGCCCCGATAGGGCGCAAAGGCCTCTTGGCCAAAAATCTCGCGGGTGAGGCGAATACAGGTTCGAAAATCGGCCCAATCCTCGGGCTGGGACATATAGTTGAACAGGATTTTAGGCGCGGTTTGCGGGTTGCCATCCGCCAAAGTCACCGCCCCGCGCGAGGCCGAGCGCATGGGGCCGACATGGGCCTGATAGCCGTGGCCCTCGGCGGCGACCTTGCCGTCATAGCGCACGGCGATGGGCAAAAAATGGTACTGGATATCGGGATATGAAACGCCTGCGCGCGAGCGGATAAACCCTGCGCTTTCGAACTGATTGCTCGCCCCCGGCCCCGTTTTGAACAAGAGCCACTCCAGCCCGACCCGCGCCTTGCCCAAAAGGCTCCAGTATTTAAAGAGCGACACGGGCTGGGTGGCGGCCTGCTGGATGTATAGCTCCAGATGGTCCTGCAGGTTTTGGCCAACCCCCGCACGATCCGCGACGATCTCAATGCCGTGGGTTTTCAGATGGGCCGCGGGACCAACCCCCGAAAGCATCAAGAGTTTGGGCGAATTGAAAGCCGAGGCGGCAAGGATCACCTCGCGCCGTGCCAAAATCTGCGTGGATGTCCCGCCAATGCGCGCCTGCACCCCGATGGCTTTGCGCCCGTCAAAGAGCACCCGCTCGGCAAAGCCCTGCACCAGCCGCGCATTGTCGCGCTTGAGCGCCGGACGCAGATAGGCCTTGGCCGTAGACCAGCGCCGCCCTTCGTGAATGGTCGCATCGAAAGGGCCAAACCCCTCTTGCTGCGCGCCGTTATAATCGCCTGTTACCGGATAACCCGCCTGCCGCCCCGCCTCGACAAAGGCCCGCGCCAGCGGGTTATCGCGCTTGCCGCGCGTCACATGGAGCGGGCCGTTTTGCCCCCGCCACGCCGGATCGCCGCCATGGCCGCCGCTTTGCCACGCCTCTTGGCGCTTGAAATAGGGCAGCACATCCGCATAGCCCCAGCCCTGCGCGCCGCTTTCATCCCAATGGTCATAATCCAGAGCATGACCGCGCACATAAATCATCCCGTTGATCGAGGACGAGCCGCCGATCACCTTACCGCGCGGGGCCGCCAAACGCCGCCCGCCCAAATGCGGCTCGGGCTCGGTGGTATAGCCCCAGTTGTAGCGGCTCATGTTCATGGGATAGCTCAAAGCGCCAGGCATCTGGATCAGCGGGCCCGCATCCGTGCCACCAAATTCCAGCACCAAGACCGTGTATTTGCCATCCTCGGACAGCCGATACGCCAGCGCTGCCCCCGCGCTGCCTGCACCAACGATCACAAAATCCGCATCCATCACGGCCTCACTGGACCAACCGACTTAATGCCGATCAGCCTCTTCATTTTTGGCAATGATCATCACGATAAAAATCGCCATAACCCCGCCTACGGCAAAGACCACTGCCCCAAAGATCACGGCAAATGTCACAAAGCTCATGGCTTGCAGACCATCCCAGCCATCGGTGATGTGCCAAGCGTAAAACAGCGCGGCGGCGATAAAGGCGATTGTGCCCCCTAGGGTGAGGCCCAGCCCGATGCAGCGGCGCTTTGTCCAGAATTGTCTCTGTTGTATCATTTGGGTGTTCAATCACATGCCGCGCGCAAGGCCAAGCGTCTCAGACGATCATGGTGACAATTGGGCGCAGCACGCCGCCCATAAACAGCACCAGCAAAAGCGCGCAATAGACCCGCACCGGACCTATGTCATATTCCGACGTATCGCGGTCAATCCCCAACAGCGCCCAAGTCATGCCGACCCGGCGCTGCCTCGGCGAAAATCGGTTGTTGTCCAGAAAAACAAGCACCCGGACCCAGATGTAGATCACGAATATGAGCGCAATAATCGCCCCCAATGCCGCCACAGGGTAATCGGCAAAAAGGACAAAGCCCGCAGCGAAGAGCGTGCCCAAAACCTGCAGCATGCTCAGGCGCAGATCGCCCCCGCTCGCCTCACTTTTTTGATCGCTCACCCTTGCCCTCCGTCATTTCTTCACAGGTAAAAACGCAAACAGCGACGCGATAATCGGCCCCGTACCGCCGCACCCCGCCACTTGCGATGTTTCATAAATACCAGTTTTGATACTCGGCGTCTCGTCGTTGTGAATGTAGAAACTGACGATCTGGCAGCCACGCGCGTTCAAGTTTGTCTGGGCAAAAGCCATCTCGCCGTAAGGCTCAAAGAGCCCCTGCGCCGAGACAGTTTGCGCCCAAGACTGACGCCAATTGCGCATCACCGTCTCTTCTTGCGCGCTCATCCATGCGCGGTTCACATCGACGATGCACGACAGCCGCAGTTGATCACCATCGCGCAGCTCATCAATGGTGACTTGATAAAAGGCACCGGGATCGCCAATGCGCAATCTCTGATCATCACCCTTCTTGCTTAGCTGCGCATCGGCGGCCCAATAGCGGGCGACGGCATTTGTCTGCGTCGCCAAAAACACCGCCGGATCATTCAAAAGCGCGCGGCACAAGACCTCGGCCTCGGATACGCTTTCCCAATCAAGCGCGCGCGCATTGGGGGCCAAAACCAGTGACAAACCGATAATCGCGAGTATCTGACGCATCTTAGGGGCTCCTTAGTGTCTGTATTCACGTCGGGATTGTGGCAAGTTTGGCAAAGCTTGGGCGCATTACCAACTAAATTCTCAGTGATCCCGCGCCCGTGCCGTGGCAAGGAGAGTTCAAAGCGCAGCACATCGACCCGAAGGAGCCTCACGTGGCCCGCAAACCAATTCTCATCGCGGGGCCCACCGCCAGCGGCAAATCCGCCCTCGCCTTGGCCATTGCCGCCCGCGAGCCTGCGCTGATTATCAATGCCGATGCGCTGCAGGTCTATGCAAACTGGCGCGTGCTCACCGCTTGTCCCTCTGAGACCGAAGAGAGGCAGGCCATTCACCGCCTTTATCGCCATGTCTCCCCCACGCAGGACTATTCCGTCGGGCATTGGCTGCGCGAGGTGGCACATGAATTAGAGCGTGCGGCGCAGGATAATTTGCGGCCCCTTATCGTCGGGGGCACCGGGCTTTATTTTGGCGCGCTGACCTCGGGGCTGGCCGAGGTGCCTGCCACACCGTCTGAGGTGCGCACCGAGGCCGATGCCCTGCGCGAGGCGGGGCAAACGGCGGGGTTTCTGACCTATTTACAAACCCATGATCCTGAAATTCTCACCCGCATTGACCAAGCCAATCCGATGCGCTTGCAACGGGCCTATGAGGTCCACCGCGCCACGGGCAAAGCGCTGTCGGCGTGGCAGGCCGAGACCCCGCCACCGCTTTTGGCCCGCGAGGACACGGTGCCGCTTGTTCTAGAGGCGGATGTGCCGTGGCTCAATGCGCGCATCGCGGGGCGGTTTGCCCAGATGGCCGAGACTGGCGCGCTGGACGAGGTGGCGGCCAATCTGGATGCGGCGCTTGATTTTACGTCGCCTGCGGGACAGGCCTTGGGGGCGCGGGATTTGGCGGCGCATTTGCGCGGCGAGACCAGCCTTGAGACGGCCATCGAGACCGCCAGCATCGCCACGCGTCAATTTGCTAAGCGCCAGCGCAGTTGGTTTCGGGGCCGCATGAGCGACTGGCATCACCTGCCCCTTGGGGAAGGATCAAGCGCGGCGACGCTTTATGATAGCGCGAAGGGGCTGATCGAAGGCTAAAGCCCAAACTCCGCCGCAATCTCGGCCTCATGTTCATTCAAACGCGGCGCGGTGCGCTCAAGCGCCAGATCATGGCCGGAAAATCTAAAGGGCGCGCGCAGGCCCGCTATGCCTTGGGGCGCAATTTGCATCCCGCGGTGCTGCACTTGCGGGTCCGCCATCACCTGCGCAATGTCATTGATCGGCCCAGCGGGCACTTTGCGCGCCTCAAGTGCCGCCAATAGATCGCCCATGGCCCACAGCCGCGTGCGCGCCTCCAGCAAATCCGTCAAAGCCCGCCGATTGGCCACGCGGTCTTTATTGGCCGCAAAATCCGCGTGATCCGCCAAAGCGGCCACCCCCAAAACCTCACAAAGCGCGCGGTACTGCCCGTCATTGCCCGTGGTGATCAGGATATGCCCATCGGCCACCGGAAACACCTGATAGGGCACGATATTTGGATGCTCATTGCCCGAACGCGCCGGCGGCGTGCCGGTGCTCAGGTAATTCATCCCCTGATTGGCCAGAAACGAGACCGCGACATCCATCAGGCTCATGTCGATATGCTGCCCCTGCCCCGAAATCCCCCGCGTCGCCAGCGCCGCCTGAATGGCGATGGTCCCGTAAAGGCCGGTTAGAATATCCGTCAACGCGATGCCCACACGCTGGGGCGGCCCCTCGGGGCTGCCGGTGATCGACATAATCCCCGACATGCCTTGGATCAGATAGTCATAGCCTGCGCGCTGAGCATAGGGGCCGGTTTGGCCAAAGCCGGTGATCGAACAATAGACCAATTTAGGATGGCTTTTGCGCAGATCATCATAGCTAAGCCCGTATTTCGCGAGCCCGCCGACTTTGAAGTTCTCAATCAGAACATCCGCCCCTTCGATAAGTTTAAGTAATCGCGCGCGGTCTTTTTCGAGAGCAAAATTTATCGCAATCGATCGTTTGCCCCGATTGCAGGCGTAAAAATACGCCGCCGTCTCTTCGCCGTCGCGGTCAATGAACGGCGGTCCCCAACGGCGGGTGTCATCGCCATCGGGGCTTTCGACCTTAATGACATCCGCGCCCAAATCCGCCAGCGTCTGCCCGATCCAAGGCCCCGCCAGAATGCGCGCCAGTTCAACGACACGCAGACCCGCAAGCGGCGCTGCGCTCAAAAGAACG
>CAYLLD010000161.1:0-6245 GCA_964384315.1 uncultured Rhodobacterales bacterium | reverse complement strand
GCTTGCGCCACCAGAACCTAAATCTGGCGTGTCTACCAATTTCACCACGCCCGCACGAGCAAGTGAGCGCGCGGTCTAGCACTGGTGGGCGCCTAGCGCAAAGTGATTTTTCACCTAATTTTACGTGATCTGCATGTCAAAGCAGAAACCGCCTATTCGCGCGGCTTTCCGCCCTTGCGCAGTTTGGTGATCCGCCGCTCTTTTTTGTTGGCAAAAGGATTATCCTGCCGCCGCATCGTTAGACGAATGGGCACGCCGGGCAGATCAAAATCTTCGCGTAACCCATTGACCAGATAGCGTTTATAGGCCTCGGGCAACCCCTCAGGGATCGAGCACATCGCCACAAATCCCGGCGGGCGGGTTTTGGTTTGGGTCATGTATTTCAGCTTGATACGCCGTCCACCGGGCGCAGGGGGCGGGTGATGCGAGACCATGTCTTTGAGCCATGTGTTCAGCGGCCCCGTGGGGATGCGGATGTTCCACAGCTCATAAATCTCAAGGATCGCTTTGCGCAGGCGCGGCAGGCCCTTGCCCGTCAGCGCGCTCAGGGTCACCAGCGGCACCCCGCGCAGTTGCGGCAGCAAACGGCCCAGCTTTTCCTTAGCCTCCGCGAGCGCCTCGTTTTTATCCTCGACCTCGTCCCATTTGTTCAGGGCAATCACCACCGCGCGGCCCTCGCGCTCGGCCAGATCAGCGATGCGCAAATCCTGCGTCTCAAAGCTGATGCCCGCATCCAGTAGCACAACCACGACCTCAGCGAAGCGCACCGCGCGCAGACCATCGGCCACCGAGAGTTTTTCGAGCTTGTCCTGCACCTTGGCCCGTTTGCGCATCCCTGCGGTGTCGAACATTTTCACCGCGCGGCCATCCCAATCGAGATCAACCGCAATGGAATCGCGGGTGATCCCCGCCTCGGGGCCGGTCAGCAGCCGTTCATCGCCGACAATGCTGTTGATCAGCGTCGATTTTCCGGCATTGGGCCGCCCGACCACCGCCACGCGCAGGGGCTTTAGCTCATCGTCGACGTCATCCACGTCAATGTCGGTTTCCGCCTCGTCGGGGCGTTCCAGGGTCTTGGACAGCGCATTAAGCGCGCGCAGCAAATCCTCAAAGCCTTCGCCATGTTCCGCAGATATCGCCAGCGGATCCCCAAGGCCAAGGGCATAGGCATCAATCACCCCGCCCTCACCCGCGCGGCCCTCGGCTTTGTTCGCCCCGATCAGCACAGGCTTGTTCTGGCGGCGCAAAAGATCGGCGACCTCATAGTCAACCGGCGTCAAATCCGCCCGCGCATCGACCAGAAACAAAATGATATCCGCCTCGGCAATGGCCCGCTCCGTGAGCGCGCGCATCCGGCCCTGCAGGCTTTGGTCCTTGGCGTCCTCAAGACCGGCGGTATCCACCACGTCAAAGCGCAGCGGCCCCAGCCGCCCGTCGCCCCAGCGCAAATCGCGGGTCACCCCCGGTTGATCGTCCACAAGCGCGAGGCGCCGCCCCACAAGCTTGTTGAAAAGCGTGGATTTACCCACATTGGGCCGTCCGACAATCGCAAGAGTGAAAGCAGACATCCGCTAGCGCCAACCTGTTGTTAAATGCGTAAAAGAGGCGCGGGCATAGCCCTGCACGCGCCTAAAGGCAACTACTCATATGCCTCAAGGGTGCCAGCGGTGGTCACCGCAAAGACGCGCCCCCCTGCCACAGCGGGTTGCCCGATCACCCCAGCGCGTGGCCCGCCGGTCTGCCCAAGCGCCGCGCCCGTGGCCGGATCAAAGCCCATCAGACCGCTTTGGCCCGAGCCCACAACCAGCCGCTCACCGATCATCAGCGGGCCGTTGTAATCCACCACATAGCCGCGATCCGCGTCTTCATGGGCAGGCAATTGCACCGACCAGATCGTCTCGCCATCAAAGCGGTTCACCCGCTTAAGCTGCGCCAGATCATTGACGAAAAACAGCGCGTTGCCTGCAGGCAGAACCGGACCTGCCGCGCCTTCGTTTAGCACCCAATTCCGCGCGCCGGTGGATTGATCGAGCGAGACCAGACGGCCGCTTTGGTTTGCCACATAAACCGCGCCTTTGTGGATCACCGGATCACCAGTGATGTCATCGATGCGCCCGCGCACGGTGCCGCGCCGCCCGCCTGCCAAAAGCGAGGTCCAGACCCGCCGCCCGTTGCGCGCCAATGCGCCCACAACTTCGCCCGAGGCCATTGGCATCACGACCAGACCGCGCGAAACCGCCGGGGCCGCGCCGCCAAGCATTGCTGCGCCCGGCTCAATGCCCTCAAGCCGCCACCGAATGCGGCCATTTTTCAGATCAATCGCATAGGCTTGGTTGTCCCGCGCGACCACAAAAACACGGCCCGATGCGATGACGCCGGGCGCACGCGCCGGGGCATCCAAGGCCTGCTCCCAAAGGATTTCGCCGCTCTCGGGCGACAAGGCCACAACTTTGCTAAACCCGCTGGTGGCAATCAAAACGCCTTTGCCATAGGTCAAACCACCGCCAAAACCGTCGATACGATCTTCGTTGGGAGGGGTCATATCGACCTGCCATGCAGGCGCACCGTCCAGGGTAAAGGCCGAGATGACGCCGGTCGCATCCATCGCAAATACATGCCCTTCGGCCACGATGGGCCCTGAGGTAATCTGCGCTTTGCCTGAATTGCCACGGCCCAAAGACGCGCTCCAAAGCGGTTTTAGCGGATAATTTGCGCTGACATGAGGTGCCGCTTGGGAGGGCGCGCCGTTTTGATGGGGCCATGTTTCATTCAGCTTTGCACCTGCGAGCCCCAAGCGCGGGGCCTCGTCAGTCAAAGCGCCCGTGGCATCAAAGGTCTGGCTGCGCACAGGCTCGCGGTCGCCTTCGAGCACCACGTCTTTGCCGCCGCTTGAGCAACCAAAAAGCATGAGCGCGGTCAGCGCAAAGGGCGCGCATTTGCGGGCTGAGATCAGGGATCTTTCGGTCATGGGGCTTAGCCAAGTCACGGGTCTATTGATCCCCGCCTTGAAGTGGATCATCGGGCAAACGCACCGCCGCAGGCATCTCGCCGCCTAGCACGATCATCATCTGCTGCGCCCGCTGCAACAACTCACGCGAGGTCAGTGGGGACTCGAGAATGGCAGTCAAATCCGCAATTGCTGCGTCATTGTCACCGCTGCTCAGATGGGTCTGCGCACGCAATTCGAGGGCCAAGAGGCGATAGGGCCGCCCCGCCGTGGTCAAAATGTCGAAAAGCTGATCCGCATCCGAAATTTGCGGGTCCAGCATCAAAAGCTTGAGACGCGCCAAATCCGACAAAGCGAGGCTCAGCGAGCCGTCGCTGGCAACTTTGTTATAGACCTCGATGGCCTCTGGGCGCTTACCTGCCTCAACCAAAGCCGCAGCTTGGCCAAGCAACATCCAAGATTGCGCAGGGCCCGCATCACCCGCGGCACTTGCAAGCGCTGTAACGCGCGCATCGGCGGTCGGCTCGGATAGCGCCGCCAAAAGCGCATCCCCTGCGGCTTGGTTTTGCGCGATGACCCGCGCTTTTTGCCATTCGCTGAAAATCATGCCGCCGATCACAGCGATCAGCACCAAAGCGATCGCCCAGGCGTATTTCTTGAAAGCCCCGAAGAGGTGGTCGCGGCGGACCTCCTGCGATACTTCTTCGATGAAGGAATCAGTTTCTGCCAAGGTGCAGGTCTCCTTTTAACGCGGCGGACCCTACCCCGAGCGATACGGGAAAGCCAAGCGGTTTACGGTTGAGCTATTTGAAGGTCATTTCGATCCAGTTGCGCGAAACCCACGTAGTAAATTATGAAGGAAGCCGCGGCAAGAGAACACTCTGGGTTGAAGCTGCACCACCGGACGGGCTATTTGGACGGCACAACATGCCAGGCAAATCGCCCCGCCCCTGCCAAAATGAGGACCACTATGCGTCTTGCACCTGTCTTAACGTCCATTCTCGTCGGTTTGGCACTTTATGTCTTTATCCTAAAGCGCGATGCTTTGGTGGCCTTTGCCGGGTCTGAGGATGGGACGGGCACCAGTGTTTCCGAAGCGGGCGCCTCTGAACAGGGGGGCGAGATTGTGGTGGCCCAAGCCGATCAAGGCGCGCCGGTGAATGTGGTGACGATGATCTCTTTTGAGCAAGACGTCACATCCGGGATTGTTTTGCGCGGGCGTACCGAGGCTGCGCGCAATGTTGAGGTGCGCGCCGAGACAACCGGGCTGGTGATTTCTGAGCCACTGCCCAAAGGCACCGTGGTGCAAAGCGGCACGCCTATGTGCGTGCTCAATGCCGGAACGCGCAACGCGCAACTCATCGAGGCCCGCGCGCGCCTCGCGGAGGCCGAGGCCAATAACACAGCAGCCGCTTCGCTGGCTGAGCGTGGATTTACCGCTGAGACGACCGCGATTGCGCGGGTGGCCCAGCTTGAAGCTGCACGTGCGGCGGTTGAGCAGGCACAAATTGAGCTGGACCGTCTGACAATTAAGGCCCCTTTTGACGGTATTTTGGAAAGCAACACCGCTGAGTTGGGCGCGCTTTTGCAGCCCGGCAACCCTTGCGCCAAGCTGATTGATCTTGACCCGATTAAAGTGATCGGCTTTGTGCCCGAACGCGACATCCCGCGGCTGAATATTGGGGCGCGGGCCGGAGCGCGCTTGGTCAACGGGCAGGAAATCAACGGCCGCCTCACCTTTATCTCGCGCTCAGCGGACCCCTTGACCCGGACCTTCCGTGTGGAAATCGAAGTGCCCAATGGCGACCTGAGCATCCGCGACGGTCTCACGGCGGAAATCCTGATCGCACTCGATGGAGAAAAGGCGCATCTGCTGCCTCAATCGGCGCTTACCTTGAACGACGAAGGGCGCTTGGGCGTGCGCATTGACGAAGGCAACGTGGCGCGGTTCCGCGAGGTTGATCTTATTCGCGACAGCGCCGATGGCGTTTGGCTCGGCGGTCTGCCGGCTACGGTCGATGTGATCGTGGTGGGCCAAGAATATGTGGTAGACGGGCGGCCGATCAAAGCCGTGCGCCGAAACTAAGCACTTAAAAGGACACGCCGCTATGAAAGCGATCGTTGATTGGGCCTCTGAACACGCAAGAATGGTCATCGCATTGGTGCTTTTGTCCATCGCCGCCGGGGGGCTTGCCTATAGCTCGCTGCCCAAAGAGGGCGAGCCGGATATTGATATCCCGGCGCTTTTTGTCTCGATCCCCTTCCCCGGAATTTCGGCGGAGGATAGCGAAAAGCTGATCGTCAAACCGCTTGAAAACGAGCTACGCGACCTTGACGGGCTGGACCGGATGACCGGGTCAGCCGCCGAGGGCTTTGCCATTGTTGTGCTTGAGTTCGAGTTTGGCTGGGACAAACAGGCGGTGATTGCCGAAGTGCGCGACCGGGTGAACTCGGCTGAGGCGGATTGGCCCGACGGCGCTGAGCAATACACCATCGACGAGATCAATTTCTCGGAATTCCCGATCCTGATTATGTCGCTTTCGGGCGAATTGCCCGAACGGGCGCTCTTGCGCGTGGCCGAGGATCTCAAATCCGAGATCGAGGGTCTGGGCGAAGTCTTGGAGGCCCCTCTTGCCGGGCACCGCGACGAGATGCTTGAGGTCTTGATCGATCCTTTGCAGCTAGAGGCCTACAACGTCACCGCTGGTGATCTGATCAATGTTGTGGTGCGCAACAACCAATTGGTGGCCGCTGGCGAAGTTGAGAGCGACACCGGGGCTTTTGCTGTGAAAATCCCCTCGTCTTTTGACAGCCCCTCGGATGTCTACGATCTGCCAGTGAAGGTGAACGGCGACAGTGTCATCACCCTAGGGGATTTGGCGGATATTCGTCTCACATTCGAGGACCGCGCTGGCACCGCGCGCTACAACGGCGAGAGCACCATCGCGGTGCAAGTGGTCAAGCGCAAAGGCGCGAATATGATCGACACCGTGGCGCTGGTAAAAGAGGTGGTTGCGGCCCATACCGCCGAATGGCCTGAAGAGCTGCGCAATTCGGTGCATATCAACTACTCGATGGACCAATCTATCGTGGTGGGCGGCATGGTCAGCCAGCTTGAAGCGGCGGTTTTGACCGCCATTGGGCTGGTGATGATCGTTGTGCTGGCATCGCTGGGCATCCGCTCGGCGCTTTTGGTGGGCTTTGCCATCCCGACCTCATTTCTCTTGTGCTTCGCTGCTTTGGCGGTTGTGGGCATCACCGTTTCAAACATCGTGATGTTCGCGCTGATCCTCGCGGT
>CAYLLD010000160.1:0-6306 GCA_964384315.1 uncultured Rhodobacterales bacterium | reverse complement strand
AGGATGCGACGATTCGGATTGTCTTTGCAAATAGATTTTGCAATCGTATGCAAAAGAGAGTGAGGCACAGGCCAACAACTAATCGGAGCCATTAGATGGCTGATTTTCAGAGTGAAAAAGCTGTCGTGCGGGCATTCTATGCGGCTTTAGACAAAGATGGTGCCGATATCACCGCTGTGATCGGCGCGTATATGTCCCCCAGGTATTCTTGGCGCGGTTACCATCCGTTCAATGAATTGGATGCCCATCAGGTGGCCTCGGAATTTTGGGTGCCGTTGCGCCGTGCGCTCACCAAAATGCAGCGGCGCGAGGACATTTTTTTCGCCGGCGCCAATACCCAAGAGGCTGGCGGTGTTTGGGTCGTCTCGATGGGGCATCTGATGGGGCTGTTTGATGAACCGTGGTTGGGGATTCAGCCGACCAGAAAAATGGCGTTCCTGCGTTATTGCGAGTTCAACCGCGTTGAGAACGGCCAAATTACCCAGACCGCGATGTATTTCGACATTCCACATCTTATGATGCAAGCAGGGCTGCAGCCTTTCCCCCCGCAAACCGCTGCGCATCTAGTCCAGCCCGGGCCATTAACCCACGACGGATTGCTGTTTGACGCCTGCGCCGAGGCCGAAGGGGCAAAAACCCTTGCCGCAATCGAAGCTATGATTTCGGATCTTGGCCAGTGGCAACTTGGCCTACCGCTCGAAGATGAGCTGCGCCGCACCTGGGCGGAAGACATGATTTGGTGGGGCCCTGCTGGCATTGGTGCGACCTACACAATCCAACGCTATGCCAAACAACATTCCGCCCCCTTCCGCGCCGGCTTTGCCGACAGGTCAAAAACCCACCACATCGCGCGTCTGGCAGAAGGCAAATACGGCGGCTTTTTCGGCTGGCCCAACTTTACAGCGCGGGCAACTGGCGGCTTCATGGGGATGCCCGGATCCGAAAGTACCGGAGAGTTTCGCGTGATCGATATCTATCGCAGGGATGGGGATATGTTGGCGGAAAACTGGGTTTTCATTGACCTACTGCATTTTTGGAATTGCCTTGGCGTTGATATTCTAGGGCGAACGACTGACCTGTCGACGCCATGATGGAACCCGATTATCCGCGAACGAGAAGCCCCGACACATCAAGGTTTTGGCTCGCGCAAAAGGCACTTGGCTGGCTCTGCTGAGTGCTTTTTCGACAAGCGCGGGACCCCGTTCGAATCTACGGACCAATGTCCATCACAACGGACAAGGCGCATGGCGAACACGGGGGCTCCTAGACGGGTAGTGTCTGACGGCCAACACCCTAGGCGCTGATGTCAGACACTCATGCCGCCGTTTTCTGCCCCGCAAGCTCGGCGCGAACAATCTTAGCACCGGCCCCCAAAGCCTCTAACTTGCCCTTGGCCACCGCCCGCGGCAGCGGGGCCATGCCGCAATTGGTGCAAGGATACAGCTTATCCGCATCGACATATTGCAAAGCCGCCCGCAGGGTGCCCGCCACCTCTTGAGGGGATTCGATGGCATGATTGGCCACATCAATCGCGCCCACCATGACCTTCTTGCCGCGCAACAGCTCGATCAACTCAAGCGGCACATGGGAATTGTGACACTCCAGCGAGATCAGATCGATGGTCGAGCTTTGCAGCGCCGGAAAAATCGCCTCATACTCACGCCACTGCGAGCCAAGGGTCTTTTTCCAATCCGTATTGGCCTTGATCCCATAGCCATAGCAAACATGCGCCGCCGTCTCGCAGCTCAGCCCCTCAATGGCCCGCTCAAGGGCGGCAATGCCCCAATCCGTCACCTCGTCGAAAAACACGTTAAAGGCCGGTTCGTCGAACTGGATGATATCCACGCCCGCAGCCTCTAGCGCGCGGGCCTCTTCGTTGAGGATCACCGCGAATTCCATCGCCAGCGCCTCGCGGCTTTTGTAATGCTCGTCGTTCAGCGTATCGACCATGGTCAGCGGCCCCGGCAGCGCCCATTTGATCGGCGCATCCGTGAGCCCGCGCAAATAGGCCGCGTCCTCCACAAAGACCGGCCGCTCCCGCGACACCGTGCCTACAACCGTCGGCACACTGGCATCGTAACGGTCGCGAATGCGCACGGTCTTGCGCTTGTCCATATCCACCCCGCCCAGATGCTCGATAAAGGTGGTGACGAAATGCTGGCGGCTCTGCTCGCCGTCGCTGACGATATCGATCCCCGCGCGCAGCTGGTCGTCCAAGATCAGGCGCAGCGCGTCGCGTTTGGCCAGATCAAGCCCGTCCCCTGATAGTTTCCAAGGCGACCAGAGCGTTTCCGGCTCGCATAGCCAAGACGGTTTCGGCAGGCTGCCTGCGGTAGATGTTGGCAGGATGGGTGTGGGTAGGATCGGTGATGTCATAAGAATAGCCTTTTGATGGGAAGGTTCGGGGCGGGTTATTGCGCCGCCCAAGCGTCCAAAGCGGCGCGGTAAGGTTTGATGAAATGCGTCTCGGCAAATTTGCCCTGCTCAACGGCGAGCTGGGCGCGCTCCGCCCGATCATAGGTCACCCGCGTATTCGAGAAATCACCATGTTTGAGGCTGGGCTTGTAACACTGGCCCGCCACGGAATTGGCGTTGTAAATCTCTGGGCGATAGATTTTCTGAAACGCCTCCATGGTGCTCAGGGTGCTGATCAGCTCTAGGTTCGTGTAGTCATTCAGCAGGTCCCCAACGAAGTAAAAGGCAAAGGGCGCGGCGCTGTCATGGGGCATGAAATACCGCCCCTGCAGCCCCATCTTTTGGAAATACAGCTCGGTCAGCGAAGGTTCATTGGGCTGATACTCGACCCCCAGCACCGGATGCTCATTGGCACTGCGGTGATAGGTCTTGCTGGCGGACACGCTGAGGCAAATCACTGGCGGCTTGCTAAAGTTGGACCGATAGGCCTCGGAGGCGATGAAGGATTTGAAAATCTGACCGTGAAGATTGCCAAAATCATCCGGCACGCCAAACCCGTCGCGCCCCTTGTTAAACTCTTGCAGCCGGACGCTAAAATCATAGTCGCGCACATAGGACGAGAAATTATTCCCAACGATGCCCTCATGGCTTTGCCCCGTCTTGTGATCCACGATGGTCGTCTTCAGTATCTCGATGGCGGGAAAGCCCATGTCGGTGCCATCGATCGAGATATCCGCCGAAATAATGTCCAAGGCGACAGCGTAACGGTCGCGCTCGGGGTTGTCCCAATAGGCCAGATCATTGAACCGGTTGCCGATCATCCGCAGGGCGTTTCGCAGGTTATCACGGCGGTTCTCACCGCGCGCTAGATTGGCGAAATTCGTGGTGAGCCGCGTGCTATCCCCCGGCGTATAGCTCTCGTCGAACCGAAGGCTTTGCAGGGTAAAGGTGAAATCTTGGGGCATGTGATCGGGTTCCTGAACGGTCGGCCACACTAAAGCTGCGGCCCCGAAAAAGAGCACGCCAAAGCGCATCCGTGATTGCGTTGGTCGTAGGGGTCAGCGCGCCGCTTGCGCCGGTGGCCCCCATCTGTGGATTTGTCTGAGGGCTTTATGCAAAACTAAATACGTGAAGAAAAATGACAATTTCTAAGAGGTCCATGACCTGTTGTCATGTTAGCCGCGCAATCAAAAGATGAGCCTAGCTCACACCCGCAAGCTCTTTGCCAATTGCAAAAACCCGTCCAAATGGCTCGGCTGCTCGCCAGAGCGCCGCCCCAAGTGAATGGACTTTGTAATCCCCTCACCAAGGCGAATGCCCGTCACCCCCACCGCCTCGTCGATCAGCCAATCTGGCGCCGCGCTGACCGCCCGCCCCGTGGCCACCAGCCGCATCATCAAATCTGTCGTCTCAACCTTACGATGACGGCGCGGCTGTGCATTGCTGGGGACCAAAAACTGCGTGTAAATATCCAACCGCTCGTTGGGGACCGGATAGGTGATCAAAACCTCCGCCGCCAAATCCCGCGGCGCGACCTGCTTTTTGCACGCCAAAGTATGAGTGTCCGCCACAGCCAGCAGCAAGTCGTAGTCAAAGACCGGAAAATACTCGATGCCGCTGTGCTCAATCGGGTCTGGGGTGACCAGAATGTCGATCTCATGGCCCACCAGCGCCGAGAGCCCACCAAACTGAAAGGCCGATGTCACATCCAGCTCAACGTCCGGCCATTGCGCCAGAAACTGATCCACAACCCGCATGAGCCAGTCTTGGCAGGGATGACATTCCACCCCAATCCGCAGCGCCCCGCGCCGCCCCTGAGCAAAATCGTCCAGCACCGCCGCCCCATGCTCTAGCTGCGGCAACACCCGCAGGGACAACCCCAACAGATAGGTGCCCGCAGGCGTCAAACGCAGCTTACGACCCTCGCGCTCCCAAAGCTTGACCTCATAGCGGTCCTCGAAACGGCGGATGGCATGGCTTACGGCAGATTGCGTCAGACACAGCTTATGAGCCGCCTCGGTCAAACTCCCAGTTCGGTCGATCTCTCGCAAAATGGCCAAAGGCTGGATATCAATCATGATGCGTGACTTTTTGTCATGTATCCGGCCAATAAGTCCAATCTAAGCCATGATCAAGCGCCCTGCCCCGACTTAGCGGCCATTCAGATTTCAAGACCTGTATGTCTGCACTCGAAGTTTCCGCTTGGCGGATCGGAGCAAGACGCGGGAATAGATTTTATGAAAGCCAAGTAAATAGCGAAACATCCGCCCCATCTCCGGCTTTCCCGTATCGCTCTGTTTCGTTGGCAAGACCGCTGAACCAAAATACAACCGAGTGCCTTCAAAGGCGGCTTCTGGTTTTCCACACATAAACCATGTTCTTATTGGCCCCTCGCCCACAGCTAAAATCATTTGGGTATCGTCCCGTGCCATGGCGCGCCACCCCGCGAGACGATCGCCCTTGTTCGTCGCAAGCTCTTTAACATCGCAATCGCTTGACTGGCTCGATGCAAACAGGCGCAACATAGCCCTTTCAATGCGAAAAACTGGCGACGTAAAGAACGCATAGACATAATCTGGCAAACTGACACTCTCAGGCACATCCAGATAATAGCAGTCAACGTAGCATCCTGCCTTATATTCATATGTCTTCAAAAATGCGGCTTCGGGAATGCGACCAACCATCACTGACATCTTGGAATGTCCTTACCTATAAGTCTCAAGCAAGCATGCTCAAATTTTGCCGCCGCTGGAATGCGATGCCTAACATCGTCACGACAGAGATGATCAAGAAGCCGATCCAAGGAACCATGACAAACAGGCTACTGAACCTCGTAATGCCATAAAAAACGAACAGCCCCACGTATGACAGATAGTTCGCGATCACCAAGCCCGCCAACAATGCGCTTTGGTGCTTATTCTTGGCTGCGATGAACAACATGCCGGTACAAATCAGCATATTGGCGGTTACGGCATGCCAGATAACCGACGTGAACCCTTTCAAGACATCGGATGCATTGGTTTGCAAAAGTGGGACATGAACGTCATTTCCGCCGCCAAAAACATGGATGGCGGTAAGCGCCAGAGACAGAGCACCAGCAAGAGCGATTGTTTTGTTCATCAGGATACCTCCATTTGCATACGCCACCGTATGGCAAAATTCGTTGCACCTGTCAATACGCCACCGTATGGACTGGAATGACCAAGGAAAAACTCACCGCTCAAGCCTGGATCGAAGCCGCCTTTCAGGCCCTGACAAAGGGCGGCCCGCAAGCCATTCGCGCGGAAGCGATCGCGCGAGACCTGAACGTCAGTAAAGGGTCATTTTATTGGCACTTCGAAAACGTCGGCGCCTTGCAAACCCAAATGTTGTCACATTGGAAGGACGCGGCGACCGACAGCATCATTTCAGCCCTTGAAGGGAATGATCTATCCAGTGCCAATAAGTTAAGAAAACTTGTCGGGTTGGCGACAGGGGATGGGAATGTACCCTATGGTGGCGCCCTCGTAGAGGCGGCAATCCGTGATTGGGGACGATACAATGCCGAGGTCGCAGAAACTGTAGGTGCGGTTGACGCTGGACGTCTGACCTATCTTAGAGGGCTATTCGCACAATGCTCTAAAAGCGAGACCGATGCTCAAAGGTTCGCAGCTATCCTATACGGGGCGCTTATCGGTTTGGAACAACTGTCGCATGGTGGACTGGCAGACTTGCGTGACAACCTAGACGCCCTCCTTGAGACACTATTGAATGGAGCTCCATGAAACGAAAAACTGCATTTATCAGTTGTTAATGTACAGTGTTTCGTCAAATCGCTGCGCAAGCAGACCTTCGTTGCGGTCTCGAAACACGTTAACTTTGGGCTCGAAGCCGCCATCGGCAACTTTGGGG
>CAYLLD010000159.1:0-6506 GCA_964384315.1 uncultured Rhodobacterales bacterium | reverse complement strand
CCATTCTCGATTATATCTTCCGTGAATTGGCGGTGAGCTATCTCGATCGAACCGATCTGGCCCATGTGAAGCCAGAGGGTCAGGTCTTGGGTGAAATGGGGCGCGGCGTCGAAGAAGGCACGCGGAACATTGAGAATGCCGGCGAAGAAGAGATGACCCCAGCCATCGAAATGATCCGCCAGATTTCCTCCTCGGGCTATCTGCGCAACCGCGTCTCGCCACAAGAGTTTGTGGTGCTCGCAGGCGGGCAGGCAGAGCAACCGGCGCGTATGGATGCAGGCGCTGGCAATGTTGCAGTGATGGAAGCGCCCGCTACAAGCGCGGCGGTATCTGCTGGGGCGGAAACGGCGACCAACACGGCGATGGACCTGCGCACCAAGGCAAAGATGCAGGGCTATGAGGGCGATCCATGCGGCGAATGCGGCAACTTCACCCTCGTGCGCAACGGCACTTGCATGAAGTGTAATACATGCGGCGGCACCTCGGGCTGCAGCTAAAAAACCAAAGGGGGGGCACGCCCCCTCTTAAACCCAAGTTAGATTTCGCGCCCAACGTCATTGTAAGACGGCGGCGGGGGCGGATGCGATCAGGCCGCAGGCAACAAACCGGGCAGACAAACAAGAGCCTGATTTCGCAAAACTTGTAATGGGGGACGGAGTGCCGTTCCCCAATTTTTTTTGGCTTTAGAGTTTTTGGTCAAGTCGTCTTGCGCGGTTTGTGGACGAATTATGGCGGAACTTCGTGATAATTCTGTCACCGGTGCAATTTTTGGTTGAAACCCGATTCGCCCAAACACTTGGCCTGCGCTATGCTCGTATTGGCTCGTGATATGAGAACATATTCCGAACAAACCAGCGTTTTCGCGCTACTTTCCATGGGTTGCGGCGAAATTTTTTCTAAAATGGGAACTATCATGGTTAATGGTAGGGGCTGATGCCGACAACGGCGGGTGCGGGCCATATTTTGGACATAAAGTCAGACCAGTTTCGCAAAAGTTGCGTAAAAGGTGGTGTAAATGTTCGCGAAAATTAAACAATTTGTCTTCGCAGGACTGAAAAACTTTAAGGATGACAATCGGGGCGCCGCCTCGGTGGAATTCGTTATGGTTGCGCCGCTTTTCATCGGTTTGGTTTTGGCGACCTTCGAATCTGGTTGGATGATGACCAAATCAATGATGCTAGAGCGCGGGCTGGATTCAACCGTGCGCGAGCTGCGTCTTGGTCTCTCGGCGGTTCAAACTCACAATGAATTTAAGCAAAAAATTTGCGATCACAGCGTGTTGATTAAGGATTGCGTGAATAATATTGAGCTAGAACTGCTGCCAATCCAAACTGCGGCGGATATTCCAACGTCGACGAAATGTCGGGATCGGACCGCGACGGTTCAGCCGCAGGTTACATTTAACCCCGGCGCTGAAAACGAATGGATGTTCATTCGGGCCTGCGTCTTGGTGGATCCAATTTTTCCAATGATCGGTTTGGGTCTGCACCTTCCGGTCAATAAGGACAACGCGATGGCTCTGGCCGCTTATAGTGTCTTTGTGAACGAGCCTGCCTGAGGAACGATCAGTTATGGGGATACCGAAGCCGCTTACAGCCTTTCGAGACGACGAGCGGGCATCGATCACCATCGAGTTTGTCATCATTGCCCCGTTACTGTTGTTTATGCTGGCCCTTGGGTTCCAGTTTTTCGACGCATTCAAATCCTATAGCCGCGCCGCCAAGGCAACCTATGCGGTTGCCGATGTGGTTTCGCGCGAGGAATTGCCCCTTGATGCGGCCTTCACCGCAAAGCTGCATGGGCTGCTTGAAGCTTTGCTGCCTTGGATTCAGGACGATAAGTCTATCCGTTTGACCAGTATCAAATGGGATGCTGTAGAAAGCGACTATGAGGTCGTCTGGTCTTGCCAGATCAACGGAGCCACGGCGGCGCTTGATTTTTACGCCTATTCGATGCTGACCACCGAAACCCTCACCAGCGCGCAGAAATCCATGCTGCCCGATTTGGTGCCGGGGGATTCGATCGTGTTTGTCGAGACCCATATTCCCTATTCAGCCCTGTTTGATTTCATCGGGCTGGGGAATTTGGTCTGGGAAAATCAGGTCGCTGTGCGGCCCCGGTTTATCAGCGAAGTGCTGCTAAACGGCACTTGTTAGCCGCTACAGCCCGCGCGAGATCGCGGCCACACCGGTGCGGGCCATATCAACCATGCCAAGCGGCACCATAAGCTGCACAAATGCGTCGATTTTATCCGGGGCGCCGGTCAGCTCAAAAACAAAGCTCTCAAGCGTGCTATCCACCACCCGTGCGCGAAACACCTCAGAGGTGCGCAGGGCCTCGACCCGTTTTTCGCCCGTGCACTTCACTTTAATCAGCGCCAACTCGCGCTCAACACTGGGACCATCGACGGTCAGATCATGAACCTCATGCACGGGCACGATCCGCTCAAGCTGCGCCTTGATTTGCTCAATCACGGCAGGGGTGCCCGTGGTTACGATTGTAATGCGCGATAGATTGCCCGCGTGATCCACCTCGGCCACAGTCAAGCTTTCGATGTTGTAACCGCGCCCTGAGAACAGCCCAATCACCCGCGCCAGCACACCGGCCTCGTTGTCGACCAAGATCGCAAGGGTATGGGTCTCTTTTTCGTCGCTCATATTGCTGCGGATGTTGTAGGCACTTTTGCGATTTGTGCCTTTTTTGATTGTCAGTGCGTTCATTGGATTAGGTCCAGATGGCAAGAGGGGCTTGAGGATCGAGCACCGGGTGCCCGTCGCGGCGCAGTTGCGCGCGATTGTGGATGAGGCGGTCGTAAAACGGTGCGAAAATGGTTTCAAAACGCTGGGACGTTTCTTTGTCCATTTCCAGCATGTGTCGATCGCGCACACCAACGTTGAGCTGGGTGAAGCGCGAGGTCATGACCTCTTTGATCGTCTCCGCAGGGGCCGCAAAACCTAGCTCATTGGCGATCACGTCCATAGTGCGGACGGTGTCAAAGGCCAGATCGTCGTAGTAGAGGGGGCGCACATTTGGCAGGGAGAGCCATGCCAAAAGCGAATTGGTCTGGTGTTTGATCGGCTCAATCGTGTCTTCGATCGTGTGATATTCCGAAAATGCAGGCTTGCCGCCCGCGCGCGCCCGCTCGCCGTGATCGAGCATCGAGAGCGCAATATCGCGCGGATCGCGGTAGATCGCATGGGCCGATGCGCGTCCGCTTTGCAACAGGCGGATCACCTCTGGATCCGGGCGGGTGTGGGTCTTAATCGCAACCGGGTGGCCGATGGCATCAGTGATCGCCTCAAGCGCAACAACGGCTTTGTTATCAAGGTGTTGCGCGAAGTTGATGCGGCGCATGGCCGAGACACAAGAGGGCAGCAACTCTTGCTCCATACCCGCTTGTTCAAGCCCCGTGCGCGCCAGTTCGAACCCAAGGGTTGAGCCGGATTTGGTCATCCCAAAACTGAAATAAATGTTCGGAACCGGGTGGGCTGGCTCGATGTCTCTTACTGCGTTCATACTTTAACGATACCCATCAGTTTTGCGCAATTCCGCATAGGAGACGCGGCCCAAATTGACACTTGGCATAAGCGAACAACTGGCCGCGGCCCAAAACAGGCCGAAAAGGATCGCCAGATCGATCAAACCAGAACCGCCCCGCCAGCCTCAATCGCGCCATCGGTAGAGGCATCGCCCAAGAGCATTTCGTTATGCGCCTTGCCCGACGGGATCATGGGGAAGCAATTTTCGTGCTTTTCCACGAGGCAGTCGAACACGACCGGCCCATCGTAGTTGATCATTTCCATAATCGCGTCATCAAGATCGTCCGGGTCCTTACAGATGATGCCCTTAGCGCCAAAGGCCTCGGCCAGTTTCACAAAATCGGGCAGGGCCTCTGACCAAGAGTGCGAATAGCGTTCACCATGCAGCAGCTCTTGCCACTGCCGCACCATTCCTAGCCGCTCATTATTAAGGATGAATTGCTTCACGGGCAGGCGGTATTGGGTCGCGGTGCCCATTTCCTGCATATTCATCAGCCAAGAGGCCTCGCCAGCGACGTTGATCACCAGCGCATCGGGGTGCGCAACCTGCACGCCAACCGAGGCGGGCAGGCCGTAGCCCATGGTGCCCAAACCGCCCGAAGTCATCCAGCGGTTCGGGTTCTCAAACCCCAGATATTGCGCAGCCCACATTTGGTGTTGGCCAACTTCGGTGGTGACGTAGCGGTCGTGGCCTTTGGTCAGCGCCTCCAGCCGCTCAAGCGCGTATTGCGGCTTGATCGTCTTTTTCGACTGTTTGTAGGATAGGCAATCGATGGATTTCCACTCGGCCACTTGGGCTTTCCACGCCTGAACCGCCTCGCCATTGGTCACATTGCCCCGTGCTTTCCAAAAGCGCAAAAGCACCCGCAGCACTTCGGCGATATCGCCAATGATCGGCACGTCAACATGGACGTTTTTATTGATCGAGGACGGATCAATATCGATGTGTATCTTCTTGCTTTCAGGGGAGAATTTATCAACCGCCCCCGTGATGCGATCGTCGAAACGCGCGCCGATACACAGCATGAAATCGCAGTCATGCATGGCCATATTGGCCTCATAGGTGCCGTGCATCCCCAGCATCCCAAGCCAGTTTTCGCCCGAGGCCGGATAGGCGCCCAGACCCATCAGGGTTGAGGTCACGGGAAAGTCGGTGGCGCCCGCCAATTCACGCAGCAATTTCGTGGCTTCATCGCCGGAGTTGATCACACCGCCGCCTGAATAGATGATCGGACGTTTGGCCTTTTCCATCAGATCAACCGCCGCCAAAATCGCCTCGTCATTGCCCTTGGTTTGGGGGGCGTAATGGGCGGTTGAGGATTTTTCAGGCGCAACATATTCGCCCGTGGCAAATTGCACGTCTTTTGGGATGTCGACCAGCACCGGACCCGGACGGCCATTTGTGGCGACATGGAAGGCCTGATGGATGGTTTCGGCGAGCTTATCAGTCTCTTTGACCAGCCAATTATGCTTGGTGCAGGGACGGGTGATGCCGACGGTATCGGCCTCTTGGAACGCGTCGTTGCCGATCATAAAGGTCGGCACTTGGCCCGTGAGCACGATCATCGGGATGCTATCCATCAGCGCGTCGGTCATGCCAGTCACAGCATTGGTCGCGCCGGGGCCGGAAGTCACCAGAACAACGCCGGGCTTGCCGGTCGAGCGGGCATAGCCCTCGGCGGCATGGGTCGCGCCTTGCTCGTGACGGACGAGAATATGACGGATATCGTTCTGCTTGAAGATCTCGTCATAAATCGGGAGGACCGCGCCACCCGGATAGCCGAAGACCGTGTCCACACCCTGATCTTTCAAGGCCTGAACCACCATTTCTGCGCCGGTCATTTGACGGGTCATCTACTCTCTCCATTTTGCCGGGGCCCACCCCCGATTAGCCACAAAAAAACCCCCTGCCGGGGGTTGTGCGCGCCTATTCCGATCCGGGGGATCTATCCCCGTCGGTCAAGGCGCATCGTAAGGACCACAATTCTTTCCATGACCACGTTCTAGACCGAGGCGGGGCGAGGGTCAACAGTATCTGATAGGAAAATTGCGCATTTTGGCGAAACTGCGCAACTTTTCCTATTTTGAATGTGGTGGCTCGCAGTCGGAAAGATTGACGCATTGCCCCATTTCGATAGCATGTCACACGTTATAGGTGGCGGAGGTTTTTATGTTTCGGGCATTGGTTCTTGGAGTTTTACTTCTTGCTGCTCCAGTTGGGGCGCAGGTCTTTTCCTATTCGCAGGATGATGGGCAAGGTTGATCTTAGCCTGACCGAGTCTGCCGTAGCAGGGGCGGAGTCCGTTTTGGCCCTGTCCGAAAAGTGGGAACAACTCACCGAGTTCTCAGAGAGCGAGCCGGAACGCGAATGGAGCCGCGCCGTTGGGCGGCTTGAGATCCTATATGGGAACACGTTCGGCGTTTGCACTGCTTTTCTGATTTCCGAGACGGAGATCCTGACCAATTATCACTGTATTCCGGGACCGGGCACACCAGTGCGGCGGGCGACGCTGCGCATGGGGTACTACACCTATAACGCTGCTGATACGGAGAGCTACACGGTCACGGTCACGCCCAAGATCCTCAGCCGCAAGCTTGATGTAGCCTTGCTGGAAGTGAGCGGTCGGCCCGGCGAGACTTGGGGATTTCTGGAATTTGCCGAGGAGATGCCGAAGGAGCGCGATCGCCTGTCAATCATCCATCATCCGGCAGGTCAGGTGAAACATATCACGCAATCAGGCTGCCGCGCTGGACCCGCGCATCAGCGAGACGCCGATGTGCTTTTGCACCGCTGCGACACGACTAAGGGCAGCTCCGGCAGCCCTCTTTTGAACCGAAAGGGGCAGATTGTCGGGTTGCATTATGCTGGAACGCCGATGCAAGGGGGTAATCCCCCCATTTCTGAGGGGCCTGCTAAGTAGAACTACGCCGCCTGTTTCAGTTTCATTGCGGGAGTGATCCCGCCGA
>CAYLLD010000158.1:0-6557 GCA_964384315.1 uncultured Rhodobacterales bacterium | reverse complement strand
TGCTGCTGCTCTTTTTGATTATTATGAACGCGCTGGCCGTCTTTTTGCGCAAACAGTTCGAACGACGGTGGTAGCAGTGATGGAAGGGTCCGACATGAACGATATGCATTTGAATGACGCGAAGGTAACCGCTGGGGATACGAAAATTTCCGCAACAAACGTGGATGTTTACTACGCCAAAACCCATGCGATTAAGAACGTGTCCGTGAATATCCTCTCGAATGCGGTCACGGCGTTCATCGGGCCATCGGGCTGCGGGAAGTCGACGTTTTTGCGCTGTTTGAACCGGATGAATGACACCATCGATATTTGCCGCGTCACCGGTGATATTCTGCTCGATGGGGACGATATTTACGACAGGGACGTGGATCCGGTGCAGCTGCGCGCCCGTGTGGGCATGGTGTTCCAAAAGCCGAACCCCTTCCCCAAGTCGATCTTTGACAACATCGCCTATGGGCCGCGCATCCACGGGATCGTCTCGAATAAGGCTGATCTTGATCAGGTGGTTGAGCAATCCTTGCGCCGCGCTGCGATTTGGGACGAGGTTAAAGACCGTCTTGATGCGCCGGGCACCAGTCTATCGGGCGGGCAGCAGCAGCGTTTGTGCATCGCGCGGGCCATTGCGACCTCTCCTGAGGTGCTGTTGATGGATGAGCCCTGCTCGGCCCTTGATCCCATCGCCACGGCGCAAATCGAAGAGCTGATCGATGAATTGCGCAAAACCTATTCGGTGGTCATCGTGACCCACTCGATGCAGCAGGCGGCGCGGGTTAGCCAAAAAACGGCGTTTTTCCATCTCGGTGATATGGTCGAATACGGCGAAACCAACCAGATTTTCACAAACCCGACGGACCGGCGTACCCAAGATTACATCACCGGCCGTTTCGGTTAAAATCGCACAATCATAGGGGCTCCCCATGCCACATATTGTATCTGCATTTGACGACGACTTGATCTCGATCCGAGCCAAAATCTCGGAAATGGGCGGACTGTCCGAAGAAATTCTCGCCCAATCTCTCGCCGCGGTGCGCAACCGCGATGCCGAACTGGCCCGCACCGCTATCGAGCGCGACAAGCGCCTTGATGCGCTCGAGATAGAGATCGAGGAACTGGCGACCACAACCATCGCCCTGCGCCAACCCATGGCCCAAGATTTGCGCACGCTTTTGTCCGCCATCAAAATCTCGGCGACCCTTGAGCGCATCGGTGATCTGGCCAAAAACATCGCCAAACGCGCGATCCTCATGGCCGATAGCCGCCCGATCAAACTGACCTCGTCGATCGTGCATATGGGCGAGCAGACCCAAAAGCAGCTCACCGATGTGCTCGATGCCTATTCCTCGCGCGATACGAAACTGGCGGTGGAAATCTGGAACCGCGATGCGGATCTCGATGAGACATATAACGCGATTTTCCGCGAGTTGATGACCTATATGATGGAAGATCCACGGATGATTTCTGTGGGCTCGCAGCTTTTGTTCATCGCCAAGAACCTAGAGCGCATCGGCGATCACACCACGCATATCTCGGAGAAAATCCACTATATCGTCGAGGGCACGGTTCTGGGGGATGACCGCCCCAAAGGCGAGCCCTTGGGCATTGACCTAAAGGCCTAAGCCATGAGCGCCAAAGTTCTGATTGTCGAGGATGAGGACGACCTCGTAGAGTTGCTGGATTATAACCTCACCAAAGAGGGTTATGAGACCTGCCATGTGATGGACGGCGACGATGCAATGATCGTGGTTGAGGATGAGCAGCCCGATCTGGTGATCCTCGATTGGATGCTGCCCAATGTCTCGGGCATAGAGATTTGCCGCCAAATTCGGGCGCGCAACGAGACCCGCACCCTGCCGATTATCATGCTGACCGCGCGCGGCGATGAGGATGACCGCATTCGCGGGCTCAATCGCGGGGCGGATGATTATGTGTCCAAGCCGTTTTCTATGTCCGAACTGATGGCGCGGGTTCATGCGCTGATGCGCCGGACGAACCCGACGGCGGTGGACAGCAACTATGTGTTCAAGGACATCACCGTGGATCGCGATGCGCGGCGGGTCAAACGGGGCGCGCGCGAGGTGCGGCTGGGCCCGACGGAGTTCAAGCTCTTGGAGGTTCTGATCCGCAGACCGGGCCGCGTGTTCGAGCGGGCGGATTTGCTCGATCGGGTGTGGGGGCAAGACAGCGATGTCGAGCTGCGCACCGTAGATGTGATGGTGGGCCGTTTGCGCCGCGCGCTAAATCGGCGCGGCGAGCGTGACCCCATCCGAACCGTGCGTTCGGCGGGGTATTCGCTGGATGAGACTTATGCAGGTTAGCTGGTGCCCTAGATAGGCCGCCCTCGTGTAGCGAAGAGCAACCAGAGCCGCGAAATTACCGAGACCGGCGGTCTCGGCGCGCGGACATTGGCTGAAAGGCCACCGCCACATGGGCATCGCAATAAGGCTTGCCTGTTTGGACAGCGAGGCCGCAGAACCAAAAGTCATCCGTCGCCGGATCACCGATGGGCCATTTGCACGTACGCTCGGTCAATTCCATCAGACCCAGACGCTTTGATTTTTTCTCAATCTCAGCCAGATTGGCCAGCGCCTCAGCACTGATTTCCGACTGTGACGGTTGCGGCGGCAATGGCTGCCCCGCAGGCACAATCGCTTTGCGCGTGGCAGGCACGACTGCGGCTGCTGGCTTGTCCTGGGCAGGTTCGGCCGCAGCTTCGACCGCTGGCTTCACCGGCTTTTTCGGGCGCGCCTTAACCGCTGGCTTTTCGACGGGCTTGTCAGCCTCGGTCTTGGCAGGTGCCGCCGCGCGGTTCGACAGACCCAAGCGATGGACCTTGCCGATCACCGCATTGCGGGTCACGCCGCCCAATTCTTTCGCAATCTGGCTGGCGGATTTCCCGTCAGTCCACATTTTCTTCAGCATCTCGACGCGTTCGTCGGTCCACGACATGCGATTTTCCTTAGATATGGGCGCTCAGAACGCGTTAAATACGCTCTCATTGGTATCCTTTCAAGAGCTTAACTTCCGATTAAGCAAGCTTCGGCGCGGCCCGCCTTGCGGCGAATGACCCACCAACTGACATTGACATGCCACAACTGCCCTGTAGATTAACGCTTCCCGCCGCGTTGGCGGGCTTTTTTATTGCCAAATCGATCACCGAATTTGATCGCCCAAATCACGCAAAGGCCCCAAACACAGGCCCCTCAAAAGGAACACGCAATGGTCACCCCGGTGATGCCCACATACGCCCGTGCAGATATGTCCTTCGTCAAAGGCGAAGGCGTTTGGCTTGTGGATGATCAGGGCCGACGCTTTTTGGATATGGGCGGCGGGATTGCGGTGAACGCGCTGGGTCATGCGCACCCCAAGCTGGTCGCGGTTTTGCAGGCCCAAGCGGGCGAATTGTGGCACACCTCGAACCTCTACAACATCCCGCAGCAAGAACAGCTTGCCAGCGCTTTGACCGATAACACTTTCGCCGACACAGTGTTTTTCACCAACTCGGGCACTGAGGCTATGGAATGTGCGGTCAAGATGGCGCGCAAGTATTTCGCCCATCAAGGCACGCCTGAGCGGCACCGGATCATCACCTTCGACGGCTCGTTTCATGGGCGGTCTCTGGGCATGATTTCGGCGGCGGGCGCGGATAAGCTGACCAATGGGTTTGGCCCGATGCTTGAGGGGTTCGATCACGTCCCCTTTGGCGATCACGACGCGCTGACGGCGGCGATCACCGATGAAACGGCGGCGATCCTGATCGAGCCGATCCAAGGCGAGGGCGGCATCCGTCCGGTGCCCCATCAGTGCCTCAAAGGACTGCGCGCCCTGTGCGATGAGCATGGGCTTTTGCTGATCCTCGACGAAATCCAATGCGGTATGGGCCGCACGGGCAAGCTGTTTGACCATGAACACGCAGGCATCACCCCCGACATTATGGCCGTGGCCAAGGGCATCGGCGGCGGCTTTCCTTTGGGCGCCTGTCTGGCCACCGAAGCGGCAGCGGCGGGCATGACCGCAGGCAGCCATGGCTCGACCTATGGCGGCAACCCGCTGGCCTGCGCCGTGGGCTGCGCGGTGGTCGAGGAAATCACTGGCGGCGTGCTTGACCACGTCAGCCGCGTGTCGGGCTATGCGCGGCAACGGCTCGAAGGCTTGGTCGCGGCGCATCCTGAGGTCTTTGAAGAGGTGCGCGGCGCAGGCTTGATGCTGGGCATCAAATGCAAGGCGGTCAATATCGACGTGGTCCAAGCGGGCTATGCGCAAGAGCTGCTCACCGTGCCGGGCGGCGACAATGTCATCCGCCTTTTGCCGCCCCTGATCATCACCGAAGCCGAAATCGACGAGGCCGTCGATCGTCTGGACCGCGCCGCGCGCGCGCTTGCATCATGAAACATTTTCTCGACGTTCACAAAACCGGCGCGGATGATCTGCGCGCCATGATCAGCCAAGCCCGCGCGGCGAAACTTGCCCGCGCCGACCAGCCCAAGGGCACCCTCGATCAAGACGCGGCCTTGGCAGGGCGCATGGTCGCGCTGATCTTTGAAAAACCCTCGACCCGCACACGCGTGTCCTTTGATGTGGGCGTGCGCCAGATGGGCGGGCAGTCTATGGTGCTGACCGGCTCCGAGATGCAGCTGGGCCACGGCGAGAGCATCGCGGATACCGCGCGGGTCCTGTCGCGCTACGTCGATCTGATCATGATCCGCACTTTCGAAGAGGCGACCCTGCTTGAGCTGGCGGAACACGCGTCGGTGCCGGTGATCAACGGGCTGACCAACCGCACGCACCCCTGCCAGATCATGGCCGATGTGCTGACCTTCGAAGAGCATCGCGGGCCAATTGCGGGTAAACATGTGGTCTGGACCGGCGATGGCAACAATGTCTGCGCATCGCTCTTGCACGCGGCGGGGCGCTTTGGCTTTGACATGACGTATACCGGCCCCGAAACGCTCGACCCAGAGCCAGAGGCGGTGGCCTTCGCCCGCGCCCAAGGCTCTAAAATCGTGATTGAGCGCGACCCGATGAAGGCGGTTGCGGGGGCTGATCTAGTGGTCGCGGATACATGGCTTTCGATGCATGACAGCCAAGAGGTGCGCGAGCGGCGGCACAACCAGCTGGCGGCCTATCAGGTGAACAGCGCGCTGATGGCCGAGGCGGGCGAACAGGCGCTCTTTATGCACTGCCTGCCTGCCCATCGCGGCGAAGAGGTCACCGATGAGGTCATGGACGGCCCGCAGTCGGTGATTTTCGACGAGGCCGAAAACCGGCTGCACGCACAAAAGGCGATCATGCGCTGGTGTCTGGATGTATGAGCTAGCCTTGCGCGGCGCATGAGCGGTTTTGCCCCCCTCAACCGCGCCTTCGGGCAGGTGTTCCAGCAAGACCGCCTCAGCATCGGCTTGGTCGTCCCGCTCGAGAGTTATCTGACCAGCCCCGTGCCCAGCATGACCCGCCACCTAGAGCGCGCCGCCCTTGCTGAGGAGCTGGGCTTTGCCGCGCTGTGGCTGCGCGATGTGCCCTTTAATGTGCCCTCCTTTGGCGATGTCGGCCAGATTTTTGACCCTTTCGTCTATCTTGGGCTGCTCGCAGGCAAAACCGAGCGGATCGGCCTTGGGGTCGCCAGCATCATCTTGCCCCTGCGCCATCCCGCCCATGTGGCCAAAGCGGCGGCCAGCGCCGATGTGCTCTCGGGCGGGCGGCTCTTGCTGGGGGTGGCCTCGGGGGATCGCCCGCAGGAATACCCCGCCCTTAACATGAGCTTTGATGATCGCGGCGCGCGGTTTCGCGATGCGGTGGCCTACATTCGCGCCATGGCTGAGGACTACCCGATGCACGCAGGCGCGCAGCACGGCACGCTGGCGGGGGGTATGGATATGCTGCCCAAACCAAGCGCCGGACGCCTGCCGCTTTTGATCACCGGTGGCAGCCAGCAAGCGCCGGATTGGGTGGCGGAACACGGCGACGGTTGGATGACCTATCCACGCAGCCCCGAGGCGCAGGGCCGCGTTGTCGATGATTACCGCGCGCGGGTTGCGGCGGCGGGGCAGGGGCCCAAGCCGGTTATGCAATCGCTCTATATTGACCTGCTGGACGATCCCGACGCCCCGCCGCGCCCGATCCATCTGGGCTTTCAAAGCGGCGCGGCTTATTTGCGCGATTATCTGGGGGCCTTGCAGGGGCAGGGCGTGAACCATGTTGCGCTGAACCTGCGGCTGAACCAAGCTGACACCGAGACGACGATGAAAACGCTGGCGCAAGAGGTCTTGCCCGCTTTTGACACCTAGGGGGTACCTCTCATGCAAAAAACGATCCTGATGACCGGCGCCACCGATGGGATTGGCCAATTGGCCGCCAAAGTGCTGGCAGAGGGTGGCCATAAGCTGCTCTTGCATGGGCGCAGCGCTGCGAAACTAGAGGCTGCGGCGGCCGAAATCGGCGGCGCGCCTGACACCTATCTGGCGGATATGTCCGATCTGGACGCGGTGCGGGCGATGGGCGCAAAAATCGCCGCGCAGCACGAGCATCTGGATGTGCTGATCAATAACGCTGGGGTGTTCAAA
>CAYLLD010000157.1:0-6571 GCA_964384315.1 uncultured Rhodobacterales bacterium | reverse complement strand
CGCGCGATATGCGCACTGCCAAAAAGAGGCCCCGCTATGCGGCTAACATGCCCGAGATGCCAAACTCAGTACGAAGTCAGCGCCGCGTCGATTCCGGCAGAGGGCCGCGATGTGCAATGTGGGTCGTGCCAAGAGACATGGTTTCAACTGCCGATGGCCCCTGCTGCACTGGCTTTGGGGCCTGAATTACAGGTTAAACCTGATGAAACCCCCGAGGTTGCCGCTGCGCCTGAGGAGGCATCCGAAACATCGGATGCGGCAGAGCTAGACGCGCCACAAGACGCCGGCATCGCCGCACAAACTAGTGATGCGACTATTGAAGAGACGGCTCAAACACCTATCGAAGACACCGTTGCCAAGGTAGAGGCGGATTTAGCCCCCGAAAACCTCGTGGACGAGACCCTGCCAACTGGCATGTCTGACGATAGGGGCACGTTTGATACGAGCACTTCTGATACGGGCACTTCTGATACGGGCATCTCTAACGACATTGTGACCGAAACTGTGAACCAGCCAGAGGCTGATTTGGGCGGTTTGGATGTGTCAGCGCCCGATCTTGAGGTCGCGGATGCTCTTACGGATATTGCAGAGCTTGATGATGCTAAGCTGGACGACACACAGATCGTCGATGCGGACCTCGAAGAGATATCCCTGAGCGACGCGACATTAGGCGACCCTGCCCTGGATGACTCGGCCCTAGATGACACGCCCCTAGATGACACGGCCCTAGAAGACGTGAAAGCCGCGCTGTCCGAGGCTGCGCTTTCACCAGAGTTTCAGGCACCCGAGCCAGATGCGGACGCCAGCGAGAGTGATCAAGCTGAGACCGATAAGGCTGAAACGGACCTCGTTGCACATTTGATGGGGTCAGATGATGTTGATGAAGACGAAGCGGCGATTGAAGCGCTCTTAGAAGGCCGCACCGCGCTTGACGGGTCGCCCGAAGCCCCGGCAGCACAAGACGCGTCGCCCGAACCCGCGGCGCCCGAACCCGCGGCAGATGAGCCAGCGGACAAAGAGCCTGCGATCAATGGCAAGACTGCCTTTGCCGCAGGCGCTGCGGCCTTGGTTGGCGGGGCAGCTGCGGCCACGGCCTCAAGCAAGAGCACCGTTGGTGATTTTGTCGGATCAATGGCGGCGATTGACGCGATCACGACAATCCCCAAAGATCTGATTGGGATGTCGAGCAAAACGCCGGCCCCCGAACCTGAAGTTGAAGTTGAAGTTGAAGTTGAAGAACCTGAACTCCAAGAGCCCGAGGTTGAAACGGCTGAAGTAGAGGTGGCTGAATTAGAAGTGGCTGAGATCCCGGAGCCTGAAGTCACACAGACACCTATGCAAGTGGCCGCTCCAGAGCCGGAAATCACAACAGATGTGGCGTCAACCGCGATTGATTCGCCCCTCGACGCCCCGATCAGCGCCCTTGATGGGCTTGCCAATGCAGGCGCGCGCGAGGATGCCTTCGACGAAGAGTTGGACGCGCCGATCCCTGTGGCCCGTCAAAACACGACACTCAGCGAACTTGCCGCGGACATCCAAGAAGCCAGTATTGATGTCGAGCCCCCCGCTGTGGCCCCCTCTGAAGCCACCTCTGTGGCCCCCGCTGATGCCATAGCCCCTGCTGTAGCAAATGCCATCCCCGCCGCCGAAAAGGCCAAGATTGCAGGGCTCGCCCGCGAGCTTGGCGAGGATACGCTGGGCGCGGCGGTTGACAGATCGGGCTTCGACCAGATTGCCAACCAAATTGAGGCGAAAGTCGCGGATTTGGCGCAGCAGTCCCAATCAGGCGCACCAGCCGCTCAAGGCGCGCGTGCTGACGCGCTGACAACCGAGGTTGAGGTTGAGACCCCTGCCGAGGTTGAACCAAATTATGAGCCCGCGAAGATTTCCGATGGCACTGGCCGTCTGGATGCCGCGAGTTTTGAGGCCGAGGTCGACACGCCTGCCGGGCGATACAACGATACACTTGCTGCCATCCGCAACTCGCTTGAAACAACGCGGCCCGGCGCACAAGCTGTACAAACCATGGCCCCAGCCGCCGCTGCTGCTGCAGCTTTGAGCGGCCTTACCAAAGCAGAAGGTGCCACCGAAAACACCGCTGCAAACACCGCTGCGCCTGAGGCGCTTGAAACGAAGGCGCACGAAATGGAAGCGCCTCTTATGGATTTAAGCGCGCCGCAGGCAACTCCAGATGTGACCGCAAGCACGGCCCCCCCGGCGATCGAAGCGCCGATCATGGATATACCGGCGGTTATGCCTGAAGTACGGCATGAAGCGACCCTAGATGACACCCTCGTTGACGGTGCGGTAGAGGGCGCGATCCCCGAGCTTGGGACCCAAAATCCAATGGATGCGATCCGAGCGGCACTTGCGGAGACAAAAGATGACGCGGCAGCCGTTGTGCCTGAACCGTTTGAGACTGATCCTCTGGCACTAGGTTCCTTGGACGCTGGATCAAGTGAAATTGGCCCAGTTGAAACTGCCCCCGTTGATACTGATGAAGTCGAAACTGATGAAGACGGGCTAGGCAGCAACATTGGTGCGCGCATTGTCACCGCTGCAGCTGGCGCATCCGCCGCCGCGGCTGCCGTTGTGGCCATGCCGCGTCCCGAGGTGGAACCCGACGTCGACACGACAACCCCCAATGCAACAGGTGCGTCCCAAGGCACTCTTGCTGACCGTCTCAAAGCCCGCGTGGCCGAAGCGGCGCACGAGCGCGAGGCTGAAAGTGCGAATTTGGACGGTGCGGACAAGGAAGGGCGCTATCTAGCCGCCACCGATGAGGCCGTCGCCGCCACCCGCGAGCAATCCGGCGAGGATTTCAAGAGCACGCTTCCGGCGGCAACGATCGCCGCGGCAAAGGCCAAAGCCCATAATAGCGAAATGAACAGCCAGCTTTCGACGGCTCAAGCCGCCCCCGAAGGCCGCAATCGCTTCTCAACCGGGTTTTACACGGCAATCCTGCTTAGCGTGGCTGCGCTGACGCTCTATATCTTTGCGCCGCAGATCAGCGCCAAGGTGCCCCAGTTTGAGCAGGGCCTGTCGAGCTATTCAAACAGTATCGACGGGCTTCGTGGCCGACTTGCTGGTGTCATCAACACCAAATAAGCCGCAAAGCTTGCACGTCGCGGGCGCACAATAGCAGCGCCCGTTTCGTCTTTTCTAGTCTCGTCTAAAAGCGCTCAAGCAGCCGTTTGAGATAATCAAGCTCTTGCGTGGGGCGTGATTTTTCGCCCGAACGGCGGCGAATTTCTTCGATCAACTCGCGGGAACGGCGCAAATCATCTTCGCCGGGCAGCAGGCTGTCTTGGGTGCCAATCTGCTCAGAAGACCCAATGGGCCGCCCCAAAGGGTCGCGCGCCTGACCGTTGGGACCGCGCCCCATGGGCCCATCCTGCCCGCCATCTTCGCCATTTTGCATGGCTTGCTCACGCATCGCCTCGTTCAGACCACTCAACGCACCGCGCAAAGCCTCCATCGCATCCGCTTGGCGGTCAATGGCCTCAGGCAAATCGCCGCGCTCTAAGCCTTCACGGGCACGGCCCATTTCGCGCTCGGCCTGTTCAAGGCTCTCACCGGGCCCCGGCATGTCACCCATGCCCGACAACTCGCGGCGCAACTGGTCAATCATCTCGCGCAGCGCCTCTTGGCGGCGTGCAAGTTCTTGAGCCGAGGGGCGGTCACCTTCGCCACTTGCGCCTTGGCCCGGCTCTTGGCCCGGTTTTTGGCCCGGTTGCTGGCCTTGCGCTTGCCCCTGGCCCTGCCCTTGCTGCTGGCCCTGCTGCTGACCTTGGCCTTGTTGCTGACCGGGTTGGCCCGGCTGCTGGCCTTGCTCGCCCGGCTGCTGACCTTGTTGCCCCTGCTGTTGCCCCTGATCCTGCTGATTGCGTTGGCCCTGACGCCGTTCTTCGAACTGGCGCTGCATCTCTTGAAACGCCTCATCGGACAGATCTTGCTGCTCGCGCAGCGCGTCTTGCATATCTTGCATCATCTGCTCACCGGGGCTCGGCTCGCCGCCCTGCCCGCCCTGCTGGGCCATCTGAATGCGCATATTCTCGACGATGCGCATGTATTCCTCCAAGAGCCGCGCCGCCTCTTCGGTCCGGCCCTCCTCCATCAGACGCTGGATCTCATCGCGCATCTGCTGAAGGATCTCATCGTCAAGCTGCATCGGCTCTTGCTCTTGCGCCCCATCGCTCAGCTGTTGCTGATCCGCAGGCTCGGCCTGCTGCGCCAAGAGCCGCTCGTAGTCTTCGGTCGCCTCTTCTAGCTCTTGCATCAGCCGGGCGATTTCCTCGTCGGTGGCCCCGTTGCGCATGGCCTCCATCAGACGGTCGCGGGCTTGGCGCAGCCGCTCAAGCGCCGAGGCCAAATCGCCCTCTTCGATCAAAAGCGCCAGCTTCCACATCAAGCCGCTCAAATCCTCGATCTCGGCCGCATCCAGCCCATCCTCGCGGGCATATCCCAGCCGTCGCAGCACTGTGCGCAGCATCAAATAGGGCTTAGCCGTCGGAAAGATCTCCTCAGGGCGGTGCGACACCGCGCGCATCAATTGCTCAACGCGCAGGGCATTTTCAGGCGACCACAACAGGTCTTGGCGCTGTTCGGCAATCGCGCCTGCAAGCCCGTCAAAGAACCGTTTGCCGGGCATTTCCAAAAGCTCCGGCCCCCAAGTGCCGATCTGGCCGATCTCGTCTTGCGCCTCGAGGGTCACGGTGACCGGCAGGCCTGCCCAAGGGTGCTGGGCGTAATCCTCGATCAGCACCTCTTCGAAACTGGTCAAACCGCCCGCAAAGGGCAGCGGCAACTCAAGCTCGATGGGCGCGGTTTCCACTGGCTCAACCGCAAAGCCAAAGTCATTGGGCAATTCATCGCGCGCCAGATCAATGCGCAACCGCGCCGAGGCCACGCCGTAATCATCCGTGGCCGCATAATTCAGCCGCATTGCCCCCTCGGGGGTGCGCTCGAATTCCAACAGATCAATGCTAGGCGGCTTATCGCGCTGCACGTCAAAAACCCAAGCGGCCAGCTCTATCCCATCCTCGAAGAGCGTCAGCCCGCCCGAGGTCTCAACGGCCCAAGTCGCATCCACCACCCCCTCGGCAGAGGCATTTGGCATCACATCCGCCGTGCGCAGGTCTTGGGTCAGCGAAAACGCCTCCGCCGCGCCGTAATAGCGCACGGTGATCTCGGTATCTTGCGGGATCAACACCCGCTCGGGCCCGTCGACTTCGCCCAGATAGAGCACCGGCTTGCCCGTATGAATGGGCGGGGTGGCCCAGACCTCAAAGCTGGGGCCAGAGGCAATCTCAAGCCCGCCCGCACCAGTGGCAACCGTGGTGCCTCCGGGCAAAATGCTGCCACGGGCAAAGATCAATGCGGCGATAAACGCGGTCAGCGCGATCAGGCGCAACGCCCAAGGGTCGCGCTTTGCGAGGGTCAAATCCGGCGGCGGCACTTTGGTGGTGCGGGCCTCTTCGGCCATGCGCTCTAGATGCCGCGCCCAAAGCCGCTGCGAGGCAGGATCATCCGCGCCGATGGCAGGCGCATCGCGCAGGGCCGACAGGGGGCGGTTTTTTGTCTGATTGTCGATACGTTGCAGGGCCTCTGCGGCACTGGGGGCGCGCAGCCGCTTTACGCCCCAGCCGATCAGGATCAGCGCCATCAGCCCAAGGCCGCCAAAGATCAGCCCCGCGTAAATCGGATTTGCCAGCTCGGCGGTTAGCGCATCAAAGGCACCGAACCAATAGAGCGCCAGAACAGCGAGCGCGAAACTCCACAGCGGCCAAAACGCCGCCGCCAAACGCTCGAGCCAGAGATAGACCCGCGACAGCCACAGCTGGCGGCTCATGCGCCGCACAGCGGTCACGAGGGGGCGGTTATGCGTCGTCAGGCTCTTTTGATCGATGGTCATAAGCCACCCTAGCACGAGCTGCGTAAAGAATCACGTTATCCCCGTCATCCATGGGGGAATGTTATCGCGGTTTATCATTTCATCATAGCTAGGGCGCGCGCGAATGACGGCAAATTGATCCCCGCTCACCAGAACCTCGGGGATCAGAGGGCGCGAATTATACTCCGAGGACATCACCGCCCCATAAGCCCCCGCCGAGCGGAAGGCGACCATCTCACCGGCGGCCACCGCAGGCATGTGGCGGGCCTTGGCAAAAGTATCACCGGTCTCGCAAATCGGGCCGACGATATCGACAGGGGCCTGCTCGGCACCAGCGCGCGGCTCAATAAGCGGGATAATCTCGTGATAGGCCTCATACATGGCGGGGCGGATCAGGTCGTTCATGGCCGCATCAATGATCAGAAAATCACGATCCTCGCCGTTTTTCTCAAAGATCACCGCCGAGACCAAGAGCCCCGCATTTCCGGCAATCAACCGCCCCGGCTCAATTTCGATCTCGCAGCCCAAATGGCCCACGGCCCGCTCGATCACCTGCCCGTATTCCATAGGCAGCGGCGGGCGCTCGTTTGACCGCTCATAGGGAATGCCAAGATAATCTGAAAAGATCGCATTGCCGACAAGATAGGCGATAAAGGCTAGGCTCATACAAGCAATCAT
>CAYLLD010000156.1:0-6582 GCA_964384315.1 uncultured Rhodobacterales bacterium | reverse complement strand
GGCACGGTGTCGACGCAAGCTGCGGAGGCTCCTGTGGCAGCGGCAAGTGCAACTGGTGGAAAATCTGTCGAAGACGCCCCATCAGCTAAGAAGATTATGGCTGAGAAAAATATCGACCCTTCCAGTGTATCCGGCAGTGGTCGAGACGGTCGGGTGATGAAGTCGGACGTGATGAACGCGTCTAGCGGCAGCAAAGCGAGCGCGCCGACCCCCGAGCGTGCACCTGTCACCGCCGACGATGCATCTCGCGAAGAGCGGGTAAAGATGACCCGTCTGCGTCAAACAATTGCGCGCCGTTTGAAAGATGCACAGAACTCAGCTGCAATGCTCACGACCTACAACGAGGTCGATATGGGCGCGATCATGGCCTTGCGCAAAGAGTACAAGGATTTGTTCCTGAAAAAACACGGTGTGAAGCTCGGCTTTATGTCGTTTTTCACCAAAGCTTGTTGCCACGCTTTGGGTGAAGTGCCTGATGTGAATGCCGAGATTGACGGCGATCATGTTGTCTACAAGAATTTCGTCAATATGGGTGTTGCGGTTGGCACCCCGAATGGGCTGGTTGTCCCGGTTATTCGTAATGCCGACGCAATGGGGTTCGCCTCGATCGAAAAAGCAATCAACGAAATGGGCACGCGCGCGCGCGATGGAAAACTCTCCATGGCAGAGATGCAAGGCGGCACATTTACGATTTCTAATGGCGGCGTATACGGTTCATTGATGTCATCACCTATCTTGAACCCGCCTCAGTCGGGTATTTTGGGTATGCATAAAATTCAAGATCGACCAATGGTTGTGAATGGCGAAATTGTGATCCGTCCGATGATGTATCTCGCGCTTAGTTATGATCACCGGATCGTCGATGGTCAGGGCGCTGTGACGTTCCTTGTTCGTGTCAAAGAGGCGCTGGAGGATCCGCGCCGTCTTTTGATGGATCTTTGATTGTCTAAATTGGCCAAACCGTTGCTCGTATATTATTACAAGGAAATAGCACATGTCTTATGATGTAATCGTGATCGGCGGCGGACCGGGTGGGTATGTCTGCGCAATTCGATGCGCGCAACTTGGGTTGAAAACCGCTTGCGTTGAAGGCCGCGGCGCCTTGGGCGGCACTTGTTTGAATGTTGGGTGTATTCCTTCCAAAGCAATGCTGCATGCAACTGAACTGTACCACGAAGCGCATGAGAACTTCGAAAAGATGGGCCTGATGGGCAAGTCTCCGAGCGTCGATTTGAAGAAGATGCTCGGTTACAAACAGGGTGTAATTGATAGCAATACCCAAGGCATTGAATTTCTCTTTAAGAAAAACAAAGTGGATTACATCCAAGGTTGGGCGACGATCCAAGGTGCGGGCGAAATTCGTGTCGGCGAGGAAACCCATAAAGCCAAGTCGATTATTATTGCCACCGGATCAGAGCCTGCAACATTGCCGGGAATTGAAATCGACGAGAAGAAGATCGTCACCTCGACCGGTGCCTTAGAGTTACCAAAAATTCCTAAAAAGATGGCTGTTATTGGTGCAGGGGTTATCGGGCTTGAGCTTGGATCAGTCTACGCGCGCCTTGGTGCAGAAGTGACTGTGATTGAGTATCTTGACCATATCACCCCGGGTATGGATGCCGCTGTTTCGAAGCAGTTCCAGCGCATTCTAAGCAAACAGGGCTTTGAGTTCATTTTGGGCGCGGCTGTATCTGGTGCTAAAAAGAAGAAAACTGGCGTCGAAGTCAGCTATGCGCTTAACAAAGATGGCTCCACCCATACGCTTGATGCGGACGTTCTGCTGGTTGCAACTGGGCGGCGTCCATATACCAAAGGTCTAGGTCTCGAAGCTGTCGGTATCGAAATGACAGAACGTGGTCAGATCAAAACCGACGAACATTTTGCCACGTCCGTGCCCGGTGTTTATGCGATTGGCGATGTCATTGATGGGCCGATGCTTGCACATAAAGCTGAAGACGAAGGCTTTGCGATTGCCGAAATCCTCTCTGGTCAAGCAGGGCATGTGAACTACGACGTGATCCCTGGTGTGATTTACACAGCGCCAGAAGTGGCAAACGTTGGCAAAACCGAAGAGCAACTCAAGGCCGACGGTATTGATTATAAGTCTGGCAGCTTCCCCTTCTTGGCGAATGGTCGGGCTAAAGCAAACTTTGTGACCGATGGATTTGTAAAAATTCTTGCGGACGCTACCACCGACCGCATTTTGGGTTGCCATATAATTGGCCCCGGAGCGGGTGATTTGATTCATGAGGTATGTGTGGCAATGGAGTTCGGCGCGAGTGCCGAAGATCTTGCACGCACATGTCATGCCCACCCGACCTATTCAGAAGCGGTGCGTGAAGCGGCACTTGCCTGTGGCGACGGGCCGATTCACGCGTAACTGTCTAAATCCAGCCTACCCGCTTTAGCTAAGGCGCTTTAGGAGTTAACAGCATCCTTGAGCGCTTTAGCGATGGTCACTTTCGCGACGCGGTCAGCGGGTTTTTGAATTTGTTCACCCGTTGACGGATTGCGAACCATCCGCTCAGGCCGTGCCCGACAAGCAAATTTGCCAACGCCTGGCAAAGTAACGGCACCGCCGGCGGTCACTTCGCGCGAAATGATATCGGATAAGGCGTCTAGCGTTTTAGAAGCTGTGTTTTTGTCGGTATCAACTGCTTCAGCCAAAGCGTTGATCAATTGCGTCTTTGTCATTGGTTTCGGGCTCATCTGATTTTCCCTAGATGTTGTGTCTGCTCGATGCCCAGTTTGTCTGTGCATTCGAGCAAACTTAGAACGTGCTTGGCGACCCATCAATCCAAGAAATTAAAAAAACTGCCAAAAAACAACGGGAATAGGCGCAATTTCGCGGATCGCGCTTGGAAAAACCGCAGTTTACTGCCTTTGAGTGCGCGCAACTTTGAGTGGAAAGCTTGAAAAAATCGCACCACTACCCCTTGGGTATCATTATAGAAATGCTGTTTCGTCAAAGCTACGCAGTTTGCGTGAGTGCACCCGTTCAAGCGGCATTTCGCGAATAAATTCCATTGCGCGAATGCCAATTTTCAGGTGCCGTGAAACTTGAGTTTTGTAAAACGACGACGCCATTCCCGGCAGTTTCAATTCACCGTGCAACGGCTTGTCGCTGACGCAGAGCAACGTCCCGTAGGGCACGCGAAATCGAAACCCGTTTGCAGCAATGGTCGCACTTTCCATGTCGAGTCCCACGGCCCTCGAGAGCGATAGTCGATGTACCGGTCCGGATTGATCCCGCAATTCCCAGTTGCGATTATCAATTGTTGCAACAGTGCCGGTTCGCATGATCCTCTTAAGCTCGTAGCCGGTCAAATCAGTGACCTGAGCCACCGCTGTTTCCAGCGCGACCTGAATTTCCGCAAGCGCCGGGATGGGCACCCAAGTCGGCAGGTCGTCATCAAGCACATGGTCCTCACGCATGTAAGCGTGTGCCAGAACGAAATCTCCCAGTGACTGGCTGTTGCGCAGCCCTGCGCAATGACCAACCATAATCCAAGCATGAGGTCGAAGCACGGCGATGTGATCCGTCGCTGTTTTAGCATTTGACGGGCCAACACCGATATTAACCAGAGTGATGCCACCACCGTCTTTGCGCTTTAGATGATAAGTTGGCATCTGTGGCAGCCGCTGCGCAGCGGTGCCGTCTTCGCCTCGGGCCGAGAAAATTTGATTGCCGGGCATCACAAGTTCACTATAGCCGCTTGCCGGATCGGCTATCTGCTCTTTGGCATAACCGATGAATTCATCAACATAGAATTGGTAGTTCGTGAAAAGAACGTGGTTCTGAAAGTGGTCTGGCGCGGTTGCTGTATAGTGCTCTATTCGGGCGAGCGAATAATCAACACGCTGCGCCGTAAAGAGCGATAGGGGCGAATAAGGCCCATCAGTGGTTTCTGAGTTTATGATCCGGTCATCGATGGTCGACAGGTCGGGCGTATCGAAAATATCGCGAAAATGCGTCTCTAGCGTTTTTTGCGGTGGCTTGGTTTCTTTTTTCGTATTCAGCGCAAACTGAATCGGAATAGGTGTCTGCGAGTACCCAATGAGAATACTCACTTTGTGATTGCGGATAATCTCATCAAGCTGCTGGCATAGATAATCAGCGAATAATTGGGGCCGCGTGACGGTCGTGCCGTAAATGCCCGGCTCTGGAAAATGTCCAAACGACAGCCGGTTATCCACCGGCGTATAGCTGGTAATCTCAACAATAATCTCCGGGTAAAATGCACGATACTTTTGCTCGGGCGCGGTGTCATTCATCACCGCGTTAAAAGCATCCTGCAAATAGACCACGGCACGGTCGTAGAGCAGCTGTAAATGAGTGACCGCATCGGCCGCATTCGTAAAGCTCTGGGGTTGATCGGCAGGTTGCGCCAATTTTGGATTTTCAGCCTGCATCGATACCATCCCTAAGTCACATGCGAATGTCATTGGGCATTCACAGAGGTCCAAATAAGAAAACAGCGCCTGAAGGGCGCTGCCAAAAGTATTATCGTTTTTATTTTTATTGCATGCCCAGTGATTCTTGCACGGCTGCGAATCGGGTTCAAGTGTTTTTACGAGAGCAGCGTTATCCGATGTTTTTCGCCGCTTGGTCACATGGGCGACGGCCCTTAAACATGCCCTTTTGCAACTTAAATTCGATGCATGGCGGATACATATGCCCAAAACTGGTCGTTTTCCCCCTGCATTTTGAGCGGAGCGCGCCTAAATCTGAGGAAAATCAAAAGAGCAAATCTAATGGCCAAAGCAGGCAAACAAAAACCGCAACGCGGTCGTCTATCGCGTAGTTTCCGTTTCGTGTTCCGCATGATCTGGCGGGTGATTTGGCTGACCGCAAGCCGCGCGGCGATTTTGGCCGCGGTCGTGCTTGCCTGCGCAACCGCCTATTATTTTGTTAGCCTTCCAAAGGTGGCCTCGCTTTCAGATGGGCGTGAGCGTGGGTCGGTTACACTGCTTGATCGCGACGGTGAGGTTTTTGCCTGGCGCGGTGAGCAGTTTGGCGGGCAGTTGCGCGCGGGTGCGGCCTCGCCGCATCTGGTCAACGCTGTCGTGGCCACCGAGGACAAACGGTTTTTCAAACACTTCGGCCTAGATCCGCGCGGGATTGTTCGTGCCTTGCTCGCCAATTATCGTGCGGGTCAAGTCGTTCAAGGTGGCTCGACCATCACCCAGCAGGTCGCCAAGCTTTTGTTTTTTGACAATGCCCGTTCGCTTGAGCGGCACATCAAGCAGGTGCCGATTGTTCTGGCGATGGAGTTGAAATACTCCAAAACAGAAATCCTTACGATTTATCTGAACCGTGTTTATCTGGGCGCTGGTGCAAACGGGTTCGAAGCCGCAGCGCAGCGCTATTTTGGCATTTCGGCGCGCGAAGTGACCGCCCCGCAGGCGGCAATGTTGGCCGGATTGCTGAAGGCGCCGTCGCGCTATGCGCCAACAAATGATCTTTCGGTGGCGCAAAACCGGGCAGGGGTCATCGTCGGGTTGATGGAGGCGCAAGGGCATCTAACTGCGTCACAAGCACAAATCGCCCGCGATTATCCTGCCGAGTTGAGCCAAGCCGCCGAAGCCCGTGCTGGGGGGTATTTCGCCGATTGGGTCATGGAAGAGGCCCCGGATTTTCTGGCCAAGGCCACGAGCGAAGACGTGAGCATTCGGACCACATTTGACCCATACATCCAAAGTCAGGCCGAGAACGCTTTGGCAGAGGTTTTTACAAATAAGGTCAAACCCGGTTCACGGGCCCAGGCCGCGATTGTTGTGATGTCGCCCGATGGGGCCGTGCGCGCTATGGTTGGCGGACGGCCGATCAATGGGCAAAGCCCCGGTCAGTTCAACCGCGCTACCCAAGCGCTGCGGCAAACAGGCTCGTCCTTTAAACCGTTCGTTTACGCAACCGCGCTGGAACTTGGGTATTCGCCTAACACCTTGGTCGTGGATGCGCCTCTGACGCTGGATGTGCCCGGTTCTGGTGAGTGGTCGCCGCGTAATTATACCAATGAGTATTACGGTCAGGTCACCTTGACCGAAGCTATGGCGAAATCTCTCAATACAGCGGCGGTGCGGGTGTCTGAACATGTTGGCCCGCCTTTGGTGCGCGCACTCGCGCAGGATTTTGGGATAAAATCGCCCCTCTCAGAGGGCCCTGCCTTTGTGCTTGGCTCATCCGAGGCGACGCTGCTTGAGATGACTGGCGCTTACGCAGGTATTTTGAACGGCGGTCGTTTGGCTGAGCCCTATGGGCTGACCGAATTGACTTTGCGCGGTGATAACACGCCCCTGTTTGAGGGCGATCGGACTTTTGGGCACCGGGTGATTAACGAGCGTGCCGCCGGGCAGTTGATTTACATGATGAACCAAGTGGTCGAGACAGGGTCCGGGCATCAGGCGCGGCTGGCCGACCGGCCCATTGCGGGCAAAACCGGCACCACCACTGGGGCGCGGGATGCGTGGTTCATCGGGTTTTCGGCTCAATATGTGGCTGGGGTTTGGATGGGCTACGATGACAACACGCAGCTTACAGGGGTGACTGGCAGCGGTTTGCCCGCCGAGATTTGGAATAAT
>CAYLLD010000155.1:0-6907 GCA_964384315.1 uncultured Rhodobacterales bacterium | reverse complement strand
ATTTTTGATTTTAAGTATCGTGAGGAAAAAACTATATTTTGAAGCGCATGATTTTGGCGCGCTTTTGCTTGGGTTCATAGTTTCTATTTTTGGGGCTTACTTGCTGCTTTGGGTAGGGGTGGAATCGGAATTGTTCGCAATTACGCTGATGTTTGGCGGAGGCTGTATTTCTAGGGTTTTGATGGGTTTTCTCAATAAGTCCGAAGATCGTTGAAGACTTAGAGCGATAATACCTCCAGCATTTTTACACTGAACGAGAATCGGCTGGCCCTTTGTTAACTGACCTGCGCATAGTGCGCTGGGTTTAAATGAGCAGCGGAAACACCCGCTGTGATCGGTTGGGGACTGCAAGTGTACGACTTTTCACGCAAATTTGGCGTTGCCGCATTGGCTTGGCTTGGTGGGTTATGTGGTTTGGGCGTGGTGATTTACGCGCTTTTGGGCCAATCTGATGCGCAAAACGGGGCATCTCAGACTGTTTCCGAGGTTGTAGACGTGGTTGTTGAGGATGTTCCGGCCATTTCAACGGGTACATCAACGGGAACATCAACGGGTACAACAACGGCTTCAGTAACTGCGCCTGCGGCACAGCCGGTTCAGGATGAGGCGACGGTTGAGAGCGCTGTTGAAGCCACCGCGCTGGAAATGCCTGTGGCAGAGGCCCCGCCAGAGGTTGCCCAAACGCAGACCACAATTGAACAGGTTGTTGAGACTGCGCCTGATACGCAAAATGCCGTTGACGTGGACGCCTTAGAAGGGGCCGGAGACGAGGCTGGAGACGCGGCTGGGCAAGAAACGGCACAAACGGAAACCGTTGCGACCCCAAGCGAAACCGACGATCTAGCCGTGGCCGCTTTGCCGCGTACCCGTGCCCCTGAGATTGAGACTAAGACTGAGCCTGCAAACACGGAGCCTGCACCAGATGAGGGTTTGGTTAGCGCTGCTCCAGCGGCAGAGGCCGAAACCGCGCCTGCGGTTGCGGCGGTTCAAGAGCCAGTTGCAGAGCCAGTTGCAGAGCCTGTGATTGAACAAGTCATCGAACAGGTGGCTGAGCCTGCTACGGACCCCGTTGACCCTGCACCTGAGCAAGCTGCGGCTGAGACAAATGAGGCCACTGAAACGATCATAGAGCAGGCCGCGCCTTCGGACACAAATGCAAATGGCGAAGCCGCGCCGACCTTCGATCTTATCCGTATCGACAACGAAGGGTCGGCGGTGTTTGCTGGACGCGCGCGTCCCAATTCGAACGTTGAAATTCTGGCCAACGGCCAAGTGATCGGTAGCGTTAATGCCACCTCCTCGGGTGAGTTTGTCGCGCTTTTAAACACGCCCCCAAGCGCTACGCCGCAAGCGATTGAGATTTTGACCACAGCCGTTGATGGCTCGGTTGCGCGCTCGAGCGCGCCAGTGATCGTGCTTGGGCGTGCGCCCGCCCAAAGCGGGGCTGAGGGTAATGCCATCAACCCAAGTGAGGCCGAAACCGTCATGCCCGTGGTTGTGCGGACCGATGGCGAAGAGATTGAGATCATTCAAGCGCCCAAGAGCCTTGGGTCAAATCAGGTCACCCTCGACACCATCACCTATGACGCGCAAAGCGATGTTGTGCTGGCCGGGCGTGGTCAACCGGGGCGTGAGCTGCGGGTCTATGCCGATGATCGGCTACAAGACACCGCCACTGTGGCAGGCGACGGTCTTTGGAGCGTGGTGCTTGGCAATCTTGAGAGCGGAAACTTTACTTTGCGGGTTGATCAAATCGGCGCTGACGGCGCTGTCGCCAGCCGTTTCGAAACCCCGTTCCAACGCCAGTTTCCTGAGGCAGATACCCTTGCACGCCTTGCAACTGAAAACGAAATCATCGTCCAGCCGGGCAATAATCTGTGGACCATCGCGCGCAATCGCTATGGGGATGGCGTGAAATACACGGTGATTTTTGATGCCAACAAAGACCAAATTCGTGACCCAGATTTGATTTATCCCGGTCAAGTTTTTGAATTGCCCAAAGGCGCTCAATAATACCGCAGCCAAAAGCGTCACACGCACTGGCAAATCGGGCAGCGGCGGCTTAACTGAAGCCCTAGGCGGCCCGGTTTGGATCGCCGCAGCACGAGGGGCGCCACCATGCGCAATGCAAGATTTGCAGATGACACCGCGCAATCGCCTGATGGCAAAGCCGCTCAAGACGCCGCCCAGCGCCGTGATGACATGCGCACAATCCGCAAGGTTATTCCTTATATCTGGCCCAAAGAGCCGTCTTGGGTGCGCTACAATGTGGTGGCAGCCATGGCTATGCTGGTGCTTTCAAAACTGGCCAGCGTCACCACCCCGTTTTTCTACAAAGCGGCGGTCGACAATCTGGCCCCCGAGGGCGATCCGACCTCGTTTTTCCTGATCGCCGGTGCCGTTGGCCTGACGGTTGCTTATGGCATGGCCCGGTTGATGACCACGGGGTTCCAACAGCTGCGCGACGCGATTTTTGCGCCGGTGGGGCAGCGGGCGCTGCGGCGCTTGGCCCTTGAGACCTTCAACCACATCCACGATCTGTCCCTGCGCTATCACCTCACGCGTAAAACTGGCGGGCTGTCGCGGATCATGGAGCGCGGGGTCAAGGGCGTCGAATTTCTTTTGCGCTATTTGGTGTTTTCGCTCGGGCCGCTGCTGCTAGAGCTGGTGATGATCGCCATCATTCTGGCGGTCACTTTGGATTTTTCCTATCTCGTCATCGTCGTTGGCACCATCGCCGTTTACATGGTCTTCACCTATTTTGTCACCGAATGGCGGGTGCGCATCCGCCGCGAGATGAACAAGCAGGACACGCAGGCCAATCAAAAGGCCATCGACAGTCTGCTGAACTATGAGACGGTGAAATATTTCTCTGCCGAGGCGCGCGAGTCGAAGCGCTATGATGTGGCCATGCGCGCCTATGCGGCGGCGGCGCTTAAGACGTCTTATTCGCTGGCGTTTTTGAACTTCGGGCAGGGCGTGATCATCACCTGCGGGTTGGTCTCGGTGATGGTCATGGCCGCGCTCGGGGTGCAAAGCGGCGCGCTGACCGTCGGGGATTTCGTGCTGGTGAATGCCTTTATGATCCAGATCACATTGCCCCTGAATTTTCTGGGCTCGATCTACCGCGAAATTCGCCAGAGCCTCGTTGATATGTCCGAGATGTTCACCCTGCTAGAGCAGCCGCGCGAGGTCACGGATAAGCCGGATGCGCCGGACCTTGTGGTCAGCCACGGTGCGCTGCGGCTGTCGAACGTCGATTTTGGCTATGATCCGGACCGGCAAATTCTGCGGGATGTCACCATCGATGTGGCCCAAGGCGAGACGGTGGCGATTGTTGGCCCCTCTGGCTCGGGTAAATCGACCATCGGGCGGCTGTTGTTCCGCTTTTATGATGTGGGCGCGGGGGCTTTGACCATCGACGGGCAGGACGTGCGCGATGTGACCCAAGCAAGCCTGCGCCGCTCGATTGGTGTGGTGCCCCAAGACACGGTGCTCTTTAACGACACCATCGGCTATAACATCGCCTATGGCCGCGATAACGCCAGTCAGGCGGATGTGATTGATGCGGCGAAACGGGCGCAAATCCATGAGTTCATCACCTCGCTGCCCGCAGGCTATGACACGACGGTAGGCGAGCGGGGGCTGAAGCTGTCGGGGGGCGAAAAGCAGCGGGTCGGCATTGCGCGCACCCTGCTAAAGAACCCGCCGATCCTTTTGCTTGATGAGGCAACCTCGGCGCTTGATAGCGACACTGAGGCGGAAATTCAGGACGCTCTGCGCGCCATGGGGCAGGGCCGCACGGTGATCACCATCGCGCACCGGCTCTCGACGATTGTGGATGCGGATAAGATCGTGGTTCTGGCAGGGGGCGTGGTCGAGGACATAGGCCGCCATGACGAGCTATTGGCCCGTGGCGGGCGCTATGCGCATCTATGGAACCTGCAGGCGGCGGAGGAATAGGCCGACAAGGCTTACTCACTGTTGCCTCTTGGGCGCCGCCTCGCAAATAAGTCTACTCGGCAGCGCGTGGCTTGGGATAGCCACCACCGGGATTGTCGCCCTCGGGATCATCTGCGGGTGTGTCCAACATCAATGGGCTTTGGGCCTGCGGATCGTCCGACATCTCATTAAACGCAGCACCTGCCGCTGCAGCCGCCGTACTGGCCGTGTGCGCTGGCGTGCGGAAGAACCAATCCACCTCTTGAGGGGCTTGTTTGGCCGCCCGCGCGCGCAATTGACGCTCATCCCTTGCCAGGCTGCCAGCCCGTGCAAGCCGGGGTCCAAGCTGACCGAACCCCGCGCTGATCCAGACCCGGATTGCCAATAGCGCCGGGGTGACCACGAGGGTTAGGATCGTCGCGACACCAAGACCAAAGACAACCGCCGTGGCCAAGCTCTTCCACCACAGCGAGGTCGGCGCATCCACCGTGTAGCCGCCATTGGCGAAATCCACAGAAATCCCCAGCATCATAGGCGTCAATCCGGCCATGGTGGTGATGGTGGTCAATAGAACCGGGCGAATGCGGTCCTCGGCGGTGCGAATGATCGCCTCGATACGGGGCATAAAGCGCGAATAATCCTGATAGGTGTCAATGAGCACGATGTTGTTGTTCACGACAATACCCGCCAGTGCGACGATCCCTGTGCCCGTCATGATGATTGAAAAGGTCTGATCCATCACCAGCATCCCAATCAGCACCCCGGTCACCGAAAGGATCACCGCCAAAAGCACCACGACCGAGTTATAAAGCGAGTTGAACTGCGCCAAGAGGATCACGAACATCAGCCCCAAAGCCCCAACAAACGCCTTACCCAGAAAATCGGCGCTCTCGGCCTGTTCTTCTTGATCGCCCGCAAAGGCAAAGCCCACGCTCGCGGGTAAAAACGCATCGCTCGCCACAAACCGCTCGACCTCGGCCGCAATCAAATCGCGCCGCGCGGTGCTGCCCGTGGCATAGTTGCCAAGCAGCTCGTCGCGGGTAGCGGCAAAATCCTCGGCCTCAGCGTCCAAATCATCAACAAAGGGCGGGATCAGGCTCTGATCCGCCAGCGCTTCCAGCCCGTCATAGGCCGCGCCGCTTTGCTCGTTTAGCGTCTCGCCAACCCAAGCCGCCACATCCCCTTTAGCCAGGGTGCGCGGCACGATGTTATTAAGCTCAAGCCAAGGGGTGATCTTGTTGATTTCCGCCTGCGCATTCACCCCGTCGCCCACGCCCGCGCGCACGACAAAATAGCGCTCTTGCTTGTAGCGATCGATCACCGAGAGTTTGGGCACTGGTTCGCGGGTGATGAAATTCGACAGCGGGATCAGCCCATCGGCGGTGCGCACGCGCATGGTGTCTAGGGTCGAAAGGACCCGGTCACTTTGGGGATAACGTACGCGGATTTCGATCTCTTGGTCCGAACTGTCCACGGGCATGGTGTCCAAAAAAATACCACGGGTCAAAAGCTGCACCATCGCGCCCACGGTCGCCACATCTGCGCCGTAGCGGCCCGCCTGTTCCACATCGACGTCGATCTGCCAGTCGATGCCGGGCAGGGGGGTGGTGTCTTCAACCCCTGTAAGCCGGGGCTGCTCGTGAAGACGGGTCCGGACGGTTTGGGCGGCCTGCAATAGATCATCCAGATCGTCGCCCGTTAGGCGGATGTTGATCGGCTTGCCCTGAGCAGGGCCGCGCGCCAGTTCGAGAATATCCGTTTGAATGCCCGGCACCGAGGCGGCGGCGGCGCGAATTTCTGGCAGGATTTCCTTACCCGGACGCCGTTTTGTCCAATCAACCAGCTCAAGCTGAATTTGCCCGATGGTATCCAGAGGCGCATTGGCCCCCCCGGTGTTTTGGTTGATCCCGCCATCCCCTGCGAAACTAAAGATCGAGCGCACCTCGTCGAACTCAAGCACTTTGGCCTCGACCTGCCGCACCAATTCATCCTTTTCTTTCAAGGACAAATTGCCCCGCGCGCGCACATAGATGTTGGCCTGCTCGGGGTCGGTCTCAACGAAGAACTCGACGCCTTTGTTGTTTGCTCCAAAATAGGTGAAGGTCGAGAATACCGCAAAACCGGTCAGCGCGAGCGCCACAATGGGCATCACCGGATTGCCGGTGATCAGCGCGATAAAACGGCCAAAGAGCGTGCGCCGATAGCCCGCTTTTTCCACTGGCGCCATGCCTCTGGCTTTGAACGAGCCTGCGGCAACCGAAAACTCAAGGGCCGCAGCGATAAACAAAAGCGCGCCTAGCAGCTTGATCGGCATGGGCTGGATTACCAACATAAAGAGCCCCGCCATGATGCCCACGGCACAGGCAAGGGCGATGAGACCGCGCAAGACCCAGTGCAGCTTGACGCGCATCCGCGCCGCAGAGTTTTCAAGCGCGCGGGATGCCCGTCCGGCGACGCCGCCAACCACAGGCAAAAATACCAGCGCCACGATGAGCGAGGCCGAAAGGACGTAGATCAGCGTGCGGGGCAGGTTGCCCATGAACTCGCCGGGGATGCCGGGCCAAAACAGCATCGGCAAAAACGCACAAAGCGTTGTGGCGGTCGATGAGATCACTGGCCAAAACATCCGTTTGGCCGCAGCCACATAGGCGCGCATAGGCCCAACGCCGCGATTGATCTCTTTATCGGCATATTCCACGACCACAATGGCCCCATCCACCAGCATCCCCACCGCGAGGATGAGGCCGAACATCACAATGTTCGAGATCGTGATCCCCATGACCGCGAGCAGGGCAAAGCACAGCAGAAACGACGTCGGAATGGCAAAGCCCACCAGCATCGCAGGCCGCGTGCCAAGGGCCGCGAGAACGACAATCATCACAAGTGCAATCGCGGTCAAGACTGACCCCTCAAGCTGACGGACCATCGAGTTTACAACAATAGATTGGTCGTTTGAAATTCCAGC
>CAYLLD010000154.1:0-6951 GCA_964384315.1 uncultured Rhodobacterales bacterium | reverse complement strand
TGCCGCGCGGCGATGTGACGGGGGCAAATGCCCCCACAAATGCCCCCACAAATGCGTCGTTTCTAAGCGCGATGGCCCGCGATTTGGGGCTGGGCTTTGACGCGCTTGGCACGGATTGGGCCACCCCTTGGGATTTGGCCAAGCCTACGGTTTTGGCGGATGTCTCGGATGCACCGTGGCGCACCTATGGCGACACGATCGAGCGGATGGAGGCTTTGGCCGATCAGATGCTAGACGGCGCGCCTGACAAAAACCTGCCCGAGACCCAAGCGCTTTTGGCCTATGCCATGACCCATGTTGCACAGCTGGTCGATGACAGTGGGCCTTGCGAGACCGCTAACCTTCTGGCTGCCCTTGATGGCCGCTTTGTCCCCCCTGCCCCCTCGGGTGCGCCGACGCGTGGGCGGCTGGATGTGTTGCCCACGGGGCGCAATTTCTTTTCCGTGGACAGCCGCGCGATCCCGACGCCCACCGCTTGGGCGCTGGGGTGGAAATCTGCGAGCCTCTTAATCGACAAACACCTACAGACCCACGGCGATTGGCCCCGCGCCATGCTGGTGACCGCTTGGGGCACCGCCAATATGCGTACCGGCGGCGATGACATCGCGCAGGTCTTGGCGCTGATGGGGGTCAAGCCGCAGTGGGACGCCGCGAGCAACCGCGTGACCGGCTTTGAGATCATGCCGCTGTCGGTGCTGGATCGCCCGCGGGTTGACGTGACCTTGCGGGTCTCTGGGTTTTTCCGCGATGCCTTTCCGGCGCAGATGGATTTGGTCGCCTCGGCGGCGGCGGCGGTGGCGGCTTTGGACGAGCCGGATGATCTGAACCCTGCAGCGGCCAAAGCGCGCGCGGCGGGTCCAAGCCCCCGCGTCTTTGGCGCAAAGCCCGGTGCTTATGGCGCGGGCCTGCAAGCGCTGATCGACGAGGATATCTGGGCCAGCCGCGAGGATTTGGCCGATGCCTATCTGACGTGGGGGTCCTATGCTTACGGCGGCGCCGAGGATGGCCGCGCGGCGCGGGCCGAGATGGAAACGCAGCTCAAATCCCTCGATGCGATTGTGCAAAATCAGGACAACCGCGAGCATGATGTGCTCGATAGCGACGATTATTATCAGTTCGAGGGCGGCGCGGCGGCGGCAGTGGCGGGGCTGCAGGGCAAGGACGTGCCGATCTGGCACAATGACCATTCGCGCCCCGCGAACCCGCGCATCCGCACCCTCAACCAAGAAATCGCGCGGGTGATCCATTCGCGGGCGACCAACCCCAAATGGCTCGATGGGGTCAAGCGCCACGGCTATAAAGGCGCCTTTGAGATCGCGGCGACTGTGGATTACCTCTATGCCTTCGCGGCCTCGACCAAAGCCGTTGAGACCCACCATTTTGACCTATTGTTCGCAGCCTATGTCGAAGACGACGACACGCGCGCCTTTATGGCCGATAAAAACGCACCGGCTTTAGGCGAGATGCTTGAGACCTTTGCGCGGGCAATTGCGCGCGGGCTGTGGCAACCTCGGTCCAATTCGGTGCATGATCGACTGAAATCTTTGCAGGAGAGTTAAAATGAGCGACGGGGCGGATAAGCATAACGCGAAGATGGCCAAGAAAAAGGCCGCGCGGGATAAGATCATGGCGACGAAGACCGAGGAAAAGGGTCTGGTGATTGTCCACACCGGCAAGGGCAAGGGCAAATCCACCGCCGCCTTCGGGATGATCTTTCGCCATATCGCGCATGGGCGGCAATGCGCGGTGGTGCAGTTCATCAAAGGCGGGATGAGCACCGGCGAGCGCGACCTGATCCTCGCGCGCTTCACGGATATCTGCGCGTTTCACACCATGGGCGAGGGCTTTACGTGGGAGACGCAGGACAAGAGCCGCGACACCGAGATGGCGCAAGCGGCATGGGCCAAGGCGCGTGAGTTGATTTTGGATGAGCGTAACCACATGGTGCTTTTGGACGAGATCAACATCGCGCTGCGTTATGGCTATGTGGACGTGGCGGAGGTTGCGGCGTTCTTGCGCGATGAGAAACCGCCGATGACCCATGTGGTGCTGACGGGGCGCAACGCGGCGGAAGAGCTGATCGAGGTGGCTGATCTGGTGACGGAGATGGAACTTGTAAAGCACCCGTTCCGCTCTGGGGTGAAGGCGCAGATCGGTGTCGAGTTTTAACGGCCCTGTCCCGAGCTAGCCCCGGGACCTCGAACCCCAAGCTCCACCCCTAAAACCGAGCGAGCGACCAACCAAGTGGACGCAACGGCTTACGTAAGAGGCCGTTAACACCGCGCCTCCAACCAATCCGCCACCGCGCCGCCCACAACACCTCGGCAACGCTCGCTCACGAAGATGCCCACATGGCCCGCATCCATCGGCATGGCCGTGTAATCCGAACTCCCGACGACGGCCCCAAGTCCCGCCGCGCAAGCTGGGGGCACGATGTGATCGCGCAGGGCGTAGATGTTCAGGACTGGCATGGTCACCGCGCTCAGATCGACCCGCGCGCCGCCGATTTCCATGCGCCCCGCCACCAGATCGTTGCGTTTATAAAGGCCGATCAGGATGTCTTGCGCTAGTCGCGCGGGATGATCGGGCCGGTCGGCCAGCCATGTCTCCATCGCCGCAAAGCGCCGCAGGGTTTCTTCGTCTTGCGCGGCCATCAGCACGTCGCGGCTCCATTTCGCCACTGCGCGCGCCGGCGCCATGGCTTGAAAAGCATCCGCCATGGCTTTGCCCGGCAGATTGCCCAGCGCCGTAACCCCCGCCTCGATCTGCGCCTCACTCATGCCGCGCACCCAGTGGTTCAGAAACCCCGGCTCGTCATCTAAATCCGCATGGGCGTCAACAGGGGTGATCGTCAGCGCGAGGGCGCGGGTTTTTTCGGGGAACAGCGCGGCGAAACACAGGGCAAACACCCCGCCTTCGCAGAGGCCAAAGAGCGTCGGGGTCTGCCCCGTTTGCGTGGCGAGCTGCGCCACGAAACTGCGCAGATAGGTCGCGACATAATCCGCAAGGCCCAGACAGCGCTCGGCGGGGCTAGGATTGCCCCAATCGATCACCCAAACGTCGAGGCCGCGCGCCAGCATGTCCTGCACCACCGAGCGGTCCGGCGTCAGGTCAACGATGGTGTGCCGCCCCACGAGGCCATGGACGATCAGCACCGGCTGGCCGGTTTGCGTGCCGCCGTTCACACCGTCATAGCGATAAAGCCGCGCCTTGCCGATGCGCGCGATCTCTTGCTTGGCGCTTTGCCCGATGTGCTGCGGCCCAAGGCGGCTTAGCACCTGCGACGCGCGGGCAAATCGTGCGGCCCAAAGCGCGGCCTCGTCTTGTCCGCCCTTTTGGCCCTCCCCCCGTTCGCTCATCACTTGGTCTTTAGCGCCTCCAACTCACGGCGCAGCGCCGCAAGCTCTTCGTAAACCGCATCAAGCTCGCCGCGCGTCGGCACATCATTGGCCTTGCACCACGCCTCAACCATCTCGCGCTCTTTGGATTTGAACGCCGCCCCCGCCGCCGTCAGCGCCGCCTGCGCCTCAACGAAGGGCTCGGATTTCATCGCCGATTTGAGCGTGTCATCCAGATGTTTGAGCCATGCCTCGGACAGGCCATCCCAACTGGGCGGCTCACCCGCGTTCGGGGCGCCCGGAAACTCATCGAGCGCCTGTTTCCACGCATCCGCGATGATACTTTGATAACTCGCAAGGCTTTTCTCAAAGCTCTGCCATTCGCTTGTGGCCTCTGACTTGGCCGCGTCTTGCGCGCCAAACCACGCCCAAGGGTTACCCATGTTTCCGGCCATGCCCCCCATAGTATTCGCCCCAAACCCTGGCATCGCGCCGCTGCCAAAGGGGCTCGATTTGAACGCGGGCAAACCGAACATTGCCGCTGGATCAAAGGCACTGGCTACATCCTTGGGCATGGCCGCGCTGCCCGCAAGAGAGCCAAGAAACGCCTCGGCTTGTTGCCGCAGCGGCGCAAAGATATCGCCTTGCGTTTGGGTCTGGGCCGCGGCCTCGGGCTTCATCGCCGACATGAAATCTGCCTGCGCTGTGGTCCAACTGTCGATAAAGGATTGAAAGGGGTTTTCGTGCTCTGCCATATCTACCTCTTTGGGGCTCTCACTACATAGTTTATCATGGTAGCGCGCCGAGTGCCTTGCCAATTTTTCGCTATTTTTCTTAGCGCGAAGCTCAATTTTTCTTAGCGCTAAGCTCACGTGGGATTTGACTTGGGCCAAGGGCGCTGGCAACCTCAATTTACGACGAGGAGCCTCCCACAAATTATGGCCTATGAAAAACCCACAACGCTCAGCGATGCCCTTGATTTGCGGGCCAAAGCTAAGTGGCAGGTTTTGGCAGGGGGCACCGATCTTTATCCCGCCACCGCCGCGCAGGTTTTGCCCGGTGATGTTCTTGATATTGGCGGGATCACAGCCCTGCGCGAAATCAAGCGGCACGGGGCGGGTCTGCGCATCGGCGCTCTGACCACTTGGAGCGATTTGGCGCAGGCGCAGCTGCCCCCCGCCCTCGCCGGATTGCAAGCGGCCGCGCGGGATGTCGGCGCGATCCAAATCCAAAATGCCGCGACAATCATGGGCAATCTGTGCAACGCCTCTCCGGCGGCGGATGGCGTGCCGCCGCTCATGTGTCTTGATGCCAAAATCGAGCTGTGCTCGCATAGCGGCAAGCGGCTGGTTGATCTGGGCGATTTCATCACAGGCAACCGCAAAACGGTGATCCGCCCTAATGAGCTGGCGACGGCGATTGAGCTGCCCTTGAAGGCGCTCTCGGGCAGCAGCGCTTTCGTAAAACTGGGCGCGCGGCACTCGCTGGTGATTTCGATTGTGATGGCGGCGGCGCGGACCGTCGTTGAGGACGAGCGTCTATCTCAGGTGGCGCTTTGTATCGGCGCGGCGAGCCTTGTGGCGCGGCGATTGCCTGCGCTTGAGGCCGCTTTGGTGGGCAAAACACCGCAAGAGGCTTTGACGCTTATTGATACGAGCGTGGAAGCGGATGAAATCGCCGCACAGCTCGCCCCGATTGACGACGTGCGGGCAACGGCCAGCTATCGCGCAGAGATTGCCAGCCAGATTTTGCGCGATGCGCTTGCCGCGAGCCTAGAGAGCGAAACACGACCATGAGCCTAGACGTCCCCAATATTCTTCGCCCCAATAATATCATCAGCGTGAACGGGCGCATGGTCTCGATTGACGCCGAGCCCACGCGGCGCTTGTCCGATGTGCTGCGCGAAGAGGCGGGGCTGTTTGGCACCAAAGTCGGCTGCGACGCTGGGGATTGCGGCGCTTGCACGGTGCTGCTCGATGGTGCGCCAGTTTGCGCCTGCTTAACGCCGGTTGCGCGGGCGCAAGGGCGCGAGGTGACCACGATTGAGGGGCTGAATACGCCGCTTCACGCCAAGCTTAAGGCCGCCTTTCATCGTCACGGCGCGGCGCAATGCGGGATTTGCACACCGGGGATGATGACAACGCTGGCAGCATTGCTTGAGGCGACGCCAAAGCCCGAGCGCGCCGAGGTCACCGAGGCTTTGGGCGGGGTGTTGTGCCGCTGCACAGGCTATCAAAAGATCGTCGATGCGGTGATGGATTTAGATGGTTTGGATGTGGCGCAAGCTTACAACGGGCTCGACCCCGTGGGCCTGCCTATTCCGCGCCTCGATGGAATTCCAAAAATCGATGGCTCCGAGATTTTCGGCGCGGATATATGCCCCGATGACGCCCTGATGGTCCATGCGATTCGCGCGCCCTTTGCCGCCGCGCGCTTTACCATTGGCGATGCTGCGGGCTGGGCCGAAGCGCGCGGCGTTCAGGTCTTCACGGCCACAGATATTCCGGGCACCAATGCCTTTGGGGTGATCCCGATTTTCGCCGATCAGCCCGCGCTGGCAAACGATCACAGCCGTTTTCAGGGCGAGGCCATAGCCTTGGTGGCCGCCGCGACTGAGGTGATGCGCGCGCTTGATCTGAGCGATTTTCCAATTTCTTGGCAGGAGACGACGCCCATAACAGATGTCGAAACCGCAAAGACCGCCGCCTTGGTTCACGCAGGTCGCGCGGGCAATCTGCTGATCGACGGGCATGTGGCCTGCGGTGATCTGGACGGCGCGCTGGCGGGGGCCGCGGCCACGGCAACCGGCCGGTTCGAGACCGGCTTTGTCGAGCACGCCTATATTGAGCCCGAGGCCGGAGCCGCTTGGATGGATGGCGACACGCTGGTCATTCGCGCCTCGACCCAAGCGCCGATTATGGACCGCGATGACACCGCCAAGGTTCTGGGCCTCGCGCCCGAGGCGGTGCGGATTATCCCGACGGCTGCAGGGGGCGGTTTCGGCTCAAAACTCGATATATCGGTGCAGCCGCTCATTGGGCTGGTTGCGCTGAAAACTGGACGGCCTGCGCGGATGATTTTCAGCCGCGCCGAAAGCATGGCCGCGACCACCAAGCGGCATCCGGGCAAGATGGAGGCAACCATCGGTGCGGATGCCAAGGGGCGCGTGGTCGGGATGCAGTTTGAGGGCGATTTTGACACTGGCGCTTATGCCAGTTGGGGGCCGACCGTGGCCGTGCGCGTGCCCGTTCATGCCTCGGGGCCCTACAAAACCCCCGCCTATAAAGCGACCGCCCGCGCGATCCACACCAACAACCCCTCGGGGGGCGCGTTTCGCGGCTTTGGCGTGCCGCAGGCGACAATCGTGCAAGAGCAGCTTTACGATGATTTGGCCAATCAGCTGGGCATGGACAGGCTGGCCTTTCGGCGGCTCAATGCGCTGGTGGATGGCGATGCGACCACCTGCGGGCAGGTGCTTCAAGGCGTCGGCATTGACGAGTGTCTGGCGGCGCTGGAACCGGCTTGGGCTGAGGCGCAGGCTTGGGTAGAGGCGGCCTCTGATCCCTATCTGCGCGGCATTGGCGTGGCGAGTTGCTGGTACGGCTGCGGGAAC
>CAYLLD010000153.1:0-6960 GCA_964384315.1 uncultured Rhodobacterales bacterium | reverse complement strand
ACATATTTCTTGTATGTCTCGGCCTGCAGCTCATCGGGCATTGTGAACATGATCAGATCGGCCCAAGCGGCCGCTTCGGCGATCCCCATAACCTTCAGGCCTTCGCCCTCGGCTTTGGCGGCACTGGGCGAGCCTTCGCGCAGCGCAACGACCACGTTCTTGGCGCCGCTGTCGCGCAGGTTAAGCGCATGGGCGTGGCCTTGCGAGCCGTAGCCCAGAATGGCGACCTTCATGTTTTTGATCAGATTGGTGTCGCAGTCGCGATCGTAATAGACGTCCATGTCTTTTCCCTTGTACTTGTTCAGGCGTATTCTTCGGGCCAGGCTGGACCCCGGACCGCGCGGTTAGCGCTGATGTGGGGTCGTCAAATTCAACCCGTGCTGTTTAGCGAATTTTTGGGGCGGTGCAATGGGGGAAGCGGTGCGCATTATTAGTGTTTTTGCTGGTTTACCCAAGCCCAGCCCGCATTGCGGCGCCTTTTAGAGGCCCTTGGCCCAAAAGTCGCAGCCCCGCCACACGCAAATCTCGCAGTCCCGGTGCCTGTGCCATGGCCGCCCGGTTCAGGGCATCAACCCCAGCGATACGCAGGGCAATTTGCGGCATTCGCGCGCGTTCATAGCTTTGCAAAAGTGCCGCTGCACCCGGATCATTGGCCCCGGTAATCAAATCACGCAGCACGGTGATATCCGCGAGGCTCATGTTCAGCCCCTGCGCGCCGATGGGCGGGACAACATGAGCCGCCTCTGCGATCAAAGCGCAGCGTTGCGCGGTCAGGCGCGCGGCTCTTTGCGAGATAACAGGAAAGGCACCGCGCCCCGAAGCTAGGCTTAGGGCGCCTTGCACCGCGCAAGAGCGGGTCGTGGCCGCTTGTGCGAAAGCCACGTCATCCAGTTGCATCAAGGCCTCGGCGTTTTTGGCCGTTTCCATCCACACCACGGCGCTTTTATGCGGGTCATGCAGCGGCACGAGGGTGAATGGACCACCGCTGCGATGGATCTCGGTCGAGACGCCGTCATGGGGCAGTGGGTGCGCGGCGTGAAACACGAGGGCGGTTTGGGCGTAATCAATGCGTTTGGCGGTGATCCCGGCGCTTTGGCGCAGCGCGCTGTTGCGTCCATCTGCGCCGATCACCAAACGGGCCGCAATATGCTTGCCACTGGTTAGACGCACAATGGCGTCTTGCGAGCGAGGCGTGACCGCTTCAACCGACGCGCCCGTGATCATTCTTGCCCTTGGCTCTGAAGCGATTAACTCTGACAAAACAAGACGTAACGGCGCATTTGGAATGTTCCACCCGAACTGTGTCGCGCCTGTGGCCTCGGCCTCAAAATCCACCGTTTCACGGACTTCGGGCTCTTCTCCGCCCGCATCACACAGTCTCATGACATGCAAAGGGGCCGCGACATCGGATAGCTGCGCAAAAGCACCGATATCCTCGAGCAGTTGAACCGCTGGGTTCAAAAACGCGGTGGAGCGCAAATCAGTCCCGGGGGCCGCGGGCTCAACGCAGATCACATCGAACCCCGCCTGTGCCAGCGCGAGGGTTGCGATTTGGCCCGCGATGCCACCGCCAGCCACTAGAATATCAATCTCGGTTTTGCTCATGATGTGAAACTTAGGCCGTGTTTTGGGCAAGTCCAAGCCATCTTTAGCCTTGAGCTGCGTCCTTAATATGCTGCAGCGCTTCGGTGACATCCGCCGTGATCAGATCAATATGGGGGTATGTGCCGGGCTTAACCGGCTCGGGGCTGACCAGCACCGTTGCCATGCCAAGGGCTTTTGGCACTTCTAGATTGCGCGGATCATCTTCGAACATGATCCCTTGGGCTGGGTTTACCTTTGCATCCGCAAAGACCTTATCAAACGCCGCCTGTTCGGGTTTTGGGCGATAAAGCGCGTCTTCGATGCCGAAAACCGCATCAAAACTCTGCAAAAGACCCCGCGCCTGTGCGACACCGCGCCCATGACCGCGCGAGCCGTTGGTGTAAATGATGCGTTGGCCGGGCAAGGCCTCAATCAGGGCCGCGAGGGCTGGATCAGGTACGAGGGCCGCATAATCAAGCTCATGCACTTCGTCCAAAAACGGGTCCGGGTCGATCCCATTGACCGCCATCAGCCCCGCAAGGGTCGTGCCGTATTCGCGCCAATACTCTGCCCGCAGCGCATCGGCTTGGGCCTGTGTCACACCCAGCTCGCGGATAATATAGCGGTTCATCAGCACTTCGATCTGATCGAACAGCCGCGCTTGGGGCGGGTAGAGCGTGTTATCAAGGTCAAAGACCCAATGGGTGATATGTGACGTGTCCATGAGCGCTTGATACGCCAAAATAGGGGAATGGGAATGGCAAACTGACGATCTGACTTTGGGCGGGGCGCTTTTCTTTTGAATTCAGGCTGGGCAGAGTTGCGCCATGAGTGAGGTATCGATTTTTGGCGAATCAAATGACGGCCCCGTGATGCGGGCGGTTTTGCGCAACGAAGAGGTGTCCCTTGCCATACTTTCGCTCGGGGCGATCACGCAGGATTGGCGGGTGCATGGTGTGCCGGTGGTGCTGGGGCTAAACACGCTTGAGGATTATCTGCATCATTCGCCGTCTTTCGGGATCATTGCTGGGCGCGTGGCCAATCGGATTGCGCAGGGGCGGTTTCACCTCGATGGGACTGACTATCAGCTGCCTCTGAATGACGGCCTCAATCACTTGCACGGTGGGCCGGGCGGTTTGGGGCATGTGAATTGGAGTCTCGAGGCGGATCAAACGCGCGCGCGGCTGCGTTATCATTCGCCCGATGGTGAGATGGGCTATCCGGCAGCCGTGGATTTCGAGGTTGAGATCACCCTTGATGGTTATGATGTGACCTACGCCATGCGCGCTGTGCCCGATCGGCGCAGCCCGATCAATTTGGCGCAGCATAACTACTATAATCTAAATGGCACAGGCGATGTGCGCAGCCATGTTTTATGGGTGGATGCACAGAGCTATACAGAGGTTGATGAGACGCTGATCCCCACCGGGCGACAGTTGCCTCTGGGCGGCAGCACCGTAGATTTTCGAAAGCCCTGTGCAATTGAGGCGCAGGATCCGGCGCGGGTGGGCTTTGATGTGAATGTCGCGTTGCGCGCAGATCGCGATACCAGCGCGCCTGCGGCACAACTTATAGGCGATCACTCGGGTCTAAGTCTAAAGATATGGACGCAAGAGCCGGGGGTGCAGCTATATAATGCGCCGCAACTGGCTATGCCGGTACCTGGATTAACCGCAAAACAGTATAAACCCTTTAGCGGCATATGTTTAGAAGCGCAGCACTTCCCCGACTCGCCCAACCAACCTTCTTTTGCACCGATCATCTATGGGTCGGGTATGCCCTATGAACAAATCCTAAGGCTGCGGATTGCGCCAAGTGATTCTACCCGAGGTTGAGCATAGTGGAGAATCTTGGCACGCCTTTGTGGTTCGAATTTGCTGCAACCTGTCACAAACCATGGTGTCTATATCTAGATGAGCAGAATCTTGCGACATAGGCAGGAGTTCACCCCAATTGCCCATTTTTATCTGTAGATCGCTGTTTTCAGCGCGTTTTTTAAAATGACCTCGGCATCTTCGGAAAGTCAGAGAATCTGCATCTGACCCACGATGTAGTGGTGGGTAGAGCGTCAACCACAAAATGTGACGAATTTGTGAATTTTTCCGTTGACCGGGCAAGGGCCAATTTGCCATTGTGTGCTGGCTGGTCAGTGAGCCACAACATATAGCGTTTTGTCCGACATCTGGACGCGCTTAAAAAGTAAAAAGCTCGCTAAGTGGCAATTCTATATACGGGAGCGTGGCATCCTTAGAGCATAGCTTTGAGGGGCTGGAGACGTCCGAAATGAAACAAAAAACGAAACACAAAAACCTACGGGGCAGACTGTAAATTATGAAAATTCAGCGTCGCTTTACCAAGACCGCAGCCGCACCTTTTGATGGCATCGAATACCGCCTGACGACTTCCGAGATTCGTAATCCTGACGGCTCGGTGGTATTCTCTCAAAGCAACATCGAAGTGCCCGCCAGCTGGAGCCAAGTGGCCGCTGACGTTCTGGCCCAAAAGTATTTCCGCAAAGCAGGCGTGCCTGCCGCGCTTAAGCGCGTGAAAGAGGCCGGGGTTCCGGCGTTTTTGTGGCGTTCTGTGCCCGATAAAGCGGCGCTTGAAAAGTTGCCCGAGGAAGAGCGTATCGTTGGAGAAACTTCGGCCAAGGAAGTCTTTCACCGTCTTGCTGGCGCATGGGCCTACTGGGGTTGGAAGGGTGGTTATTTCACCACTGAAGACGACGCGCAGGCCTATTACGATGAGATGTGCGTGATGCTCTCCAAGCAAATGGCCGCGCCCAACAGCCCGCAGTGGTTCAACACCGGCCTGCATTGGGCCTACGGTATCGATGGACCGGGGCAGGGTCACTCTTATGTGGATCACAAAACTGGCAAGCTGACCAAATCCACCTCGGCTTATGAGCACCCGCAGCCCCATGCCTGTTTCATTCAGTCGGTTGCTGATGATCTGGTGAATGACGGCGGGATCATGGACCTTTGGGTGCGTGAAGCGCGGCTCTTTAAGTATGGCTCGGGCACGGGCACGAATTTCTCGTCGCTGCGCGCGGCCAACGAAGGTCTGGGCGGGGGCGGTAAATCCTCTGGCCTTATGTCCTTCCTGAAAATTGGCGATCGGGCGGCAGGTGCGATCAAATCCGGCGGCACCACGCGCCGCGCGGCCAAGATGGTGATCTGCGATATGGATCATCCGGACATCGAGGATTTCATCAACTGGAAGGTTGTCGAAGAGCAAAAGGTGGCCTCGCTGGTGGCGGGCTCCAAGATGCACGAGCAGAAGCTCAACGAGATTTTCGCGGCAATCGGCGAATGGGATGGCATGGAAGATGATGCCACTGATCCGGCCAAAAACGCTGGCCTGAAAACTGCCATTCGCGCCGCCAAGAAATGCGCAATCCCCGAGGTTTATATCAACCGCGCGCTGCAATATGCGCGGCAGGGCTATGCCTCGATTGAGTTCCCGACCTATGACACCGATTGGGATAGCGATGCCTATTTGTCGGTTGCGGGCCAAAACTCGAACAACTCGGTGCGCGTCACTGACAGCTTCTTGCAAGCGGTGCGCGATGATGCCGACTGGGAGCTGATCCGCCGCACCGATGGCAAGGTCGCCCGAACCGTGAAGGCCCGCGAATTGTGGGACCAAATCGGTCACGCGGCTTGGGCCTGCGCCGATCCGGGCATGCAGTTCCACGACACGATCAACGCGTGGCACACCTGTCCCAATGATGGCGACATCCGCGGCTCGAACCCTTGTTCTGAGTATATGTTCCTCGATGATACGGCCTGTAACTTGGCCTCGATGAACCTGCTGACGTTTTTGCACGGCGGCGAGTTTGACGCCGAGGGCTATGTTCACGCCACGCGGATTTGGACGCTGACGCTGGAAATTTCTGTGCTGATGGCGCAATTCCCCAGCCCGCGCATTGCCGAGCTGAGCTATAAATTCCGCACGCTGGGTCTGGGTTACGCCAATATCGGCGGGCTCTTGATGAACATGGGTCTGTCCTATGACAGCGACGAGGGCCGCGCGCTTTGCGGGGCGCTGACCGCTGTGATGACCGGCACGTCCTATGCGACCTCCGCCGAGATCGCGAGCGAGGTTGGGGCCTTCCCCGGCTATGCGGATAACGCCGATCACATGAAGCGGGTGATGCGCAATCACCGCCGTGCGGCGCAAGGCGATACCGAGGGCTACGAGGCTTTGGCGGTGAAGCCGGTGCCGCTGGATCACGCCAATTGCCCCAATGCGGATCTCGTTAAGCTCTCGATGAAGGTTTGGGACGATGCGGTTGAGCTGGGCGAAAAGCACGGCTATCGCAACGCGCAAACTTCCGTGATCGCGCCAACGGGGACCATCGGTCTGGTGATGGATTGCGACACCACGGGCATTGAGCCGGATTTCGCTTTGGTGAAGTTCAAGAAGCTCGCGGGCGGTGGTTACTTCAAGATCATCAACCGCTCGGTGCCTGCGGCGCTTGAGACTTTGGGCTATAAAACCAGTGCCATCGAGGAAATGATCGCCTATGCGGTTGGCCACGGCACCCTCGGCAATGCGCCCGGGATCAACCACGGCGCGCTGCGCGGCAAGGGCTTTGGCGATCTGGAGATCGAAAAAATCGAAGAGGCGCTGCCAACCGCCTTTGATATCCGCTTTGTCTTCAACCAATGGACCTTGGGCGAGGAATTCCTGACCAAGACGCTGGGCGTGACACCGGCGCAGCTTGGGGATGCCTCGTTTGATCTTTTGACGCATCTGGGTTTTGCCCGCGCCGATATCGACATGGCCAATGAGCATGTTTGCGGGGCCATGACCCTTGAGGGCGCGCCGCATCTGGATGAGGCGCATCTGAGCGTCTTTGATTGCGCCAATGCCTGCGGGAAAAAGGGCAAGCGTTACCTGTCGGTCGAAAGCCACATCCACATGATGGCGGCGGCGCAGAGCTTTATCTCTGGGGCGATCTCGAAAACGATCAACATGCCCAACTCGGCCTCCATCGAGGATTGCAAAGACGCCTATGAGCTGAGCTGGTCCCTCGGGGTCAAAGCCAATGCGCTCTATCGTGATGGTTCTAAGCTGAGCCAACCGCTGGCCTCTTCCTTGATCGAGGAAGACGATGACGCGGCTGAGGTGCTTGAGACCGGAACCCCCGTGGCCAAGGCTGCGGTTCTGGCCGAGAAAGTGATCGAAAAGGTGATCGTCAAAGAGATCATCAAGACCGACCGCGAGCGGCTGCCGGATCGGCGCAAGGGCTATACCCAAAAGGCGGTTGTCGGCGGGCATAAGGTCTATTTGCGCACCGGCGAGTTCAAAAACGGCCAGCTTGGCGAGATTTTCATCGATATGCACAAAGAGGGCGCCGCCTTCCGCGCG
>CAYLLD010000152.1:0-6977 GCA_964384315.1 uncultured Rhodobacterales bacterium | reverse complement strand
CGACCGTCAGCAGCGGGTCGTTGCGGTCCACACCGATCACGGTGGCACCGTGGTGGCGCAGAACCCGCGTGGTTTCCGAGCCGATGCCCGAGGAGACGCCAGTGACGACGATGGTTTTGTTTTGCAGTTTCATTGTCTTTTCGCTTTTTGCATCTCACTGGGATCGCCCGCGCGTACTGCCCGAGCCGATCCCTTGGTGAGGTTGGTTTTATTGTGGTCGAAAGGCGCGCCTTAGAACGGGTAAGGCGTGGCCGCAGGTTTGGTCGTCACCCAGACGTATTGGGTGAACTCTTCCCAAAGCGCAGGCCCCGAGATGCGGCTGCCGTTGCCGGACTTGCCGCGTCCCCCAAAGGGGGCAATGGGCGAGGCCGTCACAGGCTGGTCGTTGATATGCAGATGCCCAACACGCAGCTGATCGCCGATGGCGCGGGCACGGGCAACATCCGCACCGATGACACAACCCACCAGACCGAACTCGGTTTTATTGGCCAGCTCAATCGCCTGCTCTTCGTCTTTGTAGGTCGAAATCACCGCCACGGGGCCAAAAATCTCTTCGTCAAAGGCGCGCATGCCGGGGGTCACCCCAGAGAGAACCGTCGCGGGGAACATCGTGCCATTGGCCTTGCCCCCTGCGTGCAGCGTCGCGCCCTTGGCCACCGCGTCATTCACGATGGCTTCGATCTTTTGCGCCTGCTCTTGGGCGATCAGCGGGCCAAGCGCGCATTGCTCGGTCGCGGGATTGCCCACGGGCAGGTGATGCGCTTTGGTGGTGAGCGCCTCGGCCAATGCCTCCGCTTTAGAAGCTGGCGCAAGGATCAAACCTGCCGCCATGCAAACCTGCCCCTGATGGAGCCAAGACCCCCAAGCGCAGTTGGACGCCGCCACATCGATATCCGCGTCATCCATGATGATCATGGCGTTCTTGCCGCCAAGTTCTAGCTGCACCTTCTTGAGGTTGCGGCCGCAAGCCTCGCCGACCTTTGAACCGATCTCGGGCGAGCCGGTGAAGGACACCATTGCAATATTGTCATCCTCGCACATGGCCGCGCCGACATCCGCGCCACCAGGCACAATATGAAGCAACCCTTCAGGCAGACCCGCGTCCTCAAAGGCCCGCGCGATCATCACACCGCCGGTGATCGGCGTGCGCGGGTCGGGCTTGTGGACCACCGCATTGCCCGTCGCCAAAGCCGCCGCAATGGCACGGATCGACAGAATGAGCGGGAAGTTAAACGGAGAGATCACGCCAACGACCCCATGGGCCACGCGGATCAGCTCTTCATGGGCATCGCGCCCGTCAACGGATTTCAGCGTGACGTTATGATCTTCGAGCGCCGCATCAGCCGCCGCGCGCAGGAACCCCGCAGAGTGCTGCACCTCGATGCCCGCTTTGGGTGGGATCGACCCGCTTTCGCGAATGATCCAAGGGATCAGCTCTTCGGCATTGGCCTCAAGAATATCTGCGGTTTTATTCAGAATATCCGCGCGGGTCTGCGCCGGTGTCGCCTCCCAGCTAGGCTGAGCCGCGCGGGCGGTGGCGGCGGCAGCTTTCAGATCAGCCGCAGTGGCTTGTCCAATGACCGCCACATGCGAGCCATCGGCTGGCGCGGTGACCTCTGTGGTGCCGCCAGCGCCAGTGGCCCAGCCGCTTGTGTAGATTTTACCTGCCCACGCGTCGGGCTGTAGAAAAGGGACCTGTGATCCGTCCATGTGTATTCCTCCCCAGGAACTATGTTTTCATTTCGGCCTCATTCTTTTCGATGAGGGCGGTAATTTTTATGACATCTAGCCTAGGGAATGGTTGGAAATTTTATCAAGAAACTTTCACGGAAATTGGCGAGAAAACACGTAACCATATATTTTATATAGATTATTATCAGCTTGCTATGCGCTGCGGTTTTTCATTATTTTATGAAACTGGCATTTTTGTTTAAGAATATGGTGAAATGAGCAAGCGCATCACTCTCAAAGAAGTCTCGAACGAGGCGCCGCAAATTCTGGCGCGCGGCGATAGTCTGATGCTGGACGAAGGGGCGCCGCCCACGTTCAATGATCTGGCAGGGGCGCTGCAATTTGCCCTAGGTGATGGGCGTATCTGGCTCAATGACGAGCGGATGGTCATGCTGCAGTCCAACATTTTGGGCGATCTGCGGGCCAAGATGATCGAAGAGATCGGCATGGACCGCACCCGCGAGCGCTGTATGCAAGTGGGCTGGAACCAAGGGGTGCAGCTGGCCAAGCTTGTGACCAAACGGTTCAACCAAACCGACAAAACCGCAGCGCTGGCCGCTGGGCCTCGGCTCCATACCATGCAGGGCTTTGCCAAAGTGGCCACACGGCGGTTCGAGTTCGACGTGGCCAAGCAAGAATATCTGGGCGAGTTTTATTGGTACGATAGCGCCGAAGGCACCGAGCATTACAATAATTTTGGCGTCTGCGATTGTCCGGTTTGTTGGACCCAAGTGGCCGTGCCTTCGGGGTTCACCACAACGCTGTTGGGCTATCCGGTGATTTTTCGCGAACTCGACTGCGTGGGCCAAGGGTCGGATCGGTGTTTGATTGTGGGCAAGGACGCCAAAAGCTGGGACGGCGATGTGCCAGAGTTAAAGACCTTTGGCATAGATGCCGCTGCCGCGCCCAAGGGAAAACCGTGGACGCCAGCTGCCGATTTAGAAAGCAAACCTAAAAGGCGCGTTTTGCCTTCGGATATTGTTGGGCAGTCAGCGGCGATTGCGCGGACCCGGCGTTTGGTTGACCGGGTTTGTGCCGTCAAGGAGCCTGTGTTGTTGATGGGGGAAACCGGCACGGGGAAAGAGCATTTCGCGCGCTATTTGCACGAGCACGGCGAGACGCCAAAAGGCCCATTTGTGCGCGTGAATTGCTCGGCCTTTTTTGGCGCGCCAGAGGCCGAGAATGAGACGCTTTTTGGTCCGTCAGGTTTGATGAGCCAAGCGGTGGGGGGGACGTTGTTCTTGAACGACGTCGTAGCGCTTCCACCTGCAATGCAGGCCAAATTGGCGCTGCGCCTGCAAGACAAAGGCAGCGCGAAACTGCCCTACCGCGTGGTATCAGCAACTGGCGACGTTCCCATCGATGCAGTGGCCGCAGGCAAGCTTCGCGCGGATCTTCACTATTTCCTCTCACTCTTGCCCATCCAGATCCCGCCATTGCGCGAGCGGCCCGACGATATTCCCGATTTGATCGAACACTTCTTTTTGCTCCACAGCGCCCGCCACGCCAAAACGCTGCAAGGCTTGGCGGGTCCGCTGGTGGATGTTCTTTTGCGCTACAATTTTCCGGGCAACATTCGCGAGCTATCCAATATGATAGACCGGGGCGTGATCTATGCCCAAGCCGGTGACCAGATCGATATCTCGCATGTATTCACTGGCATCGAAAAGATGCCACAACTCGGCGTGCGCATGAAAGAAACCGGCACGGCCTTTCGCCCCAAGGCGTTTGGCGAAGTGCAAGGTGAGCGGACCTTGGCGGATGTGGAATCAGAGACAATAATTGCGGCCTTGAACGAATGCGATTGGAATGTTTCCGCCGCCGCCCGCCGTCTGGGCCTAACGCGTGCAAAATTGGACTATCGCATTAAAAAGATGAACCTAATGGTCGGAGATTAGATGTCTCTTGGCGGGATGATATGCCCTTAACAAAATAAGGAAAGAGATCGACATGCGTTTTGGATTTGTCGGATTGGGCCAGATGGGGGCACCCATGGCTGCGAACCTCGCGGCCTCACACGACGTCATTGCTTTTGATCTAAGCGAAGACGCCATGACTGCAGTTATGGCGGCAGGGGCTTCCAAGGCAACCGGGCCCGCTGATTTTGCAGATATAGACGTGCTGATTACCTGTCTTCCAAATGGTGCCATCGTTGAGACATCCCTGTTTGATGCTGAGACTGGCATCGCTGAGCATCTCTTGGACGGGACCATCGTCGTGGATACGTCGACAATTGAGTACGAGCGCACGGTTAGCATTGGTGCACGTCTCCAAAAGCAAGGGTTAGTGTTTCTCGACGCGCCTGTTTCTGGCATGTGGAAACGTGCGCAAGAGGGAACGCTCACCATGATGGTTGGTGGGGATGCGCGCGCGTTTGAGCAATTGAAGCCTGCCCTTGGAACGATGGCCAGCCGCATATTGCACACGGGCGCTGTGGGCTCTGGTCAGTTGACCAAACTGATGAACCAACTGCTGTTTGACATCAACGCAGCAGCACTGGCTGAAATCCTTCCCATGGCAAAAAAACTGGGGCTTGATCCTGAAACGACGGCCGACGTTGTGAACTCTGGCACCGGGCGTAGTTATGCGTCGGAGTATTTCATTCCACAAATCCTAGAAGGTAAATTCGATACCGGTTACCCGCTCCAAGCTGCGTACAAGGACTTGATCAATGGGGCCGAGATTTCCGCCCGCAACCAGATCCCCGCGCCGGTCCTAGCGGCAGCAACTACAACGTATCAGCAAGCCCTGCTTGCGGGCCATGGCGCTAAGGATAAAGGGGCAATGGTGCTGGTTTTTGAAGACTTGCTTGGCGTGACGTGTCGCAAAGAAGAGCCAGACGACAGCTAAAACCAAAACACCAGTGCCGGAGAGTTTTTACATCTTTATCCTGAACAATGCGAAGCCACTGTCGCTTGTTCCAGCGGCTTCAATATCCATACCCTCAACCTCATCGGCATATGTTGCCCCGGCTGGTCCAGTTTCAAACATTAATGAGGTTCCCGGCATTCCCTTGAAGCTCCAATTGGCATCCGCCTTCGGCCCAATTGTTCCTTTGTCCACGATGTAGCGCACAATCACATCGCGGTTTGTGTCCGGCCCTTCAAAGATCACAGTGTCACCCTGAGCCCCCGGGAAACTACCGCCTCCAGAAGCACGGTAATTGTTGGTGGCTACGACAAAATCCTGTTCTGGATCGACCGGCGCGCCATTAAACATGAGGTTCGTGATCCGGTTTGCATCCGCGTTGATCACCGCACCGTCTTTGTCGAATTTTGAGGGTTGGGACAGATCAATCTCGTAGGTCACTCCGTCCATCACATCAAAATTGTAGCTCGGGAAATCAGGGTTCAGCAGCACCGCATCGGTAGAACCTGCATCAATTTGGTTGAACATGCCCGCAGAACGCTCAAGCCAATCCTTCACTTGTGCACCAGTTACCTTCACAGCCCTAACTGTATTGGGATAAAGGTAAAGATCCGCTACGTTTTTGATGGCCACATCTCCAACCGGCACGTCGGTGAAATACTCCGGTCCACCACGACCACCCGCCTTAAACGGCGCCGCCGCAGACAGGATCGGCAGGTCGGCATACTCGGTCCCAGCAAGCTGATCCTTGATGTACCAAATCTGCGCATTCGACACGATCTGAACACTCGGATCATCCGCCACCAGTGCAAAATAGCTGTGCAAAGGCGCATCGGTTTTCCCAACCGCCGTGCGCACATATTGCAAGGTCGCATCGTGATCCGCCTGAACTGCAGTCAAAACAGGCGCATAATCTTCAACCAACGGCGTGATCGAGCGATCCTCGTTGCGCTTGGAAATCGGCCGCGCTTCGGCGGTATGGGACAAGACCCGCCAACCATTACCGTCCCGCTCAATCAACAGATCCACAAGGCCCATATGGCTGCCCCAGAAACCGCCCATAACACCGGGCTTGCCGCCGATGGTGCCAGCCGCCACGTCCACACCCTCCCACTCATCATATTTGGACGACGGGAACACCAAATGGGAGTGACCGGTCAAGATCGCATCAATCCCGTCCACGCGAGCCAATGGGATAGAGGCGTTCTCCAGACCTTCCTCGTCACCCGCACTCCCAATACCCGAATGCGACAGCGCGATGATAATGTCAGCGCCCTCTTCCTTCATTTGCGGAACATAGGCCTTGGCGGTCGCCACGATATCGCGCGCCTGCACATTACCCTCAAGATGTTTACGATCCCAATTCATGATCTGCGGCGGAACAAAGCCGATCAGACCAATCTTGATCGGATGGGTGTCACCTGCCCCGTCGGTAATCTCCCGATCCAGGATCACATAAGGCGGTAGAAGTGTGGTATCCTCAGTCGGGCTCGCCCCCATCTCTTTGACCACATTGGCGGAGACAATCGGGAAAGCCGCGCCCGAAACCGACTTCATCAAAAACGAAATGCCGTAGTTAAACTCGTGATTACCAAGGGTCGAGGCATCAAAGCCAAGCGTGTTCATAGCCGTAATCACCGGGTGCATATCACCCTCTTTCATACCGCGCTCATAGGCAATGTAGTCGCCCATGGGATTGCCCTGCAGAAAGTCGCCATTGTCGATCAGCAGCGAGTTTGTGGACTCTGCCCGCACGCCTCCAATGATCGAGGCTGTCCGGGACAACCCCACAGTGTCGCGCGGTTTGTCCGCATAATAATCGTACGGGAAAACATGAACATGCAGATCGGTCGTTTCCATAAGACGCAAATGCGCCTGATTGGTCGCAGCATTGACCGAGAACGGATGCATCGCGACCAGCCCAGCTGATCCGGCGATAAAGTGACGGCGATTGAGACGAAGTGACATGATATCCCCCTTGGGTTGGATCCTGATCTGAGTAAACAACCGTGAAGCGCTCTTGACAAGGACAACAACCCGACATCTCAAATCGCTGTCGTCGTTCGCCCAAAGAGCTAATCAACGAACGATAGGTCTACACGTCGATAGGGACTGCAAGGGATGCTGACCTTAGCGCTTCCTTTGGTGCGCCCAATGATAACTACAATGGCCTACGCAATGACCCCGCGCTGAACAATGTCGAAGTGCCACCGGTGTCAGGCGATGACATTAAACTCCGGCCCATAGGGATAGCCCGTAATATTTTCGTTGCCATCCTCGGTAATGACCAAGATGTCATGCTCACGGTAGCCACCCGAGCCGGGTGTGCCTTCTGGAACGGTCAGCATGGGCTCCATTGAAATCACCATGCCCGGCTC